>JBBQUN010000196.1:0-8920 GCA_038212405.1 Acidimicrobiales bacterium | reverse complement strand
CATCGAGTCGGCCTCGCAATTGCTCGCCGGTCACGTGCGCCCCGGCTGCACCGTGATCCTCGAGAGCACGACCTACCCCGGCACCACCGAAGAGTTCGTCGCCCCGATACTCGAAGACGGCTCAGGGCTGAAGGCCGGCGTAGACTTCTACCTGGGTTTCAGCCCCGAACGCATCGACCCCGGCAACGCGACGTGGACCTTCACGACCACGCCGAAAATCGTCGCCGGCGTCAACCCCGAGTCGCTCGAGGTCGTCCAGTCCTTCTACGACGACCTCGTCGACACCACGGTGCCAGTCAGTGGCACTCGTGAAGCCGAGATGGCCAAGCTGCTCGAGAACACCTATCGCCACGTGAACATCGCGCTGGTCAACGAACTCGCTCCGCAGGCACGGGCCCTTGGCATCGACATCTGGGAAGTCATCGCCGCTGCTTCGAGCAAGCCGTTCGGCTTCATGCCGTTCTACCCCGGTCCTGGCGTCGGCGGCCACTGCCTGCCAATCGACCCCTCGTATCTGTCGTGGAAGTTCGAGCGCCAACTCGGCACCATCAGCCGATTCGTGAAGATCGCCAATGACATCAACGAGCACATGCCCGACTACGTGGTCAAACGCGTGCAGCTCGGTCTCAACGACCAGGAGAAGCCGGTCAAGGGGTCTCGCATCCTCATCCTCGGTGTGTCGTACAAACGAGACTCCAACGACGCGCGCGAGACGCCGGCATCACCGATCATTCGCCAGCTCATCGAGCTCGGCGCCGTCATCCACGCCCATGATCCGCACATCGCAAGCTACGAGCACGATGACCTGATCACTCGGGTCGATCTCACGGTCGAGGAGCTCGAGGCAGCCGACGCCGTGGTGTTGATCACCGATCACTCCGACGTCGACTACGACCTCGTGCTCGCCCACGCTCGCTACGTGTTCGACACCCGCAACAAACTGGTCGGCGACAACGTCGAGACGCTGTAGCTGCTTCACCGACCCCAAACGGGGTCAGGGGGCCTCTTGGTCAGGAAGTAGCTGGCCTTCGTAGATGCGGAGTCGATCGAGGGTTCCGACGAAGGGACGATCACCGGTGGCTTCGTTGCCGAGCAGCGCGGTCCGTTCGTCGTACCACTCGTCGAACTTGAGGGATTCGAATCCGGTCCAGGTCTCGACGAGGACTCCGTCTTTGGCTACTGCAACACGATCGGGCCAGACAGTGACGCGAATGCGGTGGGTCTCGAGATCGGTGAAGATGCCGGGAATGGTCGCATCGTTTCGATAGCTACTGCTTTGGCGCAAACGCAGACTGAGGCCGTCGAGCGCTTGCCCGACATGAAGATCGATCTCGGACCATTCGGGCCCGATCGAGATGCTGAAGATGCGTCCAGGCCCCTCGGTCGTCAGCCCCGAGGTCGCAACGTCGAACTCGATCGTGATGCCGTTCTCTCGAACCGCGCCGCAACGCACCACACGAGAGAGGCCGCTCGGCAACAAGACCCCCGTCTCGCCGGCGAGGAACCGGACCGAGCCGTCGACCAAGTGCTCCTGGGGCAGTGGCGTCACCGAGTTGGGAAGAGTAACGATGCCGGCGGCGGGGTCGACGTCGACCAGGAGCCCGGTTGCGTCCAGCGGCGCCTCGTCTCGGCACCGGAATCGGACCGGATACTCCCCCGGTTCCTGCCACACCAGCCCAACAGCCAAACAGAGCGCAAGCGTCGAGGAGACAAGCACCGGCCCGAACGGCAAGGGAGACGCCGATCGAATCGCGTGAACCGATCGCCGGTCATTGGGCTCCTCGATCACCACATCGTTGACGACAGCGATCACGTCGGTGTTACGTCGAGCCAGCAGCGGTCTGAGGTCGGCTTCGCTTTCCTGGTGTGCTACGTCGCTCGACCGCTTCACGAAGGCGAGCGTGACCACGCCGATCAACACCGCCCACGTCGGCTGCGGAATCCGGAACATCGGCTCGGCGATCCCGTCGAAAAGCACGAACGCAACGATGGCGCCCACCCAGGGGTCCTGTCTCCACAACGCCATCGCCAAGGCGATCACCATGGCCGAGAGGAAGAGCGCAGCCCCGATCCATCCGGTGGTGAACGCCAGATGCAGAAGAAGATTGTGGGCGTGCTGAGGGTTCCAGCTGATCGCGGTTTCGTCATTGATCTGTTGCATGCGCTCACGGTCGACCCCGAGGCCGATCCCGGTGATCGGGTGGTCCTCGATGACGTTCAGCACTTCGGGCCACAACGTGGTTCGCCCGTTACCCCCGTCCAGATTGCTCAGCTCACTCCCCGACCGGTTGGTGAGCTCGACGATCCGGGCATCGAAACCGCTGGCCAGGAGACCACCGACGACGATGACGCCGGCGAATCCACCCGCGATCAACAGCTTCCAACGACGGGAGGCGATGAGCGCGATGAACCCGGCAACGACGAGCGCCGAGGGCGCAGTGCGACTTCCCGTGAGGAGGAGACCGAGGAGACACACACCGGTGAACGCCACCGCAACCGGCCAGCGTCCCCTTGGTTGCTCGAGGAGCCAGAGCACTGACACCAAGCTGGCCAAGGCCAGGAGACGGCCAAGGTGGTTCGGTTCCAGATCGACGAGTGACAGTCGACTCGGGAATTGATCGAACTCGACCGTGAACGCGACGCCCAGCGCTGCCATTGCCTGGACCAGCGCAGCGATGGCCATGACCGTGAGCATGCTCGTGCGACTGCGGTGCGCGGCGACGCCCATCGCACCGAGCATGACGGCAACGAACGATGCGGTCGTTGCCATGGCCAATGCGGGATCGGCGCTGGTGAGTGCAGAAAGATAGCTCCAGGCAAGCCACGATCCGAAGAGGCCGAGGATGAGGCGGCTTTTCCCCGGTAGAACCCGTGCCGGTGGCGAAAGCGCCGCGCCGACGGAGGCCACCACCGTGATCAGCAGCGGCACGATGATTGCCGGCAGATCGGGCCTGATGCCGACCAGGTCGACCGTGCCCAGCCCGCTGGCAACTCCAAGCGCGACGACCGATACAGCTCCTCGCGAGTCAGTCACGCTTCGAGATCACCACGAGTTCGCCCGCACCGCAGGATCAGACGTTCCAAAAGAACTTGTCGTCGACCTGGTTGGTCGCCATCAGATACTGGATCTGCTTGAGCCGGCGATGGTTGCGAGCCGTCAGCAACGGCGCCTCGAACTGGATCCGATCGAGCACGTCACGCAACTCGACCACACCAGAACGAACGTCCCAGTCAGCCGAGAACCCGGGGAGCTTGTTGGCGATCTTGTCGAAGTTGACCCGGTAATTCCTCGTGTCGCCACCTTGATCACCGATCTGCACTTCACAGCCGGGGATCTCCTCGCCGATGATGTTGCAGATGTCGCGCACCTGGTAGTTCGATCGTGTATCACCGACATTGAACGCCTCGGCCTTTACCGTGTCTGCCGGCGCTTCGATCGAGCAGATCATCGCCTTGGCGATGTCACGGATGTGAACGAACGGCCGCCATGGCGTGCCATCGCTTTGGAGCACCAGCTTCTTGGTGAGGTACGCCTGGGCGGTGAGCTCGTTGACGACGAGGTCAAACCGCATGCGGGGGCTGGCACCAAAGGCAGTGGCGTTGCGAAGGAAGACCGGGGTGAAGCGGTCATCGGCCATTGGCCGCAGATCGTTCTCGACCAACACCTTGCACTGTGCGTACGCGGTGATGGGGGCCGTCGGGGACTCTTCGGTCGCCAACTCCTCGCTCTCGGCACCACTGGCCCCGTACACGCTGCAGGAGGAGCTGTACACGAATCGCTCGACACCAGCAGCCTTTGCCATCTCGGCGAATCGCACGGTGGCACGATGGTTGATGTCGAAGGTCAGCTCGGGATTGAGTTCACCAACCGGATCGTTCGAGATGTCAGCCAAGTGGATGACCGCCTCGAACCCCTCCAGATCGGACGGCTGGGTGAGTCGAGTGTCGAGCTTGCGCCACCGGGGCGCTGCGTCCACGCCGTCGTAGAGCCAGCCAACGCGATGGAATCCGGTGTCGTACACCGTGACGTCGTGACCTCGTTCGAGCAGCATCGGGCCCAACACCGTCCCGATGTAGCCTTCGCCGCCCGTAAGGAGAACCTTCATAGCCTCGCTCGTTTCATTGCCGTGGTCGTGATGGCCAGCGTACGACTGGGTCGTGCTGCCGACGATGGATGATTTCGCCCAGCGTCACGTCTCAGGCTCCCCGAAATGAGCCGCCGTGTCGGATCAGAGAATCACTGACTCGGCGCCCAACAGCACACGAAGCTCGGGTATCAGCCCGCTCGCCGTATCGACGCAGTAGTCATCGGACAGCTTCACCGCCTGATGATCGCTCAGATGGATGTAGACCGGGGCGTCACCTTGGTACTGCGAGAGCACCGATTTCAGCTTGACGATCAGTTCGTCGGACAGCTGGTTCGGGCGGATCTCCAACCGGAGCGGCGGCGACGAGCCCAACACATCGGCCTCGAACACCTCGATCGATTGGGCCATCAGCTTCGGCTGGTCGTCACGCTTGTCGACTCGGCCGCGAACGATGACGATCCGGTCGTCTTCGAGCAGGTGGCCGTAGTCAGTGAACGTTCGAGGGAACACCATGGTCTCGGCCGAGGAAGTGAGATCTTCGAGTACGAAGATCCCCATCAGGTCGCCCCGTTTGGTCCACTTGCGCTGGAGCCCGGTGACAACGCCGCCGACCGCCACCGTCGCTCCGTCGTCGGCTTCGGCCAGCGCACTCAACCGGGTATCAGCCTTGCGGGCGAGTGCCGCCTCGGCCCCCATCAATGGATGGTCCGAGACGTACAGCCCGAGCATCTCCTTCTCATATGCCAGTCGCTGCGTCTTTTCGAATTCGACATTCGACACCTTGGGCCGATCGTCGTACGCCGGTCCGCCGTCGCTGCCACCAAAGAGGGTCATGACCCCCATGTCGTGCTCTTTGCGACTGGAGACGGTCTTCTCGATGATCTCCTCGTAGGCGAGCAACAGGCCCTGGCGGGTGTGGCCCAGCGAATCGAAGCCACCCGCCTTGATCAGCGACTCGATCGTTCGCTTGTTGAGGACCGAATAGTCGACGCGTTCGCAGAAGTCGATGAAATCGTGGAAGGGACCGTTTGCCTGCCGCTCGTCGAGAATGTGTTGGACCAAACCGCCGCCGACGTTTCGCACCGCTGACAGACCGAACGGAATCACGTTCAGCGGACCGCCGTCGGGTCCGAGGGAAGCGTCAGGTTCAGGATCGTCGATCGAGGTGAAGTCCATCTCGGATCGGTTGATGTCGGGGACCAAGACCTTGATACCCATCTGTCGACACTCGTTGAGGTAGATCGCGGCCTTTTCCAAGCTGGACTTGACCGAGGTCAGCAGCGACGCAAAGTACTCGACTGGGAAGTTCGCTTTGAGGTAGGCGGTCTGGAAGCTGACGAAGCCGTAGCCATAGGAGTGGCTCTTGTTGAAGGCATAATCGGCGAAACCCTCGATGATGGTGAACAGGTTGGCACCGAAGTCCTTGCCATACCCGTGAGTTTCGCAGCCCTCTTCGAACTTGGCCCGCTCCTTGGCCATGAGTTCCCGGTTCTTCTTTCCGGCAGCCTTTCGCAGGTTATCGGCATCAGCCAGGGAGTAGCCGGCGAACTTCTGGCTCATCCGCATCATCTGTTCTTGATAGATCATCAGGCCATAGGTGTCACCGAGGATCTCCTCGGCGTCGGGATGGATCTGCTCGATCGGTTTGCGGTCGTTCTTGCGATCGGCATAGTCGTTGTGCATGTTGGCCGCCATCGGCCCGGGTCGATACAACGCGACGAGCGCAGCGACGTCTTCGAACCCCGTGGGGGCCATCGAGCGCATCAGGGCCCGCATCGGCGTCGATTCCAGCTGGAAGACCCCCACTGTGTTGCCGGCCCGCAACAGTTCGTAGGTTCGCTCGTCTTCGAGGTCGACATCGTCGATATCGACGTCGATGTCTTTGACCTGTTTGATCAGTTCCAGGCTGTCCGAGATGACATCGAGGTTTCTCAGACCCAGGAAGTCCATCTTCAACAACCCGAGGTCTTCGACCCCGTGCATCTCGTACTGCGTCACCACCGGCGCGTCTTCGATGTCTTTGCCCGCTTCGGGCTTGCGCTGAATCGGGAGATAGGTGGTGAGCGACTCCTTGGTGATCACCACGGCCGCGGCATGAATACCGTCGGACCGGCGCAAACCTTCGAGGCCGCGGGCGACGTGGATGACTTTCGCCATGTCCTCATCGGTGTCGACCATCGAGCGGAGCTCGCCAGCCATCTTGTAGCCGTCGGCGTATTTCTCAGACTCCTCGAAGCAGTACTTGAGCGGCGTGTCGCGGCCCATGACGAGCGGCGGCATCGCCTTTGCCGCCTTGTCGCCAACGGCATAGGGGTAACCAAGGACCCGGGCACCGTCTCGGACAGCGGCACGCGCCTTGATCTGGGAAAACGTGACGATCTGGGCAACGTGGTCGCGGCCATAGCGTTCGGCGGCGTAGCGAATCATCTCGTCTCGGTAGCGAGAGTCGAAGTCCATGTCGATGTCGGGCATCGAGATACGGGACGGGTTCAAGAAGCGCTCGAACAGCAGGTCGTACTTGATGGGATCGAGGTCGGTGATCCACAGGCAATAGGCAACAGCGCAGCCAGCAGCAGAGCCGCGACCGGGACCCACCCGGATCTTGGCCTTACGAGCGTGGGCGATGAGGTCCCAGGTGATCAAGAAGTACGAGCTGAACCCCATGTTCTTGATGACGTCGAGCTCGAAGATGAGCCGTTCGACCACGGTGTCAGGAAGCTGGTTGCCCCAGCGCACCTTCGCCCCCTCCATCGTGAGGTGCAGTAGGTAGTCGTCGGCGCCGATGAAACCCTCGGGAATCGCGAAGTCGGGCAACTGCGGCTTCCCGAACTCGATCTCGACGTTGCAGCGTTCGGCGATCCAGAGCGTGTTGTCACACGCTTCGGGCAGCTCAGACCAGAGGTGACGCATCTCGGCTGCTGACTTCACATAGTGCTGGTCGCCAGAGAACTTGAACCGGTTCGGATCCGACATGAGCGAGCCGGTCTGCACACACAACAACGCATCGTGAGCCTCATGGTCGTGTTGTTCGGTGTAATGCGAATCATTGGTGGCAAGGAGCGGAGCACCGATCTTGCGTGCGATCTCGAGCAACTTCGGATTGGTGGCGCGCTGTTCGGGGATCCCGTGATCTTGGATCTCGATGAAGAAATTGTCTTTGCCGAAGATGTCTTGGAAGCGAGCCGCTTTTTCCAATGCCATCTGATCGTTACCTGCCATGATGGCCTGGAGTACTTGCCCGCCAAGACAGCCCGACGTGGCGATGATCCCCTCGGAGTGATCCGACAGCACGTCCCAGTCGACCCGAGGTTTGTAGTAGTAACCCTCCATGTAGGCGCGCGATGCCAGCTGGATCAGGTTCTTGTAGCCGATGTCGTTCTCTGCGAGTGCGATCAGGTGGTAGTAGAGCTTCTTGCCACCATCGATGTCGCCGCCGGAGTCATCGAGCTTGCCACGGCGACTCGGCCGCTCGAAACGAGATTCGTCGGCCTGGTAGAGCTCACAACCAATGACCGGGTTGATGTCGTTCTTCTTGCACGCTCGATAGAAGTCGAGCACCCCGTACATATTGCCGTGGTCGGTGATACCGAGCGCCGGCTGTCCATCGGCGGCGGCCTTGGCTACCAGTTCGTCGAGCCGCGATGCCCCATCGAGCATCGAGAACTCGGTGTGCACATGCAGATGGGTGAACGAAGACGCCACGCGCCAACTCCCGCTCGGCCGACTGGCTCTTCGCCAACCACATCGTTTCCGCCAAACCGACCCAATACCTGGACCCGATTCGGCAGACCAGCGGCTGTCGATCCGGCAATACGTTCGGCCCATGACCGCATCGCCAACCAAATCACTCCACTGTGATTCAGCGTGGCGACTCTAGCAGCGTGAGGACTTCAGCGGATACGCAGAGCACGAAGTGCGTCAGTACTGTTGCGTCCGCGGTTCAGTAGATGCCAGTGCGAGTGCGGAACTCAGCGCTCTCGGAGAAACCGACCATGACCTCGCCACGCGACACGCCACGGTTGAGCACACCGCTCCAGTAGTCGTAGCCGCTTTGGTCGGGTTCACGTCCGAGCACATTCACGTACACCAACTTGACGAAGTCTCGGTTGCTGAGATTTCCATAGCGCTGCTGGAACTCGCTGGAGCCAGCGAACGCTTCCGAGACGGCCTCGAGCTTGACTCCCCGCTTCATTTCTCCCACCCAGTACGAAATACCGGAGCTATCGGCGTCGCGCAAGAAATAGGCGAGGTACAACCGTTGCACTGGCGGCTGATGGCTGCTGGTCGAACAGCTGCTCCCGCTCGAGGGGTTGGTCAGGCGCGGCGTTGCCGACGACGACGAGAGCGTCCCCTTCGACACATCAGCCCGAGTGAACTGCGCGACCGCCCAAATCTGGCCATTGGCGTCACAGCGCACGCCAACGCCGGCAAGCGTGAGGTTCGGATCGACGATGAGGTTCCGATGCGAGGACGATCGCATCCAGGCATCGGTGATCTGGCCGGTCCCGTAGCCACGAGCGATGATCTCGGCCCGGCCGTCGGTCGAGTGCACGAGCCCACCCGCACCAGCGATCGAACCCGCCCAGTTTCGAGAGGCACCAACGAGGCCCCCGTCGCTCACCATCGCAGGGAGACCACGCGCCGCCCGTTCAGCATTCAGCTGATTGAGGAACTCCTGTTCGAGCACCGCCTCGGATCCCGAGGTCGCCGAAGCCGTTGTTGGCAACGCAACGAGTCCGGTCAGCGAGATCACCAGCCCAAGCAACGCGATGATCAGCGGGGACCTGCGACAACGAACAACCGACGGCGTCATGCGAGCAGCGCGCAATCGG
>JBBQUN010000195.1:0-8966 GCA_038212405.1 Acidimicrobiales bacterium | reverse complement strand
GTACCCTCGTTGCGGCAGCCGCCGCCGGCCTCGTCGTTGCGAGCTGTGGCGCATCAGATAGTGAGGGTTCATCGGTGCCTGAAGGGCCGAGCGTGTTGGCGACGACCGACATCTGGGCCGACGTGGTCGACAACGTGGCCTGTGACGGCCTGGCCAGCGTCGGAACCTTGATCCCTGCTGGAGCGGATCCTCACGCCTTCGAGCCATCGCTCGGCGATCGTGCCGCCCTCGATGCCGCATCGCTCGTGGTGTCGAATGGTCTCCACCTCGAGGGCAGCGTCGATGACCTGCTCGACGACGTTGCCGTCGATGGTACGCCGGTCTTTCGAATGGCCGAGCATCTCCCCATCCTCGGGGATGACCCGCACATCTGGTGGGACCCCGAAGGCGTGCGTGCCGCACTCCCGGCGCTTGCCGATGTGATGGTCGTCGAACTCGGACTCGACCAGGCCGCAGTCGATGCCTGTGTGGAGCGATACGACGCTGAGCTCGCGGCAACGCTCGATGACATGGAGGAGAATCTCGCCGTCATTGCGCCCGAGGATCGACTCCTCGTCACGAGCCACGACTCATTGCAGTACTTCGCCGAGCGCTTCGACTTCACGGTGATTGGTGCAGTGATTCCGTCATCGTCGACCATGGCGGAAACCGACCCCGCTTCGCTCGCTGCGCTCACCTCGCTCATCGAGGAAACCGGCGTGCGATCGATCTTTGCCGAGCCCGAGCACTCAGCCGACGCAACCAACGCCCTCGCTGAGCGCATCGATGGCGTCAGCGTCGTCATGATCCACACCGGTACGCTCGGCGATGTCGGATCAGGAATCGAGACCTACACCGGTTTCCTCCGTACCAATTCGCAGGTCATTGCCGACGCCCTGCGCTGAACCCAGAGTCTGAGTTTGTTCGCCATCTCCTTTCTCACCGACCCCATCGACTGGTGGATCGATCCCTTCGCCGGCGAAGCGTTCATGCGCGATGCGCTCTACGCCGGGTTGCTCGCCGTGCTGGCGACGTCGGTCGTCGGCATTTGGGTGGTACTGCGGGGCATGAGCTTTCTGGGCGATGCGCTCGCCCATGGGGTGCTCCCCGGTATCGCCCTTGCCTTCATCGCCGGTCAGAACCTGACCCTCGGTGCGTTGGTGGCTGCGTTCTTGATGGTTGGCGGGATCAATCTGATCCGAGCGCACTCGCCGCTGCCCGATGACACCTCGATCGGGGTGTTGTTCGTTGGTTTCTTGGCGCTCGCCGTCGTGATCATGTCCCGCGAGTCCTCGAACTATGCGGGGGACCTGAATCGTTTTCTGTTCGGATCCATCCTCGGCATCAGCTCGAGCGACCTCTACTTGATTGCTGCTGCTGCCGGATTGTCGCTGCTGGGGGTCGTTGTCTTCTATCGATCGTTGCTCGTGATGACCTTCAACGAGACGCAGGCCCGCTTGCTCGGGCTGCGGCCAGGGCTGGCCAACGCGGTGCTCCTGGTGCTGCTTGCCTTCTCGATCGTCGCTTCGTTCAAAGCTGTTGGCAACCTCTTGGTTTTCGCCTTCCTCGTCGCTCCTCCGGCTGCCGCGTCGCTCTTGGTTCGGCGAGTCCCGGTGATGATGGCGGCTGCGGTCACGCTTGGTTCGGTGTCGGTCGTTGTTGGGTTGCTCATTGCCTTCCACTACGGCACCGCGCCAGGGGCGACCATGGCGCTCTGTTCGGTCGTGATCTTTCTTGTTGCGCTCACGGGTCGAGCATTCGCGTCTGCCCTCGGCGGCCAGGGGCAGCGTCGAGTCGTCTAGGCGCAGTACTTCGGCCCGCTGAAGCTCAGCGTTTGCCGCTCGGGCATCAGCCGATGGCGACGCCGTCGGCAATCAGTGCCTCGATGGCGGCGTCGTCGTAGCCGGCAAGGCGCAGGACGTGGGCGGTGTCCTGACCGAGCAGTGGAGCGGGTGTTGGCTCACCGATTGGTGAGTCGCTGAAGCGAAGCGGTGCTCGAATCGAGCGGTACGGGCCGACGACCGGATGCTCGCGTTCGATCAGTGCGCCTCGGTGGTGTGCTGGATCATCGACGATGTCGTTGAGCGACGGAATCGGAGCGACCGGCACCGCGTGCTCGGTGCACAGTGCCAACCATTCGGCGGTCGTGCGTTCGCTGGCAATGGCGGCAAGCGTGCCATAGACCTCGTCGGCGTTGTCGAGGCGAGCTCGCTGGGTGGCGAAGATCGGCTGGTCGAGCAGTGCTTCTTTGCCAACAGCGCAGAACAGTGCCTCCCACTGGGCGTCGGTGTACGGCAGCATGGCGATGTGGCCATCGAGCGTGGCGTGCGGGCCTCGATGCGGGGTCAGCACCCGGTTGTAGCCGGGCTCGCCCCCGGCGATGGCCGCCCGAGCAAGGTGCTCGACCAAGTTGAATGCGAGGGCAGCATCGAACATCGGCACCTCGACTCGCTGGCCGCGGCCGGTGGTGCCTCGGGCGACGAGGGCGGCGAGGACACCTTGGCAAATGAACATGCCTGCGACTTTGTCGGCAACGATGGTTGGGAGGAAGTGTGTGGTGTCGAACGCGATCTGGCCGAGCTGCGGGAAGCCCGTCAGCGCTTGGATGATGTCGTCATAGGCGGGGAGGTCGGATTCGTCGGAGTCGGTGGCGAAGCCTTGGGCTTGGCAGAACACGAGCTTGGGGAAGGTTGTTTGCAGGCTGTCGTAGTCGAGGCCGAGCCGAGCGAGCGGGCCGGGTCGAAGGTTGGTGACAACGACATCGGTGTCGGCGAGCAGACGTTTGACGACCTCGACGGCCTCGGGTCGTTTCAGGTCGAGCACGATCGATGACTTGTTGCGATGCAGATTGAGGGCAATGCCGCTGAGTTCGGCATGCGGTCCACCGCCCATGGCACGACTGCCATCGCCTTTGCCCGATTCGATCTTGATGACCTCGGCTCCGAGGTCGCCCAGTAACTGTGCGCCATAGGGTCCCATGATCACCGTGGCGATCTCGAGCACTCGTATCCCTGCCAGCGGTCCCTGTCGATCGGTCACGGGGTGGATGCTACGTTCTGCACCGGGCGTGGTCGAGACGACGCGTGGTCGAGATCACTGAAGGATCAACGATGAGCGATGCAATGGACGGTCCGCAGACCAATCGCCCCGAGCAGGAGGGTCGGCCACGCAATGCTCAGCCGAACGTCTTGTTCATCATCACCGACCAGCAGCGGGCGGATCACGTTGGCTTTGCCGGCAACTCGATCGTGCGGACGCCCACGCTCGATGCGCTCGCCGAACGCGGCACGGTCTTCGATTCGGCGTGGGTGGCCAATCCGGTGTGTATGCCCAACCGCTCGAGCATCATGACCGGACGCATGCCGACCGCCCACGGCGTGATCTTCAACGACCGTTCGCTCGACTGGGGAGCCAACACCTTCGTTCGTCAGTTTCTGGCAGCGGGATGGCGAACCGCGCTGATTGGCAAGTCGCACCTTCAGCACGGGATGAGTCGCAATGCTGTCTTCCCTGTCCGCTCCTCAGGGGCGCTCGATGATCCGTGGCCGGCTGGGTGGAACACGCTCGAGGACTTCGAGACCTTCGAGCACGGCGTGCCGGAGTTCCCGCCCTCGTTCTATGGCTTCGATCACGTCGAATTGGCGATCGACCACGGTTCTCGGGTCACCGGGCATCATCTTCAGTGGGCCCTCGATCGCGGCGGGGTCTATGAGGAACTGGTGGTTCCGATGACGCAGGAGTCACCGGCCAGGAGACGCTCGGATCGGTGGTGGCAGGTGTACGAGCCGCCCTACGGCCCTGAACTGCACTCGACCACGTTCGTTGCCGAGCGCACCAGCGCATTCATCGAAGATGCAGTTGCCGAGGGAAAGCCGTGGCTGGCAATGGCATCGTTCCCCGATCCTCATCACCCGATGACGCCGCCGGGGGAGTGGTTCGATCGTCATGATCCCAAGGACATGCCACTGTCGCCCTCGATCGACGACGACATCGCTACCGCACCGGCGTATCTGCGGCACTTCCAGAGGACGCCGCCGACCGAGCAGCGCAACTGGGTGGGAATGTGCGGGGCGACCGACCACGACTTGATGCGGGAGTGTGTCGCTGCCACCTACGGCTCGATCGAGATGATCGACGCTGCTGTTGGGCAGATCCTCGAGACGATCGAACGACTCGATCAGACGCGCGACACCATCGTCGTCTTCACGTCGGATCACGGCGACATGATGGGAGATCACGGTCTGATGTTGAAGGGCTTCATGCCCTATCGCGGCACCCTCCAGGTGCCGTTGCTCATCGTTGATCCCGAGCGCACGCCCGGTCGCACGTCATCGCTTGCGGGCAGCATCGACCTTGGAGCAACGCTGCTCGAGATCGCCGGGCTCGACGACTACGACGGCATGCAAGGGCGCAGTCTCGTTCCGGTGCTCGATGACCAACGCGTGACCGTGCGTGACCACATCTTGATCGAGGACGATCTTCCCTCGGCCCTTGCAGCACGGGGGCCGATCCCGGCAAAGAGTCGAACGCTCGTGACGGCGCAGCACAAATACACGAGGTTCAGTTCTGGTCAGGACCTCATGTTCGATCTCCTCGCTGATCCGCTCGAACTGCGAGATCTCAGCCCGGCCGACACGGGTGAGCGTCGCCACCTGATCGAGCACTTGACTGATGCACTGATTGCCGCCGACGACGACGCTCGGGGCACACCGGTCGGTCGCTGATGCCGATGGCGTCTCGCTTCGTGGTCGCGCACTCATTCAACCGAGCAGGCGGCGTAGGGCCTCGAGGCGGTCGCGCCGCAGGGAGAACCACGCCCACTTGCCGCGTTGCTCCCGGTCGAGCAGACCGGCCTTGACGAGAATCGAGAGGTGATGGCTGATCGTTGGCTGTGTCCGGTCGAGGAGCGCTGGAAGGTCGCAGGCGCAGACCTCGCCAGTTGGTGAGGTGCCGATGATCGAGATGAGTCGCAGCCGGATCGGGTCGGCCAGGGCCTTGAACAGCGTGGCAAGATCATCGGCCTGCTCGATGTCGAGTGCAGCCTCGAGCAGCGAGTTGTTGACAAGCGGTGTGCAGAGTGGCTCGTTCACGAAAAACATATTGACATACATCGATTCATTGGGCAACATATCGACGGACATCGAATCGTTCATGCCGACGATCCCCAAGCAAAGGATTCCTCATGCGCCTGCAACTCGCTCTCAACGTCGATGATCTCGTCGCCGCTATCGACTTCTACTCGAAGATGTTCGATACCAAGCCGGCGAAGCTCAAGCCTGGCTATGCGAACTTCGCCATCGACGACCCACCGCTGAAGCTCGTGCTCTTCGAAGGCGCCGGCGTCGCCGGATCGATCAACCATTTGGGCGTCGAGACCATGACGGCCGACGAAGTGGTCGCAGCCGAGGCACGCTTGAGTGCAAGCGGCATCGAGACCACTGGGGTCGATGACACCATCTGCTGCTTCGCCGAGAAGACCGAGACCTGGCTCGAGGCGCCAGACGGGAATCGATGGGAGTGGTACGTGAAGACCGGCGATGTCGAGCAGAGGGAACACCAGGTCGTTGGCGGCTGTTGCCCATGATCGGCAGCGCCCTGACGCAGCCGCTGAGCGGCCGACTCGGCCAGACCAGCACGGCAGCAGAGAGAACGTAGGGGCGCATACCCTGTCACGCCGCATCGCACTGCGTGCTCGGCGGTCACCGTCACTAGGGTTTCTCGAATGCCAACCCCCAAACCCTGCCGAGCAGTCGATGCGGAGTACGCAACGCACGGACCCAACGCCACCACGCTCGTGCAGGCCGTTGCTGCACCGGCCGGTGATCTGTTCCGATGTTTGGAGGACGGGCCAGCGTGGAAGGAATGGCTCGGGATCGAGGTGGAATGGACATCGGCGCCGCCGTTCGGTGTTGGCACGACTCGCACGGCGACGAAAGGCAAGCTCGTCATCGACGAATACTTCCTGCTGTGGGAGGCGGGCCGACGTATGAACTTCCGATTCGACCGGTCGAGCTTGCCGGTGTCGGCGTTCGCCGAGGACTATCGGGTCGTGCCGACCAGCGACGACACTTGCGAGTTGCATTGGTCGTACGCCTTCGAATGGCGGGGCCCGCTCGGCGTTGTCGCCGCCCCGGTTTTCGCCAAGTTCTTCGCCAGCAACAATCGCAAAGCATTGGAGAAGCTGGCGTCGCTGATGGCATCCAGTGGTAGGCGATTCAGCGGTTGATGGCTGCGTATCCGCCCGAACACCACATACTCACCTCCCTGGCTATCGAGGTTCGCAAGGCAACAGGTGGTATCGAGGGGCGGTGCCTGGTCGACGGACGATTCCTTCGACCATCGCTCGGCTCGCTGGTGCCGATGGTCGACATGATCGCCGGGAGCGTCGCCGCTCGTCACGCCGACGGTGATTGGATGGCGACCTCGAATCTGTGGATCAGCGAGCGCTCGCCACTCGACCCTGATGGCGGGCCCCTCGGTCTCACCAATCGTTTGTTGCGGGCAGGGAAGCGTTTGATCGTTGTCGTCAGCGAGGTCACGCAGTCTGGGCGGCCAATCGCTTCGGCAACGGCGGAATTCGCACGGATTCGGCGAGACGCTGCGCTGCACGAGATCACCCCGGCGAAAGACTCGGGTGATTGGAAGCGGTTCGGAAGTGGGCCGCTGCTGGACCAACGCCTTGACGATGCCTGCGGTATCGAGATCGTTGGCGCCGCAACCGGCGTTGCTCGACTCGCGCACCACTCGTTCGTCTCGAACAGTATCGGCACGATCCAGGGCGGTGCAGCAGCGCTGCTTGCGGATGCTGCGGCCTGCGCCATGATCGGAGGTGGGGCACGGGTGGTTGATCTGTCATTTCGCTTTCTGGCCCAAACCGGAGTCGGGCCTGCGGAGACGCGAGGCGAGGTGCTCCGCTCGAATGACCTCGGTGCGACGATCAAACTCGAAGTCGTCGATGCCGCCGATGGCACGCTCGTCGGCTGGGCGATTGCTCAGGTCGAAGCCGCTCGGCGCTGACGAGCGTTCGGTCGCAATGCCGTCACGCCCTTTCGCCCTGCGAATTTTGACCTTCCCCTTGTGGCACTCGTTCGGCGCCGATCAGCAGCATGAGCGGCATTCGGCAGCGGCGCTCGTACTCGGCGTGGTTGCCGGCAAACAACGCTTCCACTGGTCGACACTCCCGGAGGACTGTGAGTTGTAGTCGGCAGCCCTGCACGACGGCAACGTACTCCTCGATCGTGCGGTGATGCCACGTGACGGTCTCGCCAAACCAGGGCTGCAGTCGTGGCCCTGATTCGAAGTATCGATCGACCACTTGCGTTGTCCGGCCGGTGCTGCTTGATCGACCTGCCCCAGCGGCGGTGACAACGGGGTGCACCACGCTGAAGAGCAGTCGTCCGGTCGGAGTGAGAAGCCCGACCGCGGCGGCAAGGGCGGCATCGAGGTCGGCGATGTAGTGCAGCGACATCCGAGCCGTGATGAGATCGAAGGTGCCAGATGCGAACGAAGGTCTCGTGATCGAGTCGAGCCGTTCCCGAGAGAGGTCTTCGATGTCGAGGACGCCGAACGTGAGCCGTTCGTCGACATGACGGCCTTGCGCCCGCTCGATCATCGAGGCCGACCCGTCGATACCGACGTACGACTGCGCTCCTCGGTCGAGAACCTTGGCACCGAATGCTCCATCGCCGCACCCGAGGTCGAGGACGACCTTGTCGACGATGTTGCCGAGCGCACCCAGGAACGCAGGCTCTTCCATCACCATGTTGGGGCTCGACAGCGGAGCGTTGCGGTGAGCGAGAAACGCATCGCGAACGTTGGGACGGTCATAAAACGCTCCGCCTCGTTCGGTCGCCGACGTCGTGGGCGCTCCTGGTTCAGAGGGTCGTGGTTCGGGCACGTGGTTGCCTCAGATCGTTGGTGGCCGTCGGCGAGCGGTTGATTGTGACGATTGTGTCAGAATCGACTGAGAGGGGTTTGCCTGTTCAAGCGGTCGATATCGTGACCAATGCCAGCCGGGGTACGGCGCTGCGGACCGGCCTTTCGAGACCGGTGAATGGGTTCGACTCCCTCCGATGGCACCACACTCAGACTCGCTCCGAGTCATACGCTCTCGCCGTTCGGGTCGGCAGCCGGATGACGGCGGTGACCGAGCCGAGAAGCACGACGCCACCGAGGATCTGTATCGGCGTGACCGGCTCGTTGTGAATGGGCCACGCCAGCCCGACAGCAACGAGGTGCATCGCAAGAAGATAGAGCGAGGACCGGGCAGCCTCGAGGTAGCCGTGAAGCCAACTCATGGCAACGTGCCCGGTGACGCCTGTGATGTACGCGATGATCACGATCCACAGCCAGTCCCGTCCTCCGAACTGGCGGAGGTCCTCGGTTCGAACCAGAACGAGCGAGGGGGGAAGCGCGGCGATGAAGGCCCACAGGTTGATGCCCGCCATCCACTGCACCGGGTCGACGTCTGAGCCCGACCGGGCGACGCGAGTGAGGACGAAGTAGATCGAGAAGGTGATGAGGGCAATCAGCGCAAGCCCGACACCCAATGGTGAGGCTCGAACGCCCGATCCCGCACCGAGAATGACAATCGCTGCTCCCATGACGCCAACGGCGCTCCACACGACGTGGCGAACCGATGGCCATTCACCAAAGAGCGGCCCGGCGATGAACAACAACAGGGCGGGTTGGATGGCCACCGTGGTCGACAGCACAGCGACCGACGCCTCCTGTAGCGCGGCGAAGACGAAGACCAAGTTGGTACCGAAGGCCAGGCCCGGGAGCATCGTGGAACGAAGCAGGGCCGGACTCATTCGCTGACCGCGAAGCGCGACGATGGCGAACAGTAGGGGGAAGGAGATGCCGAATCGGACGAGGGTGGCAACGAGTGGCGGGGCGGTCACGAGCTTGGTGACCGGAGGCCCGATTCCCCAGACCACCACGACGTACGCCATGACCGCCAGCGGATTCATCAGCGGTGCCGACGT
>JBBQUN010000194.1:0-8978 GCA_038212405.1 Acidimicrobiales bacterium | reverse complement strand
GATGTCAGAGACTGGCTCGAAGAACGTGACTGCGCCGTTGTTGACGAGGATGTCGATCGGTCCGAGTTCAGCCACGACCTCGTCGATCAACCGGGCCCGGTCGGCGGGCCGTGAGAGATCGGCAACGACAGGGTGGGCGATTCCGCCAGCCGCACGAATTCGTGCCGCTGTGCCGTTGAGTGAGCCTTCGAATCGGCTGTCGCCGTCGTCGACCGTTCGGGCGGTGATGGCCACTGCGGCCCCTTCGCTGGCGAACAGCTCAGCGATTGCTGCGCCGATCCCTCGGCTTGCCCCGGTGACGAGTGCGATTGTTCCCTCGAGTTGTCCCATGACACGACTTCAGCACATCCCTCGAAGCCGGACCAGTAGAAGAACGAATCCAGGTCCGGTCCGACTCGTCCGTTCGGGCTCAAAAGCCCATCGCAGCGAACTGTCGCCGTACGAACCCCGGTATGAGCTTGAGTGTCAACGGTTCACCGACGTGGGCTTCAGTGTCGACGCTTGACGTCTCGACGGCGGGTCCAGTGGAGTCACGCCGTTTCGGCGGTCGCTGACCTGCGGTTATGTAGCGCGCTCGGAGGTACTCGAAACCCCAACCTTCTGATCCGTAGGTGTAGACGACCCATTTTCCGCTGTGTTCCGGACCGCACCATTCGAGCCCGCAGGGGACCGTGAACTGCGGAAACAGATCAGGCCAATCGACCGCTCGAAACCGCTGCAGCACCCCTTTGTCTGCGTGATGTTCTCAAAATGTTCTCACTGAGTCCGGTGCTCGATGCGCTGGCGCGAAGGAGGTCTCGGGCCTGTCAGGGCGATGCACAAACCGTACCTCCTCGGTGAGCACTCAATATCCACGAAACGTACAGCCCTTGCGATTTGTTCGATTTGGCGTACGATAGGCAGATGGCTGATACCGAACAGCTCCAAGCACTGATGAGTCTGCTCGACGGCGACGTCCGTCTGATCGATCGCAGCGGTCATGAGGTCGCACTGTCGAGCGATGTCGTCGAAGCGTTCGCCACCGCCGTCGCCGAGATGCTGGCACACGAAGCAAACGATCTGACGACTGTCGAGGCGGCCAAGTTGATCGGTGTTTCTCGGCCCACCCTCATTCGCCTGCTCGACTCGGGAGCGATTGCGTTCCGAAGAACTCATGGCGAGCATGGGCATCGGCGTATCAGTCGGCGAGCGGCACTCGACTATCTTCGAGCCGATCTCGCTCGCCGTCACCAGGCCCTCGATGCGCTCGCTGCCGATGCAGAGGAGTTTGGCTTCTTCGATGAGTGAACTCGGCTGCCGGCGGGCCGCGCCGAACGCGTGATGAGCGCTCAACGATTCAAGGGCGCGCTCGTGTTGCTCGATGCCGACGTGTTGTACCCGATTCGCGTCTGCGACTTCGTGCTCACGGCCAGCTCGGTTCGTCTGCTTGCTCGGCCGGTGGTGAGCGACATGATCCTGCTCGAGGCGCAACGAAACGTTGGTGCTGATCGGCCCGATCTCAGCGAAGAACAGATCGGTCGCCGATTCGCCAACGTTCGAGCGGTCACCGACGGGCACGGTGAAACGTTGGCGGAATGGCCGGGGATCTCGCTGGTGAACCCGAAGGACCGGCACGTGCTGAGCGCAGCGCTCCATCACGACGTCGAGTTCGTGGTCAGCAATGATGCTCGGCTCCGTCGCGAGATCGAGACCTGGCTTGGTCAGACAGGGGAGTCGGTGTCGCTCCGTGGTGCGGTCTCAGCCGATGAGCTTGCCGCAGGTCTCGTGGACGAGTCGCCCGATGATGTTGTTGCCGCGATCACGGCAATGAGCCGGCGGTTCCTCAACCCGACTCGGACCTTCGCCGAGACGCTTCGAAGCCTCAGTGTCGCAATGCCGTCGCTGAGCTCGATCGACTCGCCGCCTTGACGATCCCCTCGGATCGACCCACGTGACGTCGCCTATCGGTTGGCTCGTCCAATGCAGTCACTTCTTCAGGGGGTGTCACGCAGAGTCCGACCTTGGGTCGATTGCTGGTACTCGATGTCGCATGATCCAATCATCGAGGTCGGCAGGCTCGAAGCGGATGTACTTGCCGAGCTTGTGATGAGGGATACGGCGCTCGTGGATGAGGCGTCGGACGAACCGCTCACCCACACCGAGCCGGGCTGCCGCTTGGGGGATGGTGAGCATCGCACCATGTAGCGGTTCAGCGGCGGAGGACTCGCCAATGCTGTGTCCGATGTTGCTGATGGTCATCGTGGTCTCCACTCGCATGAGATTCGTCATGCCAACGAGGGACACCCCCACGACTCGATTCGGACGAACGGGCCGACAACGCAGCACACAAGGCCCTGGCCATCAGCCCGGAAGCTGGATCACCCGTGGAGCCGGCTGGCCGAGACTTGGGCAGGTCGCCGACGGGCCTTTCGGCACGCTACGCCGGTCACCTTCCAGGGACGCTCGAAGACCGGGGAGTGCTGCATTCGGAGTTCTTCGATGGTGTGGTGGTCGGGTCAGAATGCATCGTCAGTACTCGCGAGTGGGGTTGTCCTGCGGGTCGGGCTGTCGAATCCGAGAGTCTTGTAGGCGGGGAGTCGTTTGGTGTGCATACGGTCGAGGACCGTGACGTGGTGGTCGAGGTAGTCATGCAGCTCGACGTCGTATTTGGTGCCGTGTGCTCGTAGGAGCCGGCCAACGTATTGAACAACCCGGCCCTTGAACGCAATGGGGAACGCAAGGAACAAGGTATCGAGCTCTGGCCAATCGAAGCCCTCACCGAGATAGGAGCCGGTGGCAACAACCACGATCCCCTGGGCGTTTTTCGGGGCGGCCATTGCTTCGTGGACGGCGGTGAGGGCCTTCTTGCCGAGCCCGCCCTTGAGGACGTGGGCCTCGTGCCCTGCTGTGGCCAGCCGCTCCACGATGGCGTCGATGTGGTTGGTTCGCTGGGTGAGAACAAGACACGTACGCCCGGCGCTGGCGGCAGTGGCGACGTCGCTGCAGATCTGTTCGGTCCGATGATCGTCCTCGGCGAGGGCGCCGAAGATCGCTTGGATGGAAGCGGTGTCGTCGTCGGTCGCGAAGTTGGTGGCGTGGACGATGAGCCGCCGTTGAACGAGGGCTGTCTCGGTGATTTCGCCGGGTTTCGTTTCGTGGCGAGTCGGCCCGCATTGCAGTGCGATGATTCCTTCGAGCCCGTCACGCCGGTATGGGGTAGCGGTGAGGCCGACCCACCGGCGTGTTGGCGCGGTGCGGACGCAGGACTCGAACGAGACTGCCGGCAGGTGGTGGCATTCGTCGACGATGACGAGGCCGTAGTTGGCGAACAGCTCTTCGGGGCGTTCGCGCCGGCCGAGACTTTGGATCATCGCAACGTCGATAATCCCTGTCGGTTTGTCCTTGCCGCCCCCAATGACGCCGATCTGGTCGTCGATGAGTCCAAGATGTTCGTGGAGCCGGTCACGCCATTGAGCCAGGAGCGGTTTGCGGTCGACCAGGATCAGTGTCGGTTGCTGATGGTGTGCGATCACCGCACAGGCGGTGACGGTCTTGCCGGATCCGGGTGGAGCGACGATCACCGAGAGGTCGTGGTCCACGACTGCGTCGGCTGCGGCCTGTTGATGTGGCCGCAGTGCGGTCACGAGCTGCAGCTCGATACGTGAGTGGTCGGGCCGATGGTCGGTGATCTCGAGTCGGCTTCCGGCCGCTTCGACGAGTTCGGTGACTTGGTCGTGGAGCCCTCGGGGGAGGTGGAGCCATTCGAGGTCTTCGCGGTAGCAGCGGATGAACCGGGGCGTGTCCCAGGTGGAGAACCGCATGCGTTCCTTCTCGTGGAACTCCGGGTTCGCGAGTGATGCGAGATGTTTCAAGGCTGCGACCATGGCGGGTGGGAGCCCGGCTCGCCGGATCGACAGCATCCCGCCGACTTGTGCGTCGATGACTGGCGGCGGCTTGGGTCCGTCGACCTTGGCCAGATCAGCGAGCGACAGGCCAGGTCCGGCAGCGACCGGTCGGACCGTGTCGGCCAGAGCAACAACGGCGTCGGGACTCAAACGTGACACCGTCGACAGGAAGGCCCACTGATCGGGCCAAGGTTCCATCCTGGTCGGATCAAGGAACACCGTGCAGCCCTGAGCGGCGCGTTCGCCGTGGAGTGGGAGGGCGATCAGGTTGCCGAACGAGCCTTTGGGCATGAAGTCCTGGGACGGGAAGAACCGGTCGTAGCTGGCGAGATCAAGTTCGGCCCGCATGGTCATCGCCTGGCGGAGCAGCCCCATACCCATCGCCCTGGCGGCGGTCGCTGGCACGGGTTGGCTGAAGAACACCCAGACGTGTGCCCCATCGCCTGATCGTGATCGCTCCAAGACCGCGGGAACACCGGCTGCGTGGCACTGGTCCATGAAAGCGAGCGCGTCGAGGGCCCAGGACCCGTCGTCGAAATCGCACGCCAACAGCGTGCAGGTGTCGCCGCGGAGGAGCGGGTAGATCCCGATCGTGGCATCGCCCTGCAGGTGCGAAGCGATCACCTCGTCGGTCAATGGCAGGTAGTCGGCGGGTTTGCGGGTCTTGTTCGACCAGCCGCCCCGGACGGCCGGTGACCACCCGGACTTGTTGGTGTTCGGGTTCTCCCATCGTTGTGCGTAGACGTCGGATCGTGCCCCGAACAACGACCGAATCAGATCGATCTTGACCGCTGGCGATGACGACAACGTCACCTCAGCCACCGGCTCTGCTCCACCGAACAAGGTCGGCGCCCAGGCTTCGCGGTGCTCCTCGCCGGTCCTACCGCCAAGCCCGAGAAGATCGCGAAGCCGCGCCACCTCGGCCCGCAGCTCCTCGACCTCGGCCAACAGCTCGAACCTCGAAGGCTCCTGCGATGCGCTCACGACCCGATGATCCCATTCGCGTGACTCACTCTCCAGTGGGGCTGTTGCGCTCACAAAGAAAGCGAGAGCTGATGTTCCTCCACAACCACATCTTTGCGGCCCTTGCACCCGCCCCCAGAGCCTCCACCAATCGAGTGAGCGATCACTCCGCCAGGGTGCGTCGAGGGTCCACTGACCATCAACCGGCGATATGGGATGGCCTGCCGAGAGGGCGCTGGAGGATTAGGGGATGCTCGCTGGGCTCGACGACTCCAGCGCCTCGAGGGTCGCAGCGATTCCAGAAGTGACGGTCGTGGGCGGGCACTTCATCGGCGGACGGTGAGCTGGGCGCATGCTTTGTCGGCAGCGTTCTCGGTACAGATTCGCCAAGGACCTTCGTTGATGTCGTCCGGTAGTAGGAAGCCATCTGGGCCTGGACCCTCGACGCCGTAGTCGTCGCAGCCGTGGTTCTCGTCGATCAGGACGGCAAGAGGGCGCCCGGTGTTGGCGTCGGAGATCAGCTGGTATTCAGGTTCACCCCAGCCCGACCCATCCCAGGGGAAGAGCAAAAAACATCCACCTCGTCCGTTCGAGTCTGCGAAATGCGCAACGAAGGTCTCGCCGGGTTGCAGCTCAGTGGGCTCGAGTTGCATGAACTCTCCGCCCTCGGGCTCGGGTGGAGGAACTCCGACGCCCGCAGTACTTGGCGTGTTCGGTGCGACCGTCGTTGCTCCCCGTTCGCTGAGCATGCTCGTCGAGGCGGGGTTCGGCTCGCTTGAGCAGCTTGTGATCATCAGCACCGCCATTGCGGTGATGGAAGCGAGGAGTAGTCGGTGTTGGGCGGCCATGTTCGCACCTTCTCGATCTCGGAGCTGATTGCGGGCGAATTGTATGACGTCGCGTTCTCGCCTCTGGTTCCCCGGTTCTTTGCCACCGCTCCTACGGGTCGACCTCATGCTGGCGTTCGGAGATGCTGTGCGGTGCTCGGCTGCGAAGATCTTCGCAAGCCGCGAGCTTGCCCGTGACAGACTCGATGTCATGAGCCATGACGCCGCATCGAAACCACGTCAATACCTGTTCGGAATCGTTCGACGACGTCATGACCTGGTTGTCTGACGGGCCAGGCCAACCCCACCTTGGCCAGCCTGAGAGGTTCCGAGTCGCTGGTTTCGGGAACCGACAGCCAGCTCAGGTCGTCTATCAGGAATGACACCTCGTTCAGGTTTCGCTGCTCTGTTTGTCCTGGCTCTGACCGGTTGCGGTTCCGCTGCGACCGATGATCAAGTGGCCTCTTCACCCCCGGGGTTCGATGAGGCTTTCACCGTTGGCCTCACCGAAGACCGCCAGTCGGCGCTTCTCAGGTTCGAACCAGACAGCGAACTCGCTCAATCCAGAGGCGTGAGCTGGCGTTTGGAGGAATGGAGCGGCAGCTCCTGGGAGAGCAGGTGGATTCTTGCTGGCGAAGCGTTCACAGTCGAAGAGTGGAACGAGGGCGACTACGCAGTCGGCAGTGTTGAAGTCATGGGGGTGGGCCCTGACGTCCTGCCGATGCCGGCTGTTTCAACTGGCGAATATCGCCGTATCTGCCACGGATTTGACGACTCCGATGCTGAAGGCTGCGGCACGGTGCCACTTGAACCGACTGACCCCAACTCGGCTGCTACCACCGTGCAGCCCACGACGACGGTGCCGAATGACGAGTAGATCGGACTGACGATGATCTACTTCTACCTGCGGGTCCGAGCGTGTCAAGAGGCCTTGGCTCAGCCCAAACCGGCGCGTGCCACGCGATTTGCTCGGCTCTGCCCATCCCCTAGCGCGCGGTCGATATCCCGATGAGCCATGCCCCGGAGGTGCCGGTTCGCGACGGTTTCGGCTGGACCTCGAACCGGCGTTTGGAGATGCTTTCGGGTCTGAGGCTGTGAGCGGTAGGGGACACCTCGCGGCTTGCGTGCATACCGTCACGGGTGGGTGGTGGGTAGCGGCGGGAACGACTACTCCACGACACAAAACTCGTTTCCTTCTGGGTCCTGCAGCACGGTGAGGTTGAGGTCCGGAGGTTCATCGATCACGGTTGCGCCGAGAGCGACCAAGCGTTGCACTTCCGACGCCCGGTGGCTCGCTCGTATGTCAAGGTGAACGCGATTCTTGACCGTCTTCGATTCGGGCACTGCCTGGAACCACAGGCGGGGCCCGGTTGGTGCCTCGAGGAGCACGGTGGGATCGTCGTCGAGGTCGGTGATGCCGAGATCGGCGAGGCGAGCGATCTCGTTGTCGTCGTAGGGGGCGATCTCGTAGGCATCGAGTACCTGCGACCAGAATCGTGCGAGCGACGCCGGGTGGCGGCAGTCGATCACGATGTCGGCGAAAGTGGCCACGACCACATCGTGCCACGCCGCTGGTTGGCCGCGGAGCGATCCCGAGCGGATGCTCTGCGGTATGGGTTACCTCGTCCGCTCGCGTACGTGCCGTTCTCGAAGGGGTCTTGGCTGCCCACCGAAGCGTGATTATGCGTTGCCCAATCGACGGTCGGCCCTCCCACACTTCGCCGGATATGTGGGTCCCGCGGGCGCATCGAGCGGAGCGTTATCGCGCACCCCAACTCCTCATCGATTACCGGAATATCTACAGTCCTGCGCTACTTGTCTGCTTTACTGCGAGCCCGACAGGTCGTACCCCAGCCGGAGCTTTCCACCGATGATGTAGGCGGCGGGGCTCATGGCGACGTGCTTGGCGGCCGCCCTAGCATCTCGTTCGCGTCGTTCGAGCGGGCAGGTTCGCCGAATGGCAATTGCTCCGGCCATTTCGGTGAGAAGATCGATGGCCCAGAGGGCTGATTGACTCGCAAACGTGCACGCGAGTCGGAAGTCGGCCTGGGGCGCCTCAAGGTTGGAGCCAGCCTCGACTGCGTCATGCAAGGTGCTCATGGCGTGGCGCAGGTAGGCGCGGCTCGCAGCAGTACGCGCCTCAATCTGTCCGAGCTGCGATTGGACGAGTTCGCGCTCGGCGAGCGGAGCGCTGTCGCCGCTCCGACCTGTCGAGCCAGCGATGCTGACGAAGTCGTCGATGGCCCCGGCTGCCATACCGAGCGGCACAGTGGCCACCGTCCACGGAAAGATCGACCGGGTCGGAAGCCGGTACAGCGTGCCGGGATGGGTCGGTTCCGGCTGGAACGCATGTGCGAAGCGGTCGGGCACGAAGGCCTCGTGAAACTCGAAGTCAACACTGCCGGTAGCGCACAACCCGGAAACCTTCCAGTTGTCGTGCAACACGACATTCTCGCGCGGTACATACACGAAAATGACTTCACCGGTCGATTGGTCGCCTTCGTGGACCACGCACACCGGGGAAAACCATGTGCCGTGGGGTGAACCACTTCCGAATGGCCATCGACCTGTCACCGTGTAGCCGCCCGGTACGCGCACTGCTCGTCCAACGGCGGCCGTCGACGAGACAACGAAGGCCAGAGGATCGTCGAAGATCTCTCTCGCACTGTCAGTGGGGAGGTAGGCACCCACTCGACCCATCCCTCCGCCGTTCCCGACGAGCCATCCGACGGTGCCGTCGAGCGCCGCTGCGGCCTCCACGACATCCATGAACTCCAGAGCGGACAACTCGGGCCCGCCGAGCGCCGCCGGTAAGAACAGACGAAAGAGACCAAGTCCTGCGAGTTGCTCGAATAGTTCATCAGACAATCGGCCGCTGGAGTCGAACTCGTCGCGCTCCTCCCTGACCACCGAAGCGAGGCCCGATACTCGTGACGACAGCTCGGATGTACGCCCCAACGTTCGGCTTCCATCTAGTGACGTCATCGGCGCCCTCCCCCGAACACTGCCGGCGTGTTCCGACCCTCAACGAACTTACGCCAGTGCTTGACTTGACCTCGACGCGATCCGAGACCTATGGGGACTCGATCCGGGACGGTGCAAATTGTGCCCGACATGGGCGCCCGACGCAAGTGCCGATCTCAGCCGGAAGGCCGCCCGGTATCTGATGCTTCTATGTTCTGTCAAGGTGGTTTTCGGGGTGTTCAAGTAGCCGCCAGACCCTGCGGGCGATGAAGCGTTTGAGACATCGGGTGGCTTCTCGTTTGGTCTTGCCGTCACTGGTTCGACGGGCCATGTAGTCCTG
>JBBQUN010000193.1:0-9038 GCA_038212405.1 Acidimicrobiales bacterium | reverse complement strand
GACTGGCGACAACCGCCGATGCGCTGCGATGGCTCGAACACGAAGTACTCGAACGGCTCAATCGTGGCATGACCGACGTCGAGATCATCCACGATCTTCCCGATCCTGGCGGCCTGATCGATCTGGTGGCAATGGCTCCCGGAGACGACGACCTCGTCGTGCGGGCCCGACAACTGAAAGCCGACTGTTGCGACGAGCTTGCCCGCTCGACCGATCCGTTCGTGTCGCGCAGCCTGTACTTCGGATCGGCCAGACTCCTTCGGGCAGGGAAGCGCCGATGGTCCGAAGCGCCCAATGGACTCGATGCGCTCGGCGAAAATCCACAGGACCAGCAAAGGCGATTTGACCATGACATCCCCAGTGACCAGCACGAGACTGCGCAACAAGA
This sequence comes from Acidimicrobiales bacterium, assembly GCA_038212405.1. GTDB lineage: Bacteria > Actinomycetota > Acidimicrobiia > Acidimicrobiales > SZUA-35 > JBBQUN01. Next base: position 8,650 of record JBBQUN010000193.1, on the reverse strand, counting down.
TCTGCCAGGATCTGGGAGCGCAGCTTCCAATCTTCGGGTTCACCCACTCGCTCGACGCCGCCATTGCGGTCTCTCGATCGGGTGGCATCGGGATCTGGGGCGCGACTCGCTCCACCCCTGCCGAAATCGAAGAGGGCGTGAGTCGGATGGCAGCCGAACTCGGCGACCTTCCTTTCGGCCTCGACCTGGTGATCCCACCCGGCATGCCCGAACGTGACAACCGCGCCGAGATCGAGGCCGCCATTCCCGATGAGCACCGAGCCTTCATCGGGGCGTTGCGGGAGAAATACGGTGTTCCCGACGATGGCAATCCCGGGATGCGATCCCGGTTCGTGCGTAGCGAGCAGATGGCACGGGAACAGGTCGACGTCGTGATGGACTCATCGATCAGTGTGCTGGCGCTCGGTATCGGAAGCCCAGAGTGGGTCATCGGTCCGGCCAAGGAGCGGGGCAAGACCCTCGTGAGCCTGGTTGGGCAACCGAAACATGCGCTGAAGGCACTGCAGGCCGGCGCCGACATGTTGGTGGCGCAGGGCACCGACGCCGGTGCCCATACCGGTCCGGTCGGCACCTTCTCGCTCGTGCCTCAAATCGTCGATGTTGCCGGCGACGTCCCTGTCATCGCTGCCGGTGGCGTCGCCACCGGCCGTCACATCGCGGCGGCCATGGCCATGGGCGCCGTCGGCGTCTGGCTGGGAACGGCCTGGCTCTTCTGCGAAGAGGAGCACACCGAGGCTCAGGTCCTGGAGAAGCTGATTGCCGGTGCGTCGGCCGACGCCATCATCTCCCGAGCGGACTCCGGCAAGACCCTGCGACAGATCCGCACATCGTGGACCGACGAATGGTCAGCGCCCGGGGCACCCGAGCCGCTCAAGATGCCGTACCAAGACATCCTCGTCGGTGACATCCTCGGTCAGATCGAACGGCACGAGATCGGTCCTTTGATGCACGCGCCGGCCGGACAGAGTGTCGCGTACTTCGACCGTCTCACCACCGTGCACGAGGTGATGGCCGGTCTCGTTGCCGACACCGAAGCAGCGCTCGACGCGCTGGCCGGTCGCACCAGCTGATGAGCGCGAGCCGCACCGATGACGCTTTTGCCTTCGATTCGCTTGGCGACGAGCTGGTTGGCTTGTTCGATGGTGTGAGGGTGCTCGAGATCGGACAGTTCGTTGCTGCGCCGATCGCGGCTGAGCTCTTCGCCCACGGCGGTGCCGATGTGGTCAAGCTCGAACCGGTGACCGGCGACCAGACTCGCCAGACCGACCCGTTGCGCACCGCTGACGGCGCCAATTGGGGTGACGGACGCCAGTACGTGGTCAAGGCTCGAGGGAAGCGGGCCATCCCGCTCGACCTCTCCTCTGAAGAAGGTCGAGCGTTGGCGCGGTCGTTCGCCCTTCGCTCCGACGTCTTGATCACCAACCTGCGACCAGGAACTGCTAGCCGGCTCGGACTCGACTTCGAGACCCTGCGCAAGGACAACCCGCGCCTGGTCTACGGAGAGATCAATGGCTACGGCGACACCGGTCCGCTGGCGAGCCATCCGAGTCTCGACCTCATCGCGCAATCGTGGGGAGGTCTTCGCCTCTCGACCAACACCGATGCGCTTGGCCAACCCGGCCACTACGAGGCGTACTTCTGCGACTACATCGCCGGGTTGCTGTTGGCGTTCGGCGTTGCCGGCGCGCTGCGCCATCGAGAGATCACCGGTGTCGGCCAACGGGTCGGTACCTCGCTTGCTCACGCCGCGCTCTTTGCTCAGCACCGATCGGCCAGCCTGTTCGACGCGACCGACGATTGGAAACGCGATCTGGCTGCCCGACGCGAAGCGGGCGAGTCGTTCGGCTCGTTGCATGCCGAGCGAGTCCAGCGGACGGCGCCAAGCGTCTTCTTCATGACCACGTATGTCACCGCCGATGGGGCGGTGTCGATCGGGGCAACCGGCGCCATGGGTGCCCAACTCTGCCAGCTGTTCGGCACCGAGGATCCGCGGGGGACCCCAGCGTGGGATGACCGCGGCGACCGCCCTCGCTTACTCGCCGAGACTCGAGCGTTTCTCGAAGCCCGTATCAACGAACGCAGCACCCAGGCAGTGCTCGCCACATTGCGCGAGGCCGGTATTCCCTCCAGTGCGGTACGGACGCTCGAAGAGGTGTTGCTCGATGACGACGCCCACGCTGGCGGCCTGCTGTATCGCGGCGAGCATCCACGACTTGGTCGCTACATCATGCCGTCAGCGCCGCTGACGATGAGCGGTACCGACTACCGCGCTCGAACCGAGATCGCCGAGCACGGTGAACACACCGACGAGTTACTCAGCGAACTCGGCTACGACGCAGCCACCATCGAGCGGTTGGTGAGCGACGGCATCGTTGCTCGCCGCCGACAGGAGACATGACCATGAAGTTCGATCACGATGTTGCCACCCTCGAACGCCTGGCGGCGCTGCAAGCCTTCATCGACGATCGAGTGCGTCCGGCTGAAGCAACCGTCGAGGCCGAACGGTTGGCCGAACCAACCCAACAGCCCCCGACGCTCGAGGCCCTGAAGTCCGAGGCGCGAGACGCCGGTCTGTGGAATCTTTGCGTTCGCGACGAGCGGTACGGCCCGGGACTCTCGATGGTCGAGTACGCCCCGCTTGCCGAAGCGCTCGGCACGTGTGCACTCGCACAGGAGGCAACCAACTGTGACGCGCCAACCAGCGTCAACGGCGACGCCATGGCCATCTACGCCTCTGACGAGCAGCGGGGCCGCTGGCTCGAGCCACAGCTCGATGGCACGATCCGCTCGGGTTTCGCCATGACCGAGCCGAACGTTCCCTCGTCTGATGCTGCGAACATTGCGATGACGGCGGTACTCGAAGGCGATGAGTGGGTGCTCAATGGTCGCAAGTGGTGGATCAGTGGCGTGTTGCATCCGCACTGTGCATTCGTGATCGCTGTCGCCTCGACCGATGCTGATGCGCCGCGTCATCACCGTCAGAGCCAGTTCATCGTGCCGCTCGATACGCCCGGGTTCCGCATCGTTCGGAACCTCTCGAAGTTCGGCTACCTCGATGCCAGCGGCCACTGCGAGCTCGAGTTCGACAACGTGCGCATACCCGCTGACGCGCTCCTTGGCGACGTCGGTGGTGGCTTTGCCATTGCTCAGGCTCGGCTGGGACCAGCCCGCGTGCAGCACTGCATGCGTACGATCGGTGTTGCCGAACTCGCGCTGGCGCTCATGTGCGAGCGGGCCGAGCAACGTTCGACCTTCGGCCAGACGGTCGCTTCACGGGCCAACGTGCAGGACTGGATCGCCGAGGCTCGGATCGATATCGACGCGGCCCGACTCCTCACGCTTCGCACTGCATCGATGATGGACACCGAGGGCGACAAGGCCGCTGCTCCGGAGATGTCGGTGATCAAGGTGCATGTCATGCGTACGGCAACGACGGTGATCGATCGCGCCATTCAGGTGTTCGGCGCTGCTGGCGTCTCCGACGACTTCCCATTGGCGAGGATGTACGCACAGCTACGTTCGCTGCGCATCGCCGACGGTCCCGACGAGGTGCACCTGATGGCGATCGCTCGCCGCGAACTACGGCAACAGGCCGTTCGACGCCAGGGCTGAGAGCTTGCCGACCGATGGCGGCCAAGGGGCATCACCAACCTAGGGTCGGCACGTCTCCTGGTAGCTGTAGAGAATGGCGTCGCGCAGGTCCTGGTCGTTGTTCACTCGTGCCCGGAACGCCACGTAGTCGGGTTCGGTGAGGCCGAACTCGGTGAGCTTCTCCTGGAGGGCATCCTCGCGACCCGATTGAGTCTGGAACGTGCGGCGTTGGAGTTCACAGATCCACGTCGACTCGAACCGAACCATCTCGCTGTCGGCGTCGCTGAGAACGACATCAGGAGCCGCTGCAATCAGTGTCGTCGACGTGGGTGTATCAGCGAACTCGTCATCGACGAATGCCAGATTGGCACCGTTGGACGGATCATCATCAGCGATCAGATCGCTGCCACCACACGAGGCCAGAAGCAGAGCCGACGCGCCCAACAGGAGTGGAAGTCGCCGAGCGAAAGAGGTCACGCGAATGGTCTTGCAGTTGGCCTTCACAGATGATGTATCGGGCGATCGTGGTTCCAGTTGAGAAATAGTTCGATCCGCCAGTGGGCTACTAACGTGCCGAACATGACGATTGACACACCTGCTCAGGCCGTCCACCTCGAAGGAGCGCCGCTCGACTGGACGAAGCTGGTCGATGACCTCAACCGATTGCTCCGTCTTCGCACCACCCCAATCGGAATGAAGATGTTCACCACGGTGGAAGAGATGGCGGCGGTCGAAAAGATTCGTCGTCCGAAGTCGATCCACACCACCGACCAGATCGTTGGCATGGCCTCTCGTTTGAACTGGACCGTTGGCATCACGAATGACGATCTCGTTGGACCGCAATGTGGCGCGGTGATCGGACTGCATCCCCGAGACGAAAAGTGGCTGTCTGGCGACAAGATGGCCGGCGTCTGGTTCGAAACGATCGAGGATTCCTCGGTCCACCAGCACGCCATGCACACCGTTCCCTTCGGCAAGTATCAGGCCATGGCCGTGTCGCCGTTGGTCACCGGACGGCTCAATCCTCCCGACATCGCACTCATCTATGCCACGCCGGCGCAGATGATCCTGCTCATCAACGGCCTCCAGTGGTCGGGCTACAAGAACTTCGAATGGGGCTGCGTCGGCGAATCGTCGTGCAGCGATTCCTGGGGCCGTGCGTTGGCCACCGGTGAACCGAGCGTGTCGATCCCATGTTTCGCCGAACGCCGGTACGGCGGTGTCGAAGACGACGAACTGCTCATGGCCATCCCGCCATCGTTCCTGCCGAAGGCCATTGCCGGGCTGGAAGCGCTGTCTCGCAACGGACTGCGCTATCCGATCCCTCGCTATGGCGTGCAGATCGATGCCAGCGCCGGCCTTGGCGCATCGTATGGCTGAGGGGGCACAGCCTGTGGCGACACTGCCTGACGCGACTCAGCCTGACGCGACTCAGCCTGAGGGGCGTCTGGCGGGAACCGTTGCCGTCATCACCGGCGGTGCCTCGGGCATCGGGGCCGGCACTGCTCGCCGGTTCGTTGCCGACGGGGCATCGGTGCTCATCGCCGACCTCAACGAAGCGGCAGGCAACGCGTTGGCCGACGAACTCGGTGAAGCGGCTGCGTTCCTGCGAACCAATGTTGCGGTCGAAGCCGACATGGCGGCCACAGTGGCCGAAGCCCTCGATCTCTTCGGTCGACTCGATACCTATGTGAACAACGCCGGCTTCGGCGGCGCGCTCGGTCCAATCGCCGAGACCAGTGTCGAGGACTTCGACCTCACCTTCGATGTGCTGGTGAAGTCCGTCTTCCTCGGCATCAAGCACGCGTCGCCGGTGCTGTGCGCGCAGGGGAGTGGAGCCATCATCAACACGGCTTCGGTGGCGGGCCTCCGGGCCGGCTATTCACCACATCTCTACACCGCGGCCAAGACGGCCGTGATCGCCCTCACCGAAACGGTCGCCCTTGAACTGGCCGAGTCGAACGTCCGCTGCAACGCCGTTGCGCCGGGTCTCATCATCACCCCGCTCTTCTATGGGCGACCCGATGCCACCGAGGAGCAATTGGCCAAACTTCGCGATGCCTCCGCCGGTGGGCAGCCCATGCCGCGCCCCGGCGAGCCACGCGACATTGCGGCCATGATTGCCTTCTTGGCCTCAGCCGATGCCGAATGGATCACCGGCCAGACCATGGTGGTCGACGGCGGTATCTCGACCGGCCCGAAATGGTCGGACCTCCCCGAGATGTTTCGCAAGTCACGCCCCATCCGCCACCACCGCCCCCCGGGCCGCTGAAGCGGCGTTCGCCGACAGTTCGGGATCTCCTCTACGACGGTGCCGTCTACGGCACTGAGGTACCGGAATTCCCTCTCAGGTCACCCCGCATCGGGGATCTCCTCTAAGTGGGTGCCGTGTACGGCGTTTCGGTAGAGGAGTTGTTGGTGTCCCGGGTCGAGATTGGTCAGCCGAGCCAGGCCCCTGGAGGGTTGGTGCCGTTGAGGACGGCGTCGAAGCGACCGGAGAGTGATGCCACCATGTCGTCGTGGGTGAAGATCCAGAACTGTTTCCCGAGAATGGCCTTCACCACGAGATCGGCGACCCCTTCGGCCGGGAGGCCGGAAGCGAGCGCGTCGAGTACGTACTGGTGGCGGGCTTCGGCTTCGGTATCGGGCTCGGCGAGCGCGTTCGGCGCTGCCCACTCGGGACGATTGCGGGCCGACTGGCCGATGGCGGTGTTGATCCAGCCCGGGCAGAGGCACGACACCCCGAGCGAGGATCCACTGGCGGCCAGGGAGTTGTAGAGACCCTCGGTGATCCCGACGACGGCCCACTTCGACGCTGAGTAGGCGCTGTGGCCAGGGAAGTGCCCTGCCATCGATGCGGTGTTGATGACGTGGCCGTCGCCGTGCTCGAGTAGGTGGGGCAGGAACGCCTCGTGACCGTTCACCACACCCCAGAAGTTCACACCCATGACCCAGGTCCAGTCGGGCAGGTGCACGCTGCCGGGGGCAGCCGAGAGACTCCCGCCACCGACGCCTGCGTTGTTGCACAATACGTTGACGGCGCCAAAGGTATCGATGGCGGTGGCGGCCAGAGCCCGCACCTCATCGGCGTTGGCTACGTCGGTCACGACCCCGATGGCCGTTGCCCCATCGACCGTTGCCTGGTTGACTTCGGCGACGGCATCGTCGAGTCGTGGCGCCTCGACGTCGGCGAGCACGACGTTCATTCCCTCCTGGGCGAAGCGCAGAGCAAAGGCTTTGCCCATGCCACTTGCTGCTCCGGTGACGACGGCGGTTTTCCCTTTGAGTGTCTGCATGCGCAGAAGCTAGGCGACCAGCGGTTCAACTCTCCAGACGGTCGGACTTCCAGACGATCAGTGATGCCTTGTTGTCGATCGCCGGGTCGGCGAAATAGTTCTGGATGACTCCGCGAACCTCGAAGCCATTGGCGATCTGGAAACTCAGCGTGGCGTCGGACCGGCGGCCGGCAACCACGTCGGCAACATAGGCCTCGGCGCTCATCTCGTGCTTGACCTCGGCGAATCCCGGGAGGTGGCCGCCGGCGATGATGCCCGACTTGCCGAGCGTTCGAACGACATCTTTGCGGAGCTCGTACAACCGACGGCCGATGCCGTGGCCTCGATAGCTGGGAAGGACCGTGATACCGGTGCCGTAGTACCAATCACCGTTGGGGTCGTGATTGCCACATTGGTGCTCGCCTGCGACCTCCCAGATGGTGTGTTCGATGTGGTCGAAGTCGAAGTCGACGAGAATGCCTGCACCAACGCCGATCACGGCCGGACCATCGGGAGCGTCATCGTCGATGACGACGAAGACGCCTTCGGGGAACGTGTCGAGGTACGCCGAAAAGTCGTCGGCACTCAGCAGATCACCGGGTTCAGCGGTAGGGAACGCCACCTGTTCGCAGCGGGCAGCACCGTCGATCCATTCAGCGGTCAGGTTTTGGTAGCGAAGCGCAACCACGAGCCTCAGGCCTCGACCGATGCCAGCGAGAATCGCTGATACGGGTTCTCCGATGGCAATCCCCAACAGGCCCAGAAGTCGCCGGTGGCCGGGCGCATGATGGCCGCTCCGCAGGTCTCGACGTGATACGGAGGTCCGCCCCGATACGAAATGACCGGATGCTGGGTGAGCGCTTCGAGACGGTCGTAGTCGATGACGCCATTGGCCAGGCTGTCGAGCGCCGTGGTGAGGCGAACCTCGGACGACTCCTGGAGTTGCGTGGGCTTGTCTTGGCTGACTGCGAGCGTCTCGGGCGCAAGGCAGTGGTTGGTATGGCCGATCACGTCGCTGCGCAGTTGCACGATGCTCGTGGCTGTGCTGAACCCCTCGACGTTGTAGCCATTGCCCAATGCGTCGAACAGGAGGTAGTTGTGGGCGCCGGCAAGCGTGGCTTCGGTGACACACGCCAACGCTGCTTCGATCGTGGTCTGCTGGAGCGCCTTGCGGACGACGAAGGGCCACGTGACGCCGATGGCTCCGTCGCCACCGGGCAGATTGTTGATGCCGACCGCGATGCCGGCGTCGTTCATGCCGATCTGGCCAACACAGCCCGTCGTGGTCAGCAGCAGCGAACGAGGCTGGTCGTTGCCGTGCACGTCGAGGAGGATCACGTGGTCGGTTGCGGTGTCGTGCATGTCCCACGTCTGGGCCAGGAAGCCCGAGCCATCGGACCGAGTATCGGGAACGATGACGGCCGTGCAGTCGTCTTCTGCGATCGAATCGTGGTGGTAGGTGGCGTACACGGTGTCGACGAAATCGGTGAAGCCATTGACGATCAGCATCTCGGCCAGCGACGTGCCGGTGGCCTCGGCAATGCCTGCCATCTCATCGACCAGATCGGGGGCATAGGCGCGATGCGGTTCGAGACAAGCCTCGGCCAGTTCGATGACGGCCGGCCGATCCAGCGGATGGTGGCTCCACGCTCCAGCACAGACGAGGTCGACCCGGTCGACCGCATAGGCTCGGATCTCGTCTCGGTAGGCAGTGCCGTGGGCAACGCCACGCTCGCGGGGTGATCCGGTGACGGTGACGACTCGCATGGGGCCTCGTGACATGC
>JBBQUN010000192.1:0-9046 GCA_038212405.1 Acidimicrobiales bacterium | reverse complement strand
AGTTGCACCGCGGCCTTGACCGACTCGCCCATGACCTCGTCGGGAATGCCAAAGACCGCGACATCGGCGATCGAGGGGTGAACGATCAGGCAGTCCTCGACCTCTTGCGGATAGATGTTGACACCACCGGAAATGATCATGAACGCCTTGCGGTCGGTCAAGAACAAGTAGCCGTCTTCGTCGACATAGCCGACATCGCCGAGGGTGACGCGGCCACCGTCGATGCGAGACTCTTCGGTCTTCTCCGGGGCCTTGTGGTACTCGAACTCGGCGTTCCCGCTGAAGAAGACCCCTCCGGTCTGCCCCGCTGGTAGGTCGTTACCTTCGGGGTCGACGATGTGCAACACGCCCTGTCGGCACTTGCCAACCGAGCCCGGTTTGCGCAGCCATTCCTCGCTGTCGATGAAGGTCGAACCGATGCCCTCGGTGCCTGCGTAGTACTCATAGAGCACCGGGCCCCACCACTCGATCATCTGATGCTTGACCGGCACGGGGCACGGCGCTGCAGCGTGAATCGCCACCTCGAGCGAGGAAAGGTCGTTGGCCATGCGTTCCGCCTCGGTCAGCTTGAGCATGCGGACGAACATCGTTGGGACCCACTGACTGTGGGTGACCCGATACTTCTCGATGGCGGCGAGGGCGTTGCGCTCGTCGAACTTCTCCATGATCACGAGGGTGCCGCCTGCACGGTGCACGGCGAGTGAGAAGGCCAACGGAGCCGCGTGGTACATGGGTGCCGGGGACAGGTAGACCATCTCCGGCCGATACTGATAGGTCACCGGCAGCAGGGCGGAACGAGGGTCGCCCTCTTCGATCGGATCGGTCGGCAATGGGCGCAACACGCCTTTGGGGCGGCCGGTGGTTCCGGAGCTGTACAACATGATCGTGCCGTTGGATTCGTCGGCGATCTTGGTTGTTGGTCGCGATGCAATGGTGGCGTCGTAGTCGTCGAAGCCTTCAGGAGCTGCCTCGTTGTCGTCGGTGGCCATCAACCAGGAACGAACCTTGGATGGGCGGTTGTCGCCGGCGAGGACATCGGTGATCACCCCAGCCTTGGCCCGGGAGGTCACCACCGCTTCGGCGTCGCAGTCGTCGATGATGTACGCCACTTCCGGGGCCGACAGATAGCTGTTGATGGCGGTGATGTAGATGCCAGAGCGCAACGCTGCCCAGCAGACCTCCATGAAGCGGAGTTGATTCTCCATGAAGATCGCAACATGACCGCCGCGTTCGATGCCAAGTTCGCGGAAGACGTGGGCGAGCTGATTCGACCGAGCATCGAGCTCGGCGAAGGTCTGCGTGAGGCCGGATCCGGCCATCACCACGGCGGGATGGTCGGGTCGCTCGGCTGCCCAATGGCCTGGATACATACTGGTCCCCTTCGGTTTCGTGAGAGCGTTGTTCGACCGGTCCCAGGTCGCGGCAACGCCGATGCATCAACCTAGACCGAACCGGCGACAGCGACGAAAACGGAGTACACCCGCCTCGTTCTCGAGCCGAAAACGCAGTCGCCCCGGTCAGAGACGACCGGGGCGACTGGACTTCTACCCCCGCTGGCCTCGAAGGCCAAGCGGATTTGTCCTGGTGGTCACCCGCTACGGATGGCCACGCCAGACGCATCGGCACCGAAGTGACGATGTTGAGAACCTGGCCGAGATCATAGCAAGAACCGTGCCACCGCCACACGTTGCGTGGCGGTGTGTGACCGTGGGTGACTACTCGGTCTCGGGTGGTGGCGGTGGCGTCGGCGGAGTTGGTGGCGAAGGTGCGGCGGGATCCGACGATGGGGCAAGGAGCCGAGCCCTGGTGAGAAAGGCCGTGTGGGCAACCATGCGGTGGTCTGGTCGCACGGCTTGGCCCTCGATGTGCCAGCCGCGGTTCAACACCTCGAGGGTCTTCATTTCGGTGAAGCGGGTGTGCGACAGCGCCTCTCGGAGTCGAACGGCCTGGGTGATCGACGGGGTGTAGGCCATGAACACCCCACCCGGTCGTAGCGCCAACTCGGCGTGGGGAACGACCTGCCATGGCTCGGGAAGGTCGAGCATGACCCGATCGAAATCGTCGCCATCGATCGAGTCATACGCGGAGCGAATCTCGATCTGATAACGATCGAGCACCTCGGCGCCGAGGAACGCCTCGACGTTCTTCTTCGCCCGCGCTGCGAAGTCTTCGCGGAGTTCGTAGCCAACGATGTTCGCTCCCGCCCGCAACAGGGTCATCGAGAGGGCGCCGGAACCAATCCCGGACTCGAACACCTTCATGCCGGGAGCAATGTCGGCCAGCATCATCATCGGGCCGAGGTCTTTCGGATAGATCACCTGGGCACCGCGAGGCATCGAGAGAATGAACTCTTCGAGTGTCGGGCGAAAGACTCGGAACTTCTGTCCCTTTGTGGTTGACACCTCGCAGCCCTGGGGCTGACCAATCATCTTGGCGTGGTCCAGGACACCGGCATGAGAGTGAAATGCGCCATCGGCCGCCAGCGTGATCAAGTGCCGTCGATCACGGTTGTCGATGATCAAGACGAGGTCGTCGACGCCCAGTTCGTTCGAGCCATCGGTCATGTCGTTTCTCCATCATCTGAGGCGTTGGCTGCACTGGCGGTCGACCGGGGCGTGTTCGGCTTCTTGGACTTCTTCGACGTTGGGAACCGCACCGGCACGGGTTCGGCACCGTCGGTCCGTTCGATCAGCCGACAGAACGAGCAGACCTCGCCGCTGGCTGGTGAACCGCACCGCTCGCAGACACCAAGCGAATCGTCATCGGGGTCGGAGTCGAAACGATCGACGGCCTCGCGAAGGAAACCAAAGTAGAAGGCGGCCTTGGCTCCCGGCGAGGTTGCCTCTTGGGCGTTCAAGACCTCCTTGAACTGGAGGTGCTTGTTGCCCGTCGCCATTGGGCATTCTTCGACCTGGTAGTCGATGCCGCGCAGCACGCAGTACGCAGCCATCTCCCGTTCGCCAAGGCGGACGAGCGGTTTGATCTTGCGGGGAAAGCCGTTTCGAGCGGCCAGCACTGGTCGCTGCCGGCCAAGGTACGCGCTCTGCCAGCGCAAGACGTTGCCGTACAGCACCGCCGCTTCGTCATCGAGGTTGTGGCCGGTCACGACGGCGTCGTAGCCACCCTCGACGGCCGCAGCGTCGAAGAGATGCCGCTTGGAGAGTCCGCAAGCTGAGCAAGGAACCCTCTTGGTGACGGCCGCCGCTGTCGGCACGTCATAGCCGTACTCGTCACGCAGGTCGATGGTGATCAGCTTCAGTCCTCGCTCGTTGGCGAAGCGGGAGACATAGCCGCCCGAGCCCTCGGAGTAGTCACCGATGCCGAGACCAACATAGAGACCGTCGACCTCGTAACCCATCGTGTGGAGGATGTCCCACACCGCCAGGCTGTCCTTGCCACCGGAGACGGCGACCAGCATTCGCTCGCCCGGCGTGCACATGTCGAATTCCTTGATCGAGCGCGCCACTTGCTCGTGGCAATAGCGAATGAAGTGGTCGGTGCAGAAGTTCGCGTTGTGTCGGCGGATGTCGATGATCGCCGGTCCTCGACAGACCTTGCACTTCATTCGCTGCCACCGGAGATCACGGGACGAATCTCGACGGTGTCGGAGTGGTTGAGGAGGGCGTCGCCGGGAACCAGGGTTCCCTCACGGATCACGAGCACCGACTCTCGTTGCACCTCGAACATCTGGAGAAGCTTCACGACCGACATTGGACCGTCGATCTCGACCTCTCGGCTTGGATTTCGCAGCAGTACTCTCACGGCTGCCGATCCTAGAGACTCGGTACGAGCCTCAGCCCTTTCGGGCGAGACGTTTTGCGTCTTTGTTCGCCCGCTTGTCGGCCTTCTTGGCTGACTTCTGTGCCTTGAGTTGCTGGGCGTGGGTGATGTCGAGATGCTCGATGATGATCCGGTCACCAGGCTTGGACTTCGACAACTCGATCACCTCGGTCTTGGTCGACACCGACTTGACCATCTTCATCGCCATCAAGGCAGCGGAGGAAAACAACCACGATTTCCCCGGCCCGACGAACGAGAGGCGGACGCCCCACACCAAGAGCTTACGAAACACGATCAGAGCCGCCTGATCTCGACAACGGTGCTCTGACGCTTGCCGTTGCGCTTGCCCATGATGTAGATCACCAACATCAAGACGATGGCGAAGGCCGTTCCCGCAATGGCCGCCTTTTTCTTGGAGTCGCTGGCAACCGTGTCGACTTGGTCGGCGATATCGCGAAATTTCGCCTCGATATCGGCAGGCGAGATCTTGGTCGAGTCGGTCATGAAAGCACTCGTTTCTTCGATCGGCTGTACAGAGCGAACAGGATGCCGATAGCGGCGAGCAAGACAACGATGGTGATCAAGTAGGGCAACGTCGAGGCAAAACTGGCCCCTTCGAAGACCTGCTGAAGCAGTCGGAGAATGCCCATACTCAAGAAGAAGACGCCGAGGAAGACGAAGATCGCTCCGGCCAGCCCCCACATCAGGAACCCGCCAAGCGACTTCAGTGGCTCGATCGTTTCCTGCTTGGCGTATCCCACCAGCATCGATTGAATTTCTTTCGCCCCATCGAGCGGGTTGGCCTTGGCCATCGCGGCCTCGCTTTCTGTCCCACACCGTTTGCTCGGAGGAGTGTAAGCGCGTTCACCACCAGGACCGAGGATCTTGGTGTCGTTTGTCGCGGTGGTCACGAGCTGAGTCGGAATTCGAGCGTCGCAGCGGCTGCTTCGAGCTGCTCGGTCAGGAGGGCAACTCGCTCGCCGGCTGTGCGTTTGCGAAGCACGTCGTACCGGTCGAGTTCGCCGAGCGGCGACTGCGAGGCGACTTGGAAGGTCGCTATGGCCGGGTCGGCGTCGAAGGCCGGGGCTGACCCGGTGTTGATGCCATGGCGCTCGAACACCGACCGACAGAGCTCGAACATCGAGAACATCTCGCCGACAGCCGACGCCTCGCAAGCCGGACCGTCCAGGTCGGGCAGCAGGTCGATGTTGGCGACGGGATACGGGTCGTCGTCGAGCCAGTGGTCGATCTGAAAGCGGTCGGTGCCGACACACAACATCGTCGATCGGCCATCGTCGAACGACTCTCGCCGCAAGACCTTGGCGATCACCCCGATCGTCGCCCGGACATCCCGGTTACCGGTGCTGACTTCGCTGCCACGTTCGATCAGCGGAACACCGAACTCGCCCTCATCACCGATGTCGGTCACCAACTGGCGGTAACGCGGTTCGAAGATGTGGAGAGGAAGCAACATGGTCGGTAACAACACCGACGAAAGTGGGAACTGTGGAAGGCGAATGCTCACGAAAGGCTCAATCCGACTCCGTCGTCAGTGCCTCGGACTCTGGCAGCGCATTCGTGCTGGGGGCCCGAGGCGAGATGGTCTCCAACGAGGGGCCGGCCGGGTACGTCGCCAACTGGTCGACGAAGGGTTCTTGGAGTCTCCGAATGCGGTCGTCTTGACCGGCGAGTTGACCATTGACGACGTAGGCGAAGCTCAGCGTCGTTCCCGGCTCGACCGGCGACAGAACGTAACCCGACAGCGCCGTGACATCGTTGAGCGTGCCGGTCTTGGCAAAGACCTGGCCAGTGGCGGCGCTGGCCAGGTGACGAGTCAGCAGACTGCCGCGAACGCCGCCGATCGACAGTCCTTGTGCAAAGGGTGAGGTCGGCCCGGCGTCGAGCAAGACGTCGGTCAGTAGCTGGCAGGTGAGGGTGGTCTCCTCGCTCAACCCGGACCCGTCGAACAAGGTCACGCCGCTCATGGCGAAGCCCCTATCGGCCAAGGCCGCCGCCATTGCCTCGGCACCGACGGCGGTGCTGCCAACGCCTCGTTGTGTCAGGCCGATGTACTTCAACAGCATCTCGGCCCCGAAGTTGTTGCTGTAGCTCGAAACGTGTTCGGTGAGCTCGCTCAACGGAGGCGAGACGATCTGGGCGACGAGGGCAGCCTCGGGCGGAGCGGCCAGCGCGCCTCCAGCGCGAACCGCAACACCGCGCTCGCCGAGAAGCGCAGCAAACACCTCGGCGGCGTGCGCCGGCGGGTTGTCGGTGGGAACACGAGGACGGAAGCTTCCGGTGTATTTTTCGGGCCAGCTGACGAAACCCTCGTTCACCACCAACGCCGACAGCGGACCGGACTGGCGGGTGTCGATCAAGCGGGTCGCCCACGGCCCATAGCGTTCGCTGTCGAACATCGACTCGTCGCCGAACAGCGCGCCGCTGACGCTGGTGATACCGCTTGCGGCAACCTGGTCGGCCAGCACTTCCAGTCGGGTATGTGCCCGACCATCTTGGTCATCGAACTGTGTCCACCAGTTGTCGGTTGACAAGAACGGATCGCCACCACCGACGAGAAACAGATCGCCCTCGAGAACGCCATCAACGGTCATGCCGGTGGACCGCAGCTCGGTGGTGAAGGTCAGGTCGGGTCCGAACAGACTGAGGGCGACGTAGCTGGTGAGGATCTTCTGGTTGGAGGCGGGCACCACCGGAAGTCCAGGGTTCTGATTGGCGATGACTCGACCATCGACCGTGACGATCAAACAGGTCGTTGGCGTCGAGCCGGCAAGCACGGCGTCGATCGCCGGTTGGATGGCATCGTCGGCAATCGGCGCCTGGAGGCTGCGTGGCACTCGTCGCGCCGACAGCACAGGAGTGGTGAGATCTTGTTCATAAAGGATGGGCTCGAGCCGCTCATCGTCGACGTCGGCGGCTCCAGCGGCACGCCAAGCAAGCCCGGCGAGAAGCACCAGAAACACCAGAGGGAGATAACGACGAACGAGGCGGACCGACAGCATGTCGAGTGCGAACCTAGCAGTTGAGGTCAGAAGTTGAGGTACGCAAGCGGGTTCACTCGCCTGCCGATCAGCGCTGTTGGAACAATGAGTATTGGTAGAGATGCTCGAGCGCCGCTACTGCTCGATTGGCGGTGGTGTAGCACAGTCGTCCGCTCGCTCGGACCGCAGCGGGGCCAGGATTCTGCGGATCGGCGATACCGAGTTCGGTTGCGGTCAAGATCGGCTTGCCGGTGGCAAGTGAGATCTCTGCCGCCGCCTCGGCGAACCGCTCGTCTTGGCGCTCGTGATAGGCAACGATGCGCTCGAGTCCGTGATCGGGATAGAAGGCTCCCTCCTTCATCATCCGAGCCTGATTCGACTGAATGCCCAGGCCCAGATAGATGATCGCATCGACATCGGGGTGGCTGGCAATGATCGACATGACGACGGGAATGGTGTCGCGGGTCTCGCCGCCGGCAAGGTCGACCGGGTTGTTTCGACTCCATCGTGGTGGAAGGTGTTGGTCGATCTGGGCGAGCAGATCATCGGGGAGCGTCATCAGCTCGAGACTGCTCGAGTGGATGGCATCGGCAGTGACGACGCCCCAGCCGCCGGCGGTCGTCATGACAACCACGCGGTTGCCCTTCGGAATGGGTTGGGTGGCAAAGGTTGCTGCGGTCTCGAACGCCTCTTCGACGGTGGCGGCGCGAATGACGCCTGCCTGTCGCATCGCACCGTCGAACACTCGATCATCGGTTGCGAGACTGCCGGTGTGGCTGGCTGCGGCACGGGCACCCCCGGCCGTTGCGCCGCCCTTCACCAGCACCATTGGCTTGGTGGCGGCGATCGCCTTGATTCGTTCGTAGAACGCTCGTCCGTCCTCGATTCCCTCGACGTAGGCGAGACCAACCGCAGTGTGATCGTCGGACGCGTAGTAGTCGAGATAGTCGGCAACGTTCACCGCTGCTGCATTGCCTGCGCTCACGGCCCGGGAGATCCCGACGCCGGTCGCACGCGACCAGTTGAGGAAGGACGAGACGAAGTTCCCTGACTGGGAAGCGACGCCGATGCGACCAGCTGGTGGGTACGGGGCAACGATCTGTGCGCACAACTTCGCGGGAGTGGAGACCACGCCTTGACCGTTGGGACCAGCAAGCAAGATCCCGAGCTCCTCGGCGAGGTCGACGAGCTCGGCCTGGGCGGTGATGCCTGCGTCTCCTGCCTCGCCGTACCCGGCGGAGGTGATGAACGCTGCCTTGATGCCCTTCGTTGCACAGGCTCGAAGGAGATCCGGGTTTGCTCCCGCCGGCGTGCAAACGAAGACCAGATCGATCTCGTCGTCGGGAAGATCGGCAACGTCGGCAACAGATTGGATGCCCAAGACTTCGGCGCCGTCGCGGTTCGTTGCGAAAACCTTGCCTTCGTAGCCGTTGGCCAAGATGTTGTGGAGACTGACGAATCCGAACTTGCCGGGATGTGTCGATGCGCCGGCGACGAGGACGCCGCGCGGCTCGAACAAGGCAGCAAAGTGGGCAGGCGACAAGGTCTTCGATGGAGCGGTCGTTGACATATCAGGCTTCCTCGGTGATCTCGACCAGTGCGTCGACGGCGACCGGTGTTCCATTGTTGATGAGTACGGGGTTCAGGTCGATCGAGGCGATCGTCGACGACTGCTCGGCTGCTCGAGACAAGGCGAGGAGTACCTCGGCGAGGGCGTCTCGGTCGACGGCGGCCTCGCCGCGGAAGGCTCCGAGCAGATCTTGGGTCGAGAGTTCGTCGACCATCTCGATCGCATCGCTCTTTGTGATCGGCACCAATCGGAGCGTCACATCGGCGATTGCTTCGGCCAGAATGCCGCCAAGCCCGAGGAGCACGGTGAGTCCGAATTGCTCGTCTGTGGCGACGCCGCAGATGAACTCTCGATTCGACTTGACCATGGGTGCCACCAGCAGCGACACCTCACCGTCGTCGGGTGTTGCTGCGGCCAGGAGCTCGGTTGCTGCTACGGCGACGGCATCGTTCGTGCCAAGTCCCAACCGCACGAGCCCTCGTTCGGTCTTGTGCGCGATTGCGGCACCGTTGAGCTTCAGCACCACCGGGAAGCCGAGCGCCGTCGCCGCTTCGGCCGCCGCCTCGGGGGTGGCGACGATTCGCTCCTCGAGAAACGGAATACCAAAGGGGGCGAGCAGTTCCTTCGATTGGCGTTCTGACAACGTTGAACTCATGGCGGCGACTGTATTCCATCGGCTTGCATTCCATTGGGTTGC
>JBBQUN010000191.1:0-9089 GCA_038212405.1 Acidimicrobiales bacterium | reverse complement strand
TGATCGAAACGGGACGACGAGTTGCAGATCGATTGGCTTGTACGGCGAGTCGGTTCGGTCGAGGGGAAGACCGCCGACGTCGGCTGGATCCCACAACGCGAAGTAGGAAGCCCTTGGTGGGTCGAGCGGCACGAACGTGGCTTCCCACAGCGGGTCGATGGTGTCGTTGGCCTCCACGATCGACCAGACTAGGGGAACACTCGTTCGGTTCTGCGTATCGTTGCCGATCGACCCGGCGTGCTCTCGGTCACCGGTGGTGGTGTATGGTCCATAGCTATTCGGCGCTGGCGTTCTGCCCGTCGAAAAATCGGACCGTGAGTGGTTCGCAATTCATGGAGGGAAACATGAAGATCAAACGAGTACTCGCTTTGGCGTGTGCCTGCACGGCGTTGCCGTTCACGATGGCCGCCTGCGGCGAAAGCTACGACCGCGCCGAGTTCATCGATGGACTAGTGCAAGACAACGGCATCCCGGAGTCGCAAGCCATCTGTATCACCGACGGACTCGAGGAAGAGTTCGGTGTCGACGGGCTCAACGATCGGTTCAACAGCCTGAGCGAAGAGGACGAAGCAACGGTGACGGATTTGACGATCGCTTGCGTGCTCGGCGACGGGTGACGATCCGGTAACAATCTGGGTGGCCACCGGGCCGACTGTGGTAATACCTCAGGCGTTGACCTGTTTGGCGCAGCGCAACGCTGCGCCGGCCTAGCGATGGTCGCCGCCAGCACTGAGCAAACACGCCGAGGTGGGAACAGTGCTGACGACGATCAGCCGTAGCGACGGCAACCGGCCGCTCACGACCGGCCGCTCACGACCGCCCGAGTCGATCGACGCGCTGCCATGCGTGTGGATCACTCAGGGCTGGATCACTCAGGGCTGGATCACTCAGGGCTGGATCACTCAGGGCTGGATCACTCAGGGCTGGATCACTCAGGGCTGTGTGCCGGTGAGGCGAATGTTCTCGGCGGAATCGACGAAGGCGTGGAGCATCACATTGCGTCCTGCGCCGTCGGCCAACACCTGGCGCCAATAGTTGGCGCCATCAGCGTCGGGGTTGCGTCCGAGCACGTTGCGGTAGAGCTGCGCGATCAATTGATCGTCGCTCTGGTTGCGGCCAAACCGCTGCTCGTATTCCGCCGAGACGGCAAACGAATCGATCATGGCATCCAGCGACAAGCCATCGAGCTGTTGGCCGGCCCAGTACCGGTAGCCGAGTTGGTCGGGGAAGCGTCCGAACACGGCCCGGTAGAGGCGAATGAGCTGACCGGCATCGCCCGATTGGGGTGGCGATGTTGCGGTGGCGACGACGGCTTCGGCCGACGCCGAAGCAGCAACGACGAGCGCAGCAGGCCGCTTCGAACCAGCGGTTGCCACAACGGCGGCGATCTCCTCGCCGGTACCAGTACGGCCGAGCACACCAGACAGCGCCTGGCCGACGACCGCTTCACTGTTCAACTCACCAGGAAAGCGCGCCGAGCCCTCGGTCGAATCGAGTAGTGCACCGGCAACCGACTCGAGCGAGTCACCAGCCACCAGGCGGCTGATCCAATAGGCATGGCCACCTGCATCGGCCGGACGCCCGGTGACCGCCAGATACAAACGATCCAGGCTGTCGAACAACGGGCGATCAGCTTCGCTCCAGCGCAACGACAGCGGATCGGCCACACCGGTTGCGACCGACAGCAACGCCGGCTGGGCGGTGCATACTCCTGCGACGCAGTTCTCTCGGTGGACCAGTAAGGTCGAGGAATCATCGCTGATCTGGAGCGGTGTCAGTCGCGTCGCCGCGGTCGTACCGGCAACCGTCTTGCTCGATCGACTGCCTGATCGTCGATCGAAGAGTTCGATGAGCCTTGGGTTGGTGGCTGAGCGCTGAGCGAGAACCTGACCCGTTGCTGCGATCTCGACCGATTCGTTGAGTTCCATCCCCACCGGGATCAGCTTGATGAGGCGGTCGTCGAGGGTCGTCTCGTAGAGATGCACGCCGACACCAACGCCCCCCACGATCGCTGAGGTCGACGCAAACAACACCGAGGAGCCGTCCGGCGCCAAGGCCGCATCGATGATCGTGACCGGATCGACGGTGACCTTCGTGAACGTCAGGGCCTCGACATCGAACACTCCCAACTGGCCGACGTCTGGCTCACTCCCCCGCCACACGAGCACGCGCCGCCCGTCGTCGGACATGTCGATCGGCCGGGTGACGACGCCGGCATCGGCCGGCAGCGCGATGAGTTGCCGAGTCACTCGATCGAATCGGTGAACGACGAGCCCGGGGCTGTCGTTGGTGCGGGCGGCGAAACTCAAGAAGCGACCGTCGCCCGACATCACGAGATTGACGATCGGCTGGGACACCGGAATCGTGACGATGCTCGACCCGCTGGCATCGACGACGCGAAGGGCTTGGCTGGCGTCGATCGAAGCGGCAACGGCGCCATCAGCCGAGACCGCAACCTCGACCGCAGCTGATCCCAACGAGACGGGAGCTTCACCGACCTCGAACCGGACGAGAGCCTCGAGACCGTCGATCTGATCATTGGCGAGGACCACCGTGCCATCGCTGCTCAGCGCGTGCGGAGGCTCGCCGGCGCCACCGGCATTCGGGCTGGCGACACCGCCAACCGCCCCGGCGGGCATCATCGCCGTTGGCAGAATCGAGACCATCGATGCCGCCGCCAAACACCCAACGCCACGAACGATCAGCCTTCGGCCAACGCTGCTACCACCCCGAACCCACCGACTCCCACAACGGTGATCGACGCCACTCCTGCTGTTGCCACTGCCCATGCCACACCCCTCATTGCCTCACTCGAGACTAGCCCGACCCTGCCGGCATGGCGACGACCCAGCCGCCGCCGCCGGTTTCGGTCAAACCCGAAAGAGGCATTGACTGCCTAGCCTGGTCAGGATGCGCGCCGTGACCGACCCAGTGGCAGACCTCTTTGGCACTGCTGACATCGAGGTCACGTTTGTGTTGTCGGACCCGCCGCGTTCGAGTTGGTTGGCGGCCTGGCACCCCACCCAACTGCTGGCCGACGCCGACGCCTCGATCCGTTTGGCCCTCCCGATCGATGATCGGGTCGTCGCTTCTGACGCCGCGGTCAAACGGATCTCGTTCTCCAGGGCGATCGACTCGCTGGTCCGGATCGACCTCGCTACCGCCAGCGCCTCGGTTGCCGCACTCGCCACAGCGGTGCGCTGGGCGCTCACCGAGATCGCGAACGGCGCCATCCGACCCGGACTCACACCAAGTGGCCGAGACACCTGGCAGCTCGGACCCTTGCCCGCCAAGGCTCGCAGCCAGTTCGAGGCCATCGCCGATGCCTACCCTGCGGCTGGCCGCGCCACGATTGCTCGCATGTCCACCGATGCCGACGGACGTGACACACCGCTGATTCCGACCGGACGTCACACGGTCGAAGCCATTGCCGATGCCGTTGCCGACACACTTGCCCGGACCAGCGCAGCACCGCAGGCCGTTGGCCATGATGCCTTCGCCACCACTCGACCCGTCACGATCGATGCCCGAGCGGCGATCGAGTCGTATCAGGGACTCGCCGGCGACCGTGCCCCGCTGATCACGATGCGGCTTCGGCCGCCCTCCCCACTCGATCCCAGCGGCGACTTCACTGCATCGCTCGCCTTTCAACATCGAGACGACCCAACGGTCGTTCTACCCGTTGGGGCTCTCTGGGAAGCGCCACCTCGAATACGCGAACGGCTGTCCGCTGCAGAAGCGGAGCTGATCTCGACCCTTCGACGAGCGGCCAAGGTGTGGACACCGATTGCGCGGTTCCTCGAAACCGATCGTCCCAACGAGTTGCTCCTCGACGACGACGAGGTCGATGAACTCCTCGGACCAGTGGCGAACCGGCTCGGAGCCGTTGGCTTGTCTGTCCTTGCGCCGAATGACTTGTTCGCTGCTCTGTCGTTCCGGCCCGTACTCGTCGGTGCCCCGACGTCGTTGAGCGGGTCCCGCCTCGACCTGGGTTCGCTGCTCGAACTCCAGTGGGAAGGGTCGCTCGACGGCGAACAACTCACCGACACCGAACTCGCAGAACTCGCACGATCCAAGCGATCGCTCATCCGCCTTCGTGGCCAATGGATCAAGCTCGACGATCGCTCGATCACGCGTATGAGAGAGCGCCGAGCGATCGCTGCCACCTCGGCGGTGGCCGCAGCACTCGGATCCGAGCTGATCATCGACGGCTACAGCATCGATGTTTCCGAACTTCGCCCGTTGCACGACCTTGCTGCTCGCCTCCGCTCGATCGAGTCGGTCGAGAACCTCGCAGCCCCGGTGGCACTCCAAGGAACACTCCGGCCCTACCAAGAGCGCGGCCTCGCTTGGCTCGATGAAATGGACCGACTCGGGCTCGGCGGGATCCTCGCCGACGACATGGGTCTCGGCAAGACCGTGCAAGTCATCGCGCTCCACCTCACCAGACTTGCCAGCGACGACGCCGATCGCCACAAGCCGATGCTCGTGATCTGCCCTGCGTCGGTCGTTGGCAACTGGGAGCGTGAAATCAAACGCTTCGCGCCGGACCTACGAGTCATTCGCTACCACGGTGCAACGAGAACCCTGCCCAATGACGGTGTCCGGCCCAGCGACGTCGTGCTCACCACCTACGGGGTTGCCCGGCGAGACCGCTCGACGCTGGCCGATACCGACTGGGGTGTTGTCATCACCGACGAGGCGCAGGCGATCAAGAACCCGAACTCCCACACGGCCAGGGCGATGCGAGCGATTGGGCGCAACTCCACACGCCTTGCCCTCACCGGCACCCCAGTCCAGAACCAGCTCACCGACTTGTGGGCGATCCTCGACTGGACGACACCGGGACTACTCGGACCCATCGAACGATTCCGCAGCGAAATCGCAACGGCCATCGAACGAGACCGAGATCCCGTCGAAGCCGAACGCCTCAATCAGATCCTTCGTCCGTTCCTCCTGCGCCGACGCAAGACCGACCCCGACATTGCCCCCGATCTGCCTCCGAAGACCGAGACCAACGAGATCGTGCCGCTCACGGTCGAACAGGCCGCGCTGTATCGGGCCGTTGTCGACGAGACGATGGCCAACATCGCCGGCAGCGAAGGCTTCGCCCGTCGCGGCCTCGTGCTCACCCTCGTCACGCGACTCAAGCAGGTCTGCAACCACCCGGCTCACTTCCTGGGCGAGACCGGGCCGCTTCCCCGCCGCTCTGGCAAGCTCACCGCCGCCACCGAGCTCCTCGAGGTCATCCGTGACGAATCCGATGCGGCGCTCGTCTTCACGCAGTACGTGGCGATGGCCGAACTCCTCGATTCCTACTGGCGCCAACTCGGGTTCCGCACCCTCGTCCTTCACGGTGGGTTGTCGCTGCCCGAGCGTGACGCACGTGTCGCCGCCTTCCAGAACGGCGAGGCCGACGTGTTCATCATTTCGCTTCGGGCCGGGGGCGTCGGCCTCAACCTCACCGCCGCGACCCATGTGATGCATTACGACCGCTGGTGGAACCCTGCGGTCGAGGATCAAGCGAGCGATCGGGCGTGGCGAATCGGCCAGACCCGTCCCGTGCAGATCCACCGGCTCATCTGTGAAGGCACGATCGAGGATCGCATCGCCACGATGCTCGACGAGAAACGGGGGTTGGCCGATGCCGTTGTCGGCTCGGGCGAGGAGTGGATCTCGCAGCTGAGCGACGATGACCTGGCTCGACTGGTGTCGTTGAGCGGCGATGCGTACCGCAGCGATGCGTTCGACAGTGATGAGGTCGACGGTGATGCGTTCGACAGTGATGAGGTCGACAGCGATGAGGCCGACAGCGATGAGGCCGACAGCGATGAGGCCGACAGTGATGAGGCCGACGGTAACGTGGGCGACCGTGACGTCCTCGGCGCCGCGCCGGCGATCGATCAGGCAGTGACCGAGAGCGGGTCCACACCATGAGCGACACCAATCGAACGTCGGCTGTTTGGGGCCAGCGGTGGATCGAAGCGCTCGAACGAGATCCACGGTTCGGACTCAGTGCTCTGTCGGTTGGTGAGCGAGTTGCTCGAGCCCACGCCGAACCCGACGTGCACATCAAACCGGGCGGAGCGCACGTGGCCGTCACGGCCGGGCCACGTCGCCGTTATCACACGACCCTGCAAACGCCCGTCTTCGACGACACGGTGTGGGACACGCTGCTCGACCATGTCTCGAGTAGCCCTGCGCGATCCGCGGCCCTGGCCGGTGGGACGCTCGACGCCTCCTTCGACGACGACCTTCGAGTGCTCGGCATCGAATTGTTGCCGACACCCGGCGAGGTCACCACCACATGCGATTGCGCCGGCTGGTCCAGCCCTTGCAAACACGTTGCCGGCGCGCTGGTTGCCGTTGCCGACGCCATCGACGATGACCCGATGTTGCTTCTGTCGCTACGCGGTCGCGATCGGCAGGAGATCATCGCCGCGCTCGAATCCCGGCGCCCCAACGCCTTCGGGAGTGACGGAATCGACGAGCTCGCCTCGCGGGCATGGCTGCGCCCACACCGGCCGCTGCCGGTCATCGGCGATGATCCGATCGAGCCGGGACGAACCCCCACGTGGGGCGCTCCGCCGTCGACAGCACCGTTCACCGCTGCGGGGCTCGGGTTCCTCGGCACCGATTTGATCAGAAGAGCGGCCGGCATCATCAGCGAAGGCAGCCCGAGCTGGCTCGACCTCGACCCGATCAGTGATCTTGCGAGACTCGCCCACGCGTTCCCCGCCCCCAAGGACCGCAAGCGCCTGGCCGAGAACTCCGGCGTATCGGCTCGAGAACTGAGCGCCCGAGCGAGCGCGTGGGAGATCGCCGGCAGCGTTGGAGTCCGCTCGCACGTGAGCCCGCTCGACACTCGTCGTGTGGCTGGCGATACCCAGCTTCGCCGAGTCGATCACGATGGCCGAGCCCTTTGGCTCCGCTTCGAGAAGCGTTCGGGCCGCTGGGTACTCACCGACGGTCCGGTCGATGACCCCGAATCGCTCCTGTCGAGCGATCCGATCGGCTACTGACTCACCACAGCGCACCCGGTGGCGACACGCCCATGGTGTTGGTTGCCTCCTCGATTGCTCGAACAAGCGGTTCGATCGATCGAGTCTTGGGGAGGAACTGTGTTGCTCCGGCGGCGAGCGCTCGGACCTCGTCGACGCGGGCCGACACTGCGCTCGAGTTCGTCGCACTCGTCACGATGATGGCGAGGTCGGCCGTTGCCGGAACAGACCGGAGCTCGCGACACAGTTCGAGTCCGCTCTCGTTGCGCACCACGAGACTCAGCACCACGACGTTGGGCACGAGGTGGTGAAGTGCCGATCGCAACCCCGGACCATCGACGCTTGTTCGAACGGCGAATCCAACGAGCTGGAGTCGATGCGCCAGATACCGCCGCCACAGCGGGTCGTCGTCGACGACGAGCACGTCGATGGGACCTTCGGACTGGTTCGGCGGGCATCCGTGAGGCAGCATCTGACGGGTCATCGGCACCGTTCGCCAGATTCTTGGGTCAAGTTTGCTTCAATCAACTACGGTGCGGCGACCGCAATCCGCCGGAGGGAACCACAGCGATGAAGACGAGCGACACCGGGCCGCAGGCTGAACCGGGGATCGGTGATCAGATCAAGCTCCTGAGCTTCAAAGTCTGGTCGTATCGCATGGGCGAGCAGGTGTCGCTGACGATCCACCTTGGTGACCTGTTGGGTCTCTATCGGGCAATGGCCGCCCAAGGACCGATCTCGAGCACGACACTCGCTGCATCACTCGACTTCGATGAGCGCATCGTCCGCGAATGGCTCTACGGCCAAGCCGCTGCCGGCCTGATCGAATATCGAGCTGACGCGTCCGACGCACACGTCTTCGAACTGACCGATGTCCAAGCCGCGGTGCTGGCCGACGAGGAACACTCGATCGCGTTCTCGGCCGGCGCCTTCAGCGGTGGGCCCCAACGTGAGGCGATCGACGGCATCGCCAACTCGTTCAGCACCGGTATCGGCCTGACCTACGAGCAGCAGGGCCCAGCGACCGCTGCTGCCATGGGCCGCATGACCGGACCCTGGTCTCGCCAGGCCTTGATTCCAACGATCTTGCCGGCGCTCGACGGAGTGGTCGAGCGGTTGGAACAAGGAATCGATGTGCTCGATGTCGGGTGCGGCGCTGGCCTGAGTCTCTGCTTGATTGCCCAGGCGTTCCCGCAGAGCCACTGCGTTGGCTATGACCCCTCGGAATCTGCCATTCGACTCGCTCGTGCTCGAGCCAGGGAACTTGGGCTCGACAACATCGACTTCGTCGTTGCCATGGCCGAGGACGTACCGGCGGATCCTCGCTTCGGCCTCGTCCTCACCTTCGACTGTCTGCACGACATGCCACGACCCGACTTGGCAGCAAAAGCGATTGGTGCCGCGATGTCCGACAACAGCACCTGGCTGGTGAAAGACATCCGCTCCACCGGCAACTTCGAGAAGGACAGGCGCAATCCACTCTTGGCGCTGTTCTACGGTTTCTCGATTGCGACCTGTCTGCAGTCCGCGCTGTCCGAACCTGGCGGGCTTGGACTCGGCACGCTCGGCCTTCACGCGAAACAGCTCGAAGCGTTCACTACGGATGCGGGCTTTTCGAGCCTGACCGTGCACGACTTCGACGATGCTGCAAACCTCTACTACGAGGTGCGCCGTTAGCCATTGACCTGTGCACTCGCTGATCCGCATCGGTTTCGTTGTTGATCGGCGGACAATCCGTCTCGATTCGTCGAGCATCCCCTTTGGGCGGCGGAGAAGGCATACACTTTTTGAAGTCATGAGACGACGAAGTGTCGACCATCTGGTCCCAAATGAACAACGAACCCTGCAAGCTGCGAGGCATCTCCAGCAACAGGGCACCATCGAAATCCACGGCTACCTGCTCGCCAGGCAGCTCAAAGGACGTGCCATCGACGCACCGGTCATGGCGTACTCCACGGTCTATCGCTGCCTCGACCGACTCGAGGAACGCGGGCTGATCGAGACGCTCGAACGCCCCGGCCTCGCCTCGGGTGGTCCACCGCGTCGAATGTTCCGCTTGACTGATCGCGGGATCGAAGTGGCCGACGC
>JBBQUN010000190.1:0-9097 GCA_038212405.1 Acidimicrobiales bacterium | reverse complement strand
CTCCAGGCGCCCTGTACGCGCACTACGAACTCGACGCCCCCGGCATCGCCAACGTCGCCCGCCGCTTGTTGTCCTGAGGCGCGCCGAAGGTCGGGAACCGTTGGCGGTATGCGAGGGTGTGCCGATGACGACTCGGCTGCTCACATGGAATCTCGAGCGAAAGAAGGCCAACAATCCGCGCGGGGCTGAGGCGCTCGACTACGTGTTCGGGCTCGATGCCGACGTGATGGTGCTCACCGAGGCGCGCACCTCGATGCCGCTTCGAGGTGGGTATGCCATTTGGTGCGAGCCTCCCAGCGGCAGCCATTTCGGCGAGGAAGAGCGAAAGGTACTGATGTGGTCGAAGGAGCCATGGTCGTCGATCGATCGAGTCGGCATCGATGGGCTCGACGACACTCGTTTCATATCGGCCATGACACAGACGCCGATCGGTGAACTGCGAGTGGTCGGGATCTGTATCCCCTGGCACATGGCCGAGGTCACGTACCCGACCGGCGAGAAACGCAAGCCGTGGGAGATGCACCTTCGCTACCTCGAAGTGTTCGAGGCACTGGTCGCAAGCCTCGATGGCCCGACGGTCATTGCAGGGGACTTCAATCAGCAGATCCCCCGAATCGCCTACGGTCGCAAGGATGCGGCGGCGGCATTGATCAGGACGTTCGTGTCGGTTGACGTGATCACCGCGGGGCACATCGTCGGCACTAGGGGCCCGGGTATCGATCACATCGCGATCAGCGGCCAACTCACGGCAATGCGGGTGTGGGGATGGGCCAATGACGTGAACGGGAACCGGTTGTCGGATCACGACGGCGCCGTTTGCGAACTCTCGTGCCGCTGAGGCGCTCGGAAACCCGCTGTTCACGGGCTCTGAACGTGGGTGTCATACCGTCCGTCTACGGTCGGTTGCCGTGACCGACCTCATCGACGTTCCGCTGATCGACCTCACCGACTGGTTCGCAGGTAACGCCGCGGATCGTCGACGCATTGCTGCCAGCGTCGACGACGCGGCTCGCCGGCTCGGCTTCATGCGAATCATCGGGCATGGCCTCGCGCCGGCGACGATCGACGCACTCACCGCAGCGATGGACTCGTTCTTCTCGCAACCGATCGACGCGAAGTTGCCCTACGTTGCGCCATCTGAGATCAACCGCGGGTATGCGCCGCCGCGGTCGGAGCGATTGAGCTACAGCCTCGGAATCGCCTCGCCGGAAGATCTCTTCGAGGCCTTCAACATTGGTGCCGGGCGCGACAGCTATCCAGGTCTCGACCTCGATCCACTCATCTACGCAGGCAACGAGTGGCCCGATGTCGAGGGGTTCCGCCCCGGCGTCGAAGGGTGGTTTGATGCCGCTGGCTCGGTCGCTCGCACGATGACCTCGGTGTTCGCCGTTGCTCTCGGCCTCGAGGCCGACTTCTTCGAGTCGTTCACCGATCACTCGATCGACGTGGCGCGGTTGAACAATTACCAGATTTCGGCGGGGCTGGCGTTGGCCGAGGGCCAGCTCGGAATGGGCGCACACACCGACGACGGCATCGTCACCGTGCTGTGGGCCGACCCGGTTGCGGGGCTCGAGATCCTGCCCGAGGGAAGGGGCTGGTGTCCGGTGCAGCCTGCGCCGGGCGAACTGCTGATCAATCTCGGCGATCTGTTGGCCCGCTGGACGAACGATCGTTGGTTGTCGACCATGCATCGCGTCGTTCCGCCGCGCAATGCCGACGGCGACTTGATTCGTCGTCGCTCGGCCACCTTCTTCCACGACGGCAATGCCGACGCGGTGGTCTCCACGCTCGAGCCGTGCCGGTTCGCTGACGGGTCGAGTGAATACGACGACGTCACCATCGCCGAGCATCTCGCCCAGAAGCTCGGCGGTTCGCGAGGCCTCGACCTCAATGAACACGCCGAGCGTGAAGCAGCACGAGTCGTCGGAGCGGAGCGGTAGTCGTTTGCTGCGCTCTCTCCTGGAGTTGCTCGCTTCACTCCCAACGTCCCACGCCTTGCTCGTACTCGTGCCTGAAAGTACATCGGTGGAAACGGCCGACCGGAGCCGACGACTCCGCACAGGAACTGCGACGCCACGGTGCCGAATGCGGCATCCTCACACCGCAGTTCGGACCCGGAACCCCGGTCCCGCAACAACTGCGACGCCACGGTGCCGAATGCGGCATCCACGCACCGCAGATCCCGGCCAGAGGCGAGTACGGCTGCGAACTTCTGGGCGTGGCCATGAGTCACCTCCGCTTACTTGCGGCCGACCACGAGGTGTGGTTGATCACACCCGTGTCGGAAGCCTGACTTCCTCGTCGCGAGGTCGCCAAGCATCAGGTAGATGAGTGTGGTCGCCACGGGGGCAAAGACGACGACGAGGGATCCGGCGGCAATGGAGCCGCTGATGAAGGAGGCGGTGGCGACCCCGCCAACGAGAGCGATCGCCGGTCGAGCGAATCGCTGAGCCCACCGGGTCGCACCGAAGGCTGCGGCCAGTGGCAAGGTGACGGCGGTGAAACCCACGAGCAACAGGCTGGAGATGAAGAGTGCCAACCACGCCCCGAGAAGGGCGCCGATGACACGATGATGGGTTTGCAGTTGGTTGGTCATGAATGGCATCGTCGTGCCCCGCCGCCCGGTCGGAATCGGGGATGTCCCGCTGAGCTTTGGGGGTCCGTCGGGACCGCCTACGCCACCGGGTGGAAGCTGGCACCGCGCGCAAAGGCCCGGCGGTTCACGAGGGCTGGACCTCGATGAACTCGCCGAGCGAGAAGCGGAACCGATCAGACGGTGGGGCGTCACACGGTCTCTGCACGCACGCCCTTCCTGGCGTCATCGAGGTTGCCGAGCATCAGGTAGAGAACAGCGGCCACTGAAGCCATCAAGACGATCCCCAGGGGACCCAAGGCAACGGCGCTTCCGACGAAGGAGCCGACGGTGACAGCGCCGACCAGAGCGATCACCGGTCTGGCGAGTCGCTGTGCCGCTCTGGTCGCGCCAAATGCGGCGGCCAGGGGCACGGTGATGAACGTGAAGCCAACGAGAAGCAGGCTCGATAGGAACAATGTCAGCCAACCCCGAGAAAGGCGCCGATGACACGTTGATGGGTGTTCTTTTGTTTGGTCATGCCGCATCGTCGTACGATCCCGACCGGCCGAGATCGGGGAAATCCCGCTTGGGCAATGGGGGTGAAACTGGACTCGACGACCCGTTCGGTGTCGAACGGTAGGGCCGGCCGAGATCCGGCCAATAGAGTCGCGGTTGGAGTCCCCGTCGGCCCGGAAAGAGGACACAGCCATGAGCAATGATCTCAATGTCGCCTACTTCTGCATGGAGTACGCACTCGACAACGACCTGAAGTGGTACGCCGGCGGTCTCGGCATCCTCGCCGGGGACTACCTGAAGGGCGCCCATGACGAGGGCCTCCCGATCACTGCCATCGGCATCAAGTGGAAGCAGGGCTACACCGACCAGTACGTAGGTGACGACGGCGTCCCTTACGACAGTTACCGCAACCAGCAGTACGACCTCGAAGACACCGGGGTCACCGTGACGGTGACCATCCGCAAACGCGAGGTCAAGGTGAAGGTCTGGAAGACCGAGGCCTACGGCAACTCGCCGTTGTATCTACTCGACACCGACCTGCCCGAGAACAATGCTGATGATCGTTGGATCTGCGGCCAGCTCTACGGCTGGTTCAAAGAGGAGCGACTGGCCCAAGAGATCGTGCTCGGCGTTGGTGGCATCCGGGCGTTGCGTGCCCTCGGCCTCGAGGTCGACGTGTATCACTTCAACGAGGGGCACGCAGTGCTCGCCGCGCTGGAACTGATCGAGGAGCACAAGTCGGGCGGCTTGTCGTTCGAAGAGGCCTGGCGCGCCACTCGAGAGCAGGTCGTGTTCACGACCCACACACCGGTGGTCCAGGGCAACGAAAGCCACGATCTTCGCACCATGGAATTCATGGGAGCGTTCCTTGGTCAGACCCGAGAGCAGATGACCCGCATCGGTGGTGACCCGTTCAACATGACCGTCGCTGCGCTGCGGGTCTCTCGCAAGTCCAACGCCGTTGCCATGTTGCACGCCGAGACCGCCAACGACATGTGGCAGCACGTGTCGGGTCGGAGTGAGATCGTTGGCATCACCAACTGCATCCACAAGCCAACGTGGGTCGACACCCGAATCACCGAGGCGTACGAGAAGAACGAACCGCTGCTGCCAGTGCACAACGAGGTCAAGCGTGAGCTGCTGGCCTTCATCGAGAAGCGAACCGGATCGGTGCTTCGAGAGGACCGCATCCTCATCGGGTTCAGCCGACGGGCGGTGCCCTACAAGCGCAGCGACCTCATCTTCACCGATCGGGATCGCATCGAGCCGTACCTGGCCGACGGTCGACTCCAGATCGTCTTCTCGGGCAAGGCACATCCCCTCGACGACACCGGCAAAGGCATTGTCTCCAACATCGTCTCGATGATGAAGCAGTACCCGCAGGCTGTGGTGTTCCTCGAGAACTACGACATGAACATCGGTCGCATGCTGACCCGCGGTTCTGATGTGTGGCTGAACAATCCGCGTCGGCCCCAGGAAGCGTCGGGAACGAGCGGTATGAAGGCCTCGATGAACGGGGTCCTCAACTGCTCGATCCTCGACGGTTGGTGGCCCGAGGCGTGCCTCGACGGTGAGAACGGTTGGCAGATCGGCAACGGTTTCGAATCCGACGACAACGAGATGCTCGACGCAAACGACCTGGCCTCGCTGTATGAGGTGATGCTCGACAAGGTGCTGCCGACCTACTACGACGACCCGACCAAGTGGGAAGCAATGATGCGCCGCAGCATCGAGACCACGTCCGAACACTTCGCCGTCAAGCGCATGCTCACCGACTACTACGCCAAGCTGTATCGACCCGAAACGATGTGATCACTCGGCGCTGTTCGTCCTGTCGTTTCGGCGGCGACGAAGTCGGTGTGCTGCTTGCTCCTTGCGACGGCGTCGGGGTGGCTGATCACATCGGTGTTGGTGCCGCTGATCGCTGAGTCACGTCGGAGGCCCGCTCAGCGATCGAGCGCTTCATTCTTTCGCAAGTAATGGTTCACCATCGCCACACCGGTGCGTGTCATGCCGTTCATGGCAAGGGAACGACCAAGAAACGGCCGTCGATTTCACTGTTCGAATGAACAGCAACGAACCCGTGATGCTTACCGATGACACCACCACCGGCCTTGATCTGGGCGCACTGACGGCGGACTTCCTCCGCGACGGGTACGTCGTGGTCTCCGGCCTCTACGACGATGCCCTGATCTCGACCATCGAAGCGGAGATGGAAGAACTGCAGCGAGCGGTAGCCGAAGGCGAGGTCGATCGAGCCCGCTTCGGTGGCGACTACCTGACCAGCGCTCCCGAAGGCGCCGCCTTTGTTCACTATGTCCGAGATGTCGTGCGTCTCTCCGCTGCCGCCGATCGAGCGTGGGGCGACGAGACGCTTCAATCGCTCCTCACCCAATGCTTCGAGGGCAAGGACTACTGGGCGTTCGACGAGGTCTTCGGGGACCGCTTCGGCGTGGTCTACCAGGACTGCCGCTCCGGATCGGAGTCTGCCTACTCCCGAATCGGTTGGCATTCTGACCACCAGGCGTTTCCGAATTCCGACTTCTGGCCGGCGATCGCCATCACGATCCATCTCGACGCCACTTCGCCTGCCAACGGGTTCCTGCGGGCCGTACCTGGCAGTCATCGCTGGCCGACGACTGACATGCCACTCGGGTTCGAGAAGATCAAGGGCGAGGTGGCGGTGTACGCCGAGCGAGGTGACGTGATCCTCCACCACTGCGACACCTGGCACGCAGCGGCTCGTGCCACTGAAGACGCCCCCGGAGGTATCCGACGCCACGTGCGCGGCTCGATGTACGCCGGTGTGAAGCCGGGCCCGGGCGATGAGGTCGAGCCCTTCAACAAGAACGCCATGCGATGAACCACGCAACAGCACTTGACAACACGGTTCTTGACAACACCGCTCTTGACAACTCCGCTCTTGACAACACCGCTCTTGACAACACCGCCGCCGATGAGGCCTTGCGATTCGTCAGTGTGGTGCCTGTCCGTGTCGATGACCCGGCAAGAGCACGGGCGATCCTGCGTTCGGAGGGTGCGGTGATTCTCACCGGCGTCGAACCATCACCCGAGGGCGGCATGGCGGCGGCTCGCGCGATCCTTGGCGAAACAGTCGTCGACGTCCGCCCCCAGATCCTGGCGTCCAAGGCACTCAACGAGGAGCGCCTCCGACGTCGGGATGAGCTTGCTCCGAACGATCTGCGTCGCACCCGGCTTCGCCCCGATCACACGGTGCCTCTCGCGCCGCACAACGACGGGTTCGCCTTCGGCGATGAAGCGCCGGACTACCTCTTCTTGAATTGCATCGAGCCTTGCCCGACCGGCGGCGAGTCGTGGCTTCTCGATGGTCTCGCACTCGTCGACGAGGTCAACACGCTCGACGGGACCGCCGACGTGTGGGCGACCTCGCTCGACCACACCGACCCCGGCTACACCGTGGTGGTCGGTCCGATCGCCCGGCGGTTGGTTGGGGGACGGGTGCAGATCCGCATGAACCCCTACCAAAAGGGGCTCGACGGCGACGACGATTCGGCGATCGTTGCTGCCACATGGTCAGCGGCGAAAGACCAAGCTGCGGCGGCTGCGGAACGGTTTCGGTTGGAGCGCGGTGATCTGCTCTGCGTCGACAACTACCGATTCGCCCACTCTCGCGATCCCTACGTTTCAGACCGTCGACTCCTGGTGTCCACCTGGGCCTGGACGAACGACGCCGTCGCCGTTCCTGAACAACCACTCGATCTCATCTGACCCGTCTCATCCGACCCGTCTCACCCGACCCCTCTCACCCGACCATGGAGCAACGACATGACCGACACGGTGATCACCGACATTCTCCAAACGATCGACCTGATCGAGCCCGCCGTCGGCGTGCCCGAAGCAGTGGCGCCAGTCACCGATGCCCTTCGACTCACGAACGTGGTGAAGGACTTCCCCCTTCGACGGGGCGAAGCGTTCCGAGCGCTCGACCGCATCGACCTGACGATCGCCAAAGGCGAGTTCGTTGCTCTCTTGGGGCCATCGGGCTGCGGCAAGAGCACCATTCTGCGTCTTGCGGCGGGGTTGGAGCAGCCGACCTCGGGCACCGTCATGCTCGGCAACGATGAACCCGTAACGGTGGCCCGACGGCAGGGTCTCGGGGTGGCGTTCCAAGACCACGCACTGCTGCCGTGGGCAACCGTTGCTGCCAACGTTGCGGTGCCGTTCAAGGTGGCTCGACGTCGAGTCGACCATGATCGAGTCGCCGATCTCCTGGAGTTGGTCGGTCTCACCGAATTCGCCAACGCTCGGCCCCGCCAGCTTTCTGGTGGCATGAAGCAGCGAGCTTCGATCGCCCGTGCCTTGGCGCTCGAGCCCGAAATCCTGCTGCTCGACGAACCGTTCGGCGCCCTCGACGCCGTGACACGTCGTCGGCTCAACATCGAACTCCAGAACATCTGGGCCCGGGATCACGTGAGCACGATGCTCGTCACCCACGCTGTCGAGGAAGCGGTTTTTCTTGCAGACCGAGTGGTGGTGATGAGCGCCAAGCCCGGCCGCGTCGAGGAGATCCGCACCATCGATTTCGAACGCCCCCGTCGGCCTGAGTTACTGCAATCGCCGGAGTTCCATCACGTCGTCGATGAACTCACTGCGGCTCTGGACGAGAACTCATACGTCGATGCGGTGGAGCTCGGATGACCGCTGCTGCCACCAGCAACGAACGAGCGGTCAGCACCGCCTACGGCGTTGCCGGCCTGCTGGCGTTCATGGCGATCTGGGAGGCCGGGGGACGAAGCGGGCTGCTCGGTGCGTCATTCCCACCGATCAGCGAGGTGATCGAATATCTCATCGACCCGACACGCCGCTCATTGTTCGAGCGAGCGGTGAGCGCAACCTTCGTCTCGGCGGTGCGTGGCTTCCTCATCGGTGCGGGCGTTGCCGTGCTGTTGGCCTCGATCGGCGCACTCCTACCAGCGGCGCGAGACGGACTCGACCGTTTCGTTGCCTCTGTGCACGCCGTTCCGCTGATCGCGCTCGGGCCGCTGTTCATCGTCTTGCTGAGCCGAGACGGAACACCAGCCGCAATCGCGTCACTTGCTGCCTTCTTCCCGGTGTATGTCGCATCGGCCGCCGGCTTCGACGACACGTCTCGAACGCATCGTGATGTGTTCTCGGCCCTCGGAGCCAGCCGTCGAATTCGTATGCGGCTCCTCCAAATCCCCTGTGCGCTGCCTTCGATCGCCGACGGTCTGCGCTTGGCTGCACCGGCAGCAGTCCTTGGAGCGATCCTCGGCGAGTGGTTCGGAGCACCGCGTGGGATCGGGATCCTGATCGTCTCCTCGATGCAGAACTTCCAGATCACCCAACTCTGGGCCAGCGCCCTGCTGGCAGCAGCGATCAGCCTGAGCGCCTTCGGACTGTTTGGGATGCTCGAACGATTCGTTGTTGGGCGAGTCCGATGAACCTCGATCGCATGCTGGGTGCGCCGCAATGGTTCCTACGCCGGTACTGGGGCGTCGTTGTCCTCCTGGCGATCTGGCACTTCTACGTCGTGGTCTTCGACATCAATCGAATCGTCATGCCGAGCCCTGGGTCGGTCTTCGGTGAGCTCGCCACCAACTCCGGCCGATATCTCGAGCCAGCCTGGTCGACGTTGGTCGTTGCCGGCGTCGGACTGTTGGGCGGCATGACGATGGGAGCAACGATGGCCGCAGCCTCGTGGTTCACCCGGGCGATCAGCGGACTTCTCACCCCGGTTGCAGTGGTCATCCGTTCGGTGCCGATCGTGGCCATGATCCCGGTGCTTGCACGAGTCTTTGGCTACGAACAGCGGACGATTCTCGTGATCACGATCGCCATCTCGTTCTTCCCGACGTTCGTCTTCGTGACAACCGGACTGCGCGCCGCTCCTCCAGGAGCGAACGATCTCTTTGCCGTTCTCGGTGCGAGACGAACCACGGTGTTCCGCCATCTCGCCCTGCCTTCGGCGGTGCCAAACGGTCTGATCGCACTGCGCATGTCGGC
>JBBQUN010000189.1:0-9111 GCA_038212405.1 Acidimicrobiales bacterium | reverse complement strand
GCTGCCCTCGCTTTTTGACTGCTCACCCAACTCGCCCGTGTTGGCGAGGCCCGCAAGGTAGAGATCCGGAGCGCTTCCATGGTGGTGACACCGAGCTTCATCATGTCCGGCTCGATGAAGGCAGGTACCGCCGAGCATCGGCTCGAGTCGATTCGCACCGCGATCGACGTCGTCTCCGACGCTGATCCCGAGACGATCGCCGCCATCGTCGACCAGGCCGAACGCATGTGTTTCGTGCTCGACGCCATCGAACGAAGCCACAGCGTCGAGCGAACTGCCTCCCACAATGGACGTGCGTTACCGAACCCGACCTGAGGGCGTCGGTTCGCCGGTCACCTGAACACGTCCTGATCGTGCTCGACGGATCAGGGCTTGCGGGTCACCGTTGGTTGGACGTATTGCCACCCGAAGCGGCCCTTCACACAAAGGTGGCCGTTGGTGACGTCGTGGTCATCGGGTGAGGTGACCTTCACGATGCGGTCGTCTTGCACGTGCAGCTCCAGGCTGCAACCAACGCCACAGAACGAGCAGATCGTTGTGGTGACGGTTTGCTCGTCCTCTCGCCACTCCCCCGCTTGGCGCAGGTCGAACTCGCTCTTGAACTGGATCGCTCCGGTCGGGCAGACACCGATGCAATTGCCGCAATACACACAGGCCGAATCGGGCAGTTCGATGTCGAACTCGGTCGAGATGCGCGCATCGAACCCGCGACCGGAGACGGCAATGGCAAAGGTGTGCTGGGCATCGTCGCCGCAGGCCGACACGCACTTGTAGCAGAGCACGCATTTGTCGTAGTCCCGGATGTACAGCGAGTCCTGGATCTTGACCGGCTCGTCGATGCGCTTCACTTCGGACCCGAAGCGATCGGGGTCGGCTCCATACTCGTCGCTCCATCGAGCAAGGTCGGTGGCCTGCGACAGGTCGATGCCCGAGCCAAGGAACTCGAGCACCAGCTTCCGGCTGTGTCGCACCCGTTCGGAATCGGTCTGCACGACCATGCCCTCTTCGACCGACCGAGAACACGACGGCACCAATGGGCGCGACCCCTCCACCTCGACCACGCACACCCGACAAACGTTGACCGGCGTGAGGTTGGCGGCCCAACACAGCGTGGGGGTCTCGATACCCAACTGATTGCAGGCTTCGAGGATGGTCAGGCCCGGTGCAGCGGTGATGGGCTGCCCGTCGACGGTGATGGTCACGCTCGTTCCGCTGACAGCCGCACTCGTCATGCCGGCGCTCCGATCAAACCCTTGGCGATGGCCGACTGCACCGCCGTCGCTGCAGTGTGCCCGAGCCCGCAGATCGATGCGTCTTTCATCGCCTTGTCCATCTCGTCGATGAGCTGCACCTCGTGCGAACTCGGCTGGCCGCCAGAGCGAACCAAGATCTCGTGCTGACGTACCGTGCCGATCCGACATGGCACGCACTGCCCGCAGCTCTCGTCACGGAAGAACCGAGCGAGCCTGGTGACGATCGCTCCGAAGTCGGTTGCTGAGTTGAACACCATGATCACTCCTGATCCCAACGAGTGTCCGCTGGCGCGAGTCGCTTCGAAACTGAGCATCAGATCGAACTCGTCGGGCAGCACGAACGTGCCTGCACCACCGCCGAGCAGAACGGCAGCGGGTTCGCCGTCGAACGGCCCCGCCAGTTCGAGCACCTCACGAAGCGTTCGCCCGAACTCGATCTCGTACACGCCAGGCCGGGCGATGTTCCCCGAAACGCAGTAGAGCTTGGTTCCGGTCGAGTCCGCCGTGCCCAGCGCGGCATACGCCTCGGCCCCACTGGTCATGATGTCGAGCACGTTGAGGAGCGTCTCGACGTTGTTGATGACTGTCGGCTTGCCGAACAGCCCATGAGTCGTGGGGAACGGCGGCTTCTGGCGTGGCTCGCCCCGGAATCCCTCGATCGATTCGAGGAGTGCCGTCTCCTCCCCACAGATGTAAGCCCCGGCGCCCTGGCGGATCTCGAGATCGAACTCGAGGCTCGAGCGAGCAATGCGAGGGCCGAGGAAACCCGCGTTCCGGCTGGCCTCGATGGCATTTTGCATGCGGTGTGCGGCCAGCGGATACTCGCCGCGAATGTAGAGGTAGCCCTTGCTGGCGCCAACAGCGAAGCCGGCGATGACACACGCTTCGATCAGTGCGAACGGGTCGTACTCGAGCAGGTACCGATCTTTGAATGTTCCGACCTCGGACTCATCGGCGTTGACAACGACGTACTTCTGGTCGGCAACCTCGCTGGCAACCGCTCGCCACTTGGCTCCAGTCGGAAAGGCCGCGCCACCTCGACCCTTGAGGCCGGAAACGGTGACGGCGTCGAGCACGCCAACCGGACCCATGCGCAACGCTGCGGCCAACGCTTTGAACCCACCGACGCCCACGTAGCCCTGGAGCGACGCCGGGTCGTGTCGGTCAACCCGGCGAAGGAGCCGGAGCGCCGGGTCGTATTGCTGCGGGATCACCGGTTCGGCGGCATCGGGGTCCGGCGTGGAACCTGCGGTATCGACGCCATCGACCGAACGCCGTTGCACGAAGACGCCGACCGCCTGCTCGCACTGGCCGAGGCACGGGCTCGCATGCGCATTGGCGCCGTCGCGGCGAAGCTGTTCGATCTGTTCGTTGGCCCCGGCGAGCTGGCAGGCAGCGTCGATGCAGACGTGGAACGCCGGTCCGTCATGCTCGGGCGCCTCGACTCGGAACAGCTCGTAGAAACTGGCGACGCCGTAGGCCTCAGCCGGAGGAATCTGGAGCCGTTCGGCAATGTGGTTCAGCCCACCCGGCGAGATCCAGCCCGAAGCTCGCTGCAACGCATGGAGGGATGGCAGCAGAAGATGGCGCAAGCCGGCGGCCTTCGCCATGCCGCCCCGCGCCAGCCGTTCAGTCTCGAAATGCAGCGCCGAGCCGGATCCATCGAGGTGCGGCGCGTCGATGACCGCATCGATGGCGACACGTTCGGCGTCATTCGCCGAGTCGTCGGTCAGGTGCAGCTCAGGCATGCGACGCAGGCTCCACTACCGCGGCATCGTTCGTGAGCATGTCGTTCGTGAGTTTGTCGATTCTGATGGCGGCCGCCTTGAATTCCGACGTCCCCGACTTCGGATCGTGCGTGTCGTTGGTCAGCCGGTTGATGTCGACGAGATCCGAGAAGTGATAGGTCGTGAACGTCAGCCCTTCCGGGAGGTTCGGCTGCACACGGATCGGCATTTCCACCTGGCCTCGGGGCGACGACACGAGCACGCGCTCGCCGTCGAGCAGTCCGAGGCATTCGGCATCGGCAGGACTGACGTCGAGCGCGTTCCCGGAGCGAAGGGGCGACTCGTATCCATCAGACTGGACGCCGGTGTTGTACGAGTCGAGCACCCGACCAGTGGTCATGCGGAGCGGGAAGCGCTCCGACAGCGCTTCGGCAGGCCCCGCGTGTTCACACGGCATGAAGGGTGCCGGATCACGATCATCGAGATCGTCGGCCCAGAGCCAGTCGTGAAGGAACGGTGATCCCGGGTGTTCGAGCGACGGGCACGGCCACTGCAGGCCCTGCTCGGCGTCGAGCCGGTCCCAGCTCATCCCCGCATGCAGCGGTGAGAGGCCACGAAGCTCGTCCCACAGCGCCTCGGGAGTGGTGTTCGGCCATGTCTGTCCGAGTCGCGTTGCCAAGTCGACGAGGATCTCGATGTCGTCTCTGGCTTGGCCCGGCGGCGGCACCGCAGCCCGTACCCGCTGCACCCGACGCTCGCTCGAGGTGACCGTCCCCTCCGATTCCGCCCACGCCACCGACGCCGGCAGCACCACGTCGGCCAGCTCGGCGGTGCGGGTCAGGAAGATGTCTTGCACGACGAGCAGGTCGAGTCCGCGTAGAAGCTGGCGAGCATGGTCGATGTCGGGTTCGGAGTCAGCGGGGTTCTCACCAATGCAGTACACCGCACGAAGGGTGCCCGCTTCCATCGCCTCGAACATCTCGGTCAGGTTGAGACCGACCGAGGGGTTGAGCGGGGTCCCCCAGGCGGCCTCGAACCGGCCCCGATCGCGGGGGTCGTCGACACGCTGGAAACCGGGCAACTTGTCGGGCAGTGCGCCCATGTCGCCACCGCCCTGCACGTTGTTCTGGCCTCGCAAGGGAACGAGCCCAGAGCCCCAGCGTCCGACGTGCCCCGTCAGCAGAGCCAGGTTGCAGAGCGAGAGCACGTTGTCGACCCCATTGTGGTGCTCGGTGATCCCGAGCGTCCAGAGGATCTGCGCCTTCTCCGCCGTTGCGTAGGCATGGGCGAGTTCGGCGATGGCTGGTGCCGGCACGCCGGTGATCTCGGCGGCGCGCTCCAACGTGTAGGGCTCGACGGCCGCGGCGTAGGCCTCGTAGTTCGACGTCGAATGCTCGATGAATGCACGGTCAGCCAGCCCGGCATGAATGATTTCTCGTCCGAGCGCATTGGCCAGCGCAATATCGGTACCGACGTCGATGCCGAGCCAGACGTCGGCGAACGTTGCCGAACTGCTGCGTCGGGGATCGACGCAGAAGAGTTTGGCGCCGGCCTCGATCCCCTTCAAGAGGTGATGGAAGTAGATCGGATGCGCCTCACGGGCGTTGGACCCCCACAGCAGCACCAGGTCGGCGTCTTCGACCTCTCGGTACGACGAGGTGCCGCCGCCCGCTCCAAAGACTGTCGCCAGACCGACGACGGAAGGAGCGTGTCAGGTTCGGTTGCAGGAGTCGATGTTGTTCGACCCCAGTGCGGTGCGAGCGAACTTCTGCGCCGCGTAATTCATCTCATTCGTGGCCTTGGAACAGCTGAACATGCCGAATGCTTCCGGCCCACCAGCGTCGACCGCTGACCGGAAGCCACTGGCAACACGGTCGAGGGCCTCGTCCCAGGTGGCTTCTCGCAACTCGGCGCCGTCACGCACCAGCGGCACGGTCAGCCGCTGCCGAGGCGACGACCGATTCGGTCGTGAGCGACGCGGCGACCGGTTGCTTGGTGTGCGACTGGTGATGGCCATGGCGGGGAGCTCCTGGTCGGCGGGGTGTGCGAGTTCGGCCAGGGTAGGCCGTGATGTCGAAGGGTGCAGGACACAGCGACGCTGCAAGACACAGCGACGCTGCAAGACACAGCGACGCTGCCGATAGGGACGATCAGTTGCCGAGATCGTCCCTCGTCGACCACCATGCACCCCGCTACCGATCGAAACGATCGCCGAACCGACCGAAGGCCGACTCCACCCATGTCCTTTTCCAGCGATCTCGCCATTGCCAGAGCCGCGACGTTGCGCCCCCTCAACGAGATCGCTGAACGGGCTGGGATACCCACTGATCTGCTCGAGCCATACGGCACCGGAGCAGCCAAGATCTCGCTCGAGGCTGTCGACCGAATGGCTGATCGCCCTCGCGCCGCCTACGTGGTCGTTTCGGCAATCACCCCAACACCGCTGGGCGAAGGCAAGACCACGACCGTCGTAGGACTTGGCCAGGCCTTCGATCACATCGGCAAGTCGGCAACCGTTGCCATTCGTCAGCCATCGATGGGCCCGACCTTCGGTATCAAGGGTGGTGCCGCTGGCGGCGGCTACAGCCAGATCGTGCCGATGGAGTTGTTCAACCTCCATCTGACCGGCGACATGCATGCCGTCACTGCGGCCAACAACATGTGCTCCGCCATCCTCGATGCCCACATCTATCACGGCAACGAGGCAGGCTTCGATCCTCATCAGATCAGTTGGCGCCGCGCGCTCGACGTGAATGATCGATCCCTGCGCAACATCGTGACCGGACTCGGCGGCCGCCTCGATGGCATCCCACGCGAGGCGGGCTTCGACATCACCGCCGCCTCAGAAGTCATGGCTGCGCTGGCGCTCTGCACCTCGCTCCAAGATCTTCGGGTCAGGATGGGTCGCATCGTGCTGGGCTACACACCTGACGGTACGCCCGTCACGGCCGACGACATCGGCGCGGCCGGGGCGATGACCGTCTTGCTGAAGGAAGCCATCAAGCCCAACCTGATGCAAACGCTCGAGAACACCCCGGCGCTCGTGCACACCGGTCCGTTCGGCAACATCGCTACCGGCAACTCCTCGATCGTTGCCGACCAAATCGGCATTCGAACCGGCGACTTCCTGATCACCGAAGCGGGCTTCGGCGCTGACATGGGCGCCGAGCGCTTCTTCAACATCAAGTGTCGTGTCTCGGGCATCGCCCCTGACGCTGCGGTTCTGGTCGCCACCGTTCGGGGCCTCAAAGCCCATTCGGGCAAGCACACGATCGTCGCCGGTCGACCACTCCCCGAGGCGCTGCTTGCCGAGAACCCCGACGAGGTGCACGAGGGCGGAGCGAACCTGCGCAAGCAGCTCGAAAACATGCGGATCCACGGCGTCACCCCTGTTGTCGCCA
Source organism: Acidimicrobiales bacterium (assembly GCA_038212405.1). GTDB lineage: Bacteria > Actinomycetota > Acidimicrobiia > Acidimicrobiales > SZUA-35 > JBBQUN01. Next base: position 2,730 of record JBBQUN010000189.1, on the reverse strand, counting down.
TCAACGCGTTCCCCGAGGACCACGAGGCCGACCTGGTGGCCATCGCCGAGATCGCGAACGAATGCAACGCCCGCTCAGCGCGGGCAACGCATTTTGCCGACGGTGGCAAGGGAGCGACCGAACTGGCCGAGGCCGTTGCCGATGCTGCCGCCGAGCCGAGCTCGTTCGCCGTCCTCTACCCCGAAGAAGCCAGTCTGCGAGAGAAGATCGAGACGGTGGCGACTCGGGTCTACGGAGCCGACGGGGTCGACTACACCCCGGCTGCTGGCCGCCAGCTCGACGAGTTCGAAGCGGCAGGCTTTGGCCACCTTCTGGTCTGTATCGCCAAGACCCATTTGTCGATCTCGTCGGATCCGAAGCTGACCGGCGCACCGACCGGCTGGCGACTCCCGGTTCGCGAAGTGCGGGCCTCGGTCGGAGCCGGCTTCATCTATCCGATCTGTGGCGACATGCGGACCATGCCCGGCCTGGGCGCCAAGCCCGCGGCGCTCGGCATCGACATCGACGAGAACGGAGAGATCGTCGGCTTGAGCTGAGACGAGAACGGAGAGATCGTCGGCTCGAGCTGAGCGCTCAGTCCAACCGCCATCAGTGCAACCAGGAACGCATCAGGGTCCGCAGGCGGTCGAGACCGGTGCCCTTCTCGGCGCTGACCCAGATGACGTCACCCTCTTCGAGTTCGCACTTCTCGGCGACTTCGAACTTGCGCTTGTTGCGCTGCGACGACTTGACCTTGTCGTGCTTTGTGGCAACGACGGTGTGTGGGATCTCGTGCGAACGCAACCACTCGAGCATTTGGATATCGAGTGCGGTGGGGCCGACCACGCCGTCAACGAGCACCACGACCATCTCGAGGTTCTCACGGTCGAGCAGATAGCTCTCGATCATCCTTCCCCAGTTTTGCTTCATCGCCGCCGGTGCTTTGGCGAATCCGTAGCCAGGCAGATCCATCAGCGAAGCAACACCGCCCGTTGGCCACGATTTGTCGATTTCGAACATGTTGAGCAGCCGGGTACGACCCGGTGTATTCGAAACGTGAGCCAGATTCTTCCGGTTGGCCAGAGCGTTGATGAGCGATGACTTCCCAACGTTCGATCGCCCAACGAAGGTCACTTCGGCCCGAGTTTGAGGCAGCTGCGCCACGCGTTCGGCCGATTGCACGAAGGTGAGTTTGAACGGAGGAGCCATGGACTCTCAAAGATAGAGCCGTGTCGACGGAACGCACCTGAGCCACCCGCTCCCATCTTTCGTTGGAATCTGGCACACTCTGCACCATCAACAAACGAATGCGAGCGCCTCGCCCGCACAGCTCCTCGGAGGATCCGACCATGTCGGTCAGCAACCACCTGCTCCACCCGTTCGGCGAGGCGATCACGCCCGAGACCGACTACATCAACATCGTGCGGGGCGAGGGCTCCACGGTCTATGACGACACCGGCAAGGCATACCTCGATGGCATGGCGAGTCTTTGGTACTGCCAGGTCGGTCACGGCCGTCGTGAGATCATCGATGCCATCACCCATCAAATGGAGAGCCTGGTCACCTACAACACCTTCGCTCCATTCTCGAACAACCCGGCCCGTGAGCTCGCCTCCCTGATCGCCGAGAAGTCGCCACACCCCAACGGGCGCGTGTTCCTCGGCTGCTCGGGCTCCGAAGCAGTCGACACTGCTCTCAAGATCGCCCGATTGGTGCAACAACGTCGAGGCACTCCCGACAAACAGATCATCATCCGCCGAACCCACGGGTACCACGGGGTGAACTTCGGTGGCACCAGCGCACAGGGTATCGAGGGCAACCGCACCGGTTTCGGCGACCTCGTCCCCCACTTCGTCGAGGTGCCAAACGACGATATCGAACAGATGTCGTTGCTCTTCGCCGAGCATGGTGCCAATGTGGCAGCGGTCATCAGCGAACCGGTCCAGGGTGCGGGCGGTGTCTACCCACCGGCCGATGGCTACCTCGAAGGTGTGCGTCGACTCTGTGATCAGCACAACGCCCTCCTCATCTTCGACGAGGTCATCTGCGGCTTCGGTCGTACCGGCTCCTGGTTCGGCGCCCAAACCTTTGCGGTGAAACCCGACCTCATGACCTTTGCCAAGGGCGTCACCTCGGGCTACCTGCCGGTCAGTGGCGTGATCGTTTCGGAGGCTCTCGGCCAAGAGCTGTCGGAGCCAGGCTTCATGTTCCGCCACGGCTACACCTACTCGGGTCATCCAACGGCTGCGGCCGCTGGCGTCGCCAACATCAAATTGATCGAAGAACTCGGGCTCGTCGAGCGAGCGAACCACATTGGCAAAGAGGTGGTCAAGGGCTTCGATGCCCTCATGGCCGATGGCGTGATCAAGAGCTACCGCGGCGTCGGTGCGGTGTGGGCTGCCGAAATCGGCCGCGATGCGGTGCCAATGAAACAGAAGATGATCGACCGAGGCATCATCGTTCGCGGTGTTGGCGAGGCGGTGGTCTTCTGTCCGCCGTTGGTCGTCACCGACGACGAGATCGGGCACTTCATCGAAACCCTCGACGACGCACTCCGGTGATCACCATCGCAGCTGACATGACCGTGGTTGACGCACCATTGTCGACAACGCCGCCGACCACGATGATCGCCGATCACCTTGGTTGACGCACGGGTGGTCGATGTTGACTCGGTGAGGGCCACGCGCCTGGCCCTGGCAGAGCATGACGAGCGACCGGTGGTCGGTTGGGTCGACCTGACCTCGCCCAACC
>JBBQUN010000188.1:0-9313 GCA_038212405.1 Acidimicrobiales bacterium | reverse complement strand
CGGACGCCGAGTACATCGCCGTGCTCGACGACATCCTCGCTGCGCTGCAACGACACGACATCGGTCAGCAGGAGCAGGCAGAACTGCTGTACATCGCGTACGGCATGAAGTCGGAGATCATCGCGAAATGAGCACCACCACCCTCACCACCACCATGATCGAACCGGCGGCAGCTGCCGCCACCTCTCTCACCCCCGACCAGTTCGCCACCGAGGCCGACGACGCGCACACCGTCGTCGTCGACCTGCGCGAAGTGGACGAACGAGTGGAGCAGGGCAGCATTGCCGGCTCAGTCCATGTGCCTCGCGGCGTTCTCGAGTTCCGTGCCGATCCCACCCACGTCGGCCACGACCTCCGCCTTCGACCGGACCAACGTGTGTTGCTCTACTGCACCGATGGCGCTCGCTCCGTGCTGGCCGAGGCCTCGCTGCGAAGTCTTGGGTACCACGATGTTGCTCACCTGCATGGCGGACTCGTCGCCTGGGATGCAGCCCGGCTCCCGCTCGTGGTGAGGATGCGCTCACCGTACTGATCCGGTCGTTTCCCGATCCCGCCGTCCGACGGGACGGTCGGGAGATCGTGGGGCTGGTGAGTCATGATCAGTTCGTTGTCACCCGTACGGTGAGTTCGCGCGTCTGCACGCAGATCCCCATCGACCCCGCCGAGGTGGAGGTCATCGCGCGAACTATGCAGCCGGGATGACGCAGCCGGGATGACGCACAAGTATCTCGACGCTTGCCGCGGCCGCAAGGTGCCGTTCATCTCCGGGCCGACCTCACAGCCGACATTGCCAAAGTCCTGATCGGCCTACCAAACGGCGGTGGCAGCCCGCGATCTCAGTTGACGGGTTTGAGTGCAATCCGGGATCTGAAAGAAGGCGCCGGGCTCGAGCACATCCCATCCGGGCATTTCCATGCCAACGCCGCCTGGCTCGGGCGTTCGGTGTTGGCCCACAATCTTGGGATCTGGGCGAGCCTGATCACCGGTCAGCCACAAGTGACGAACCGGACTCGTCGCACGCGACTGATCGCGTTGGCGGCCGTGATCGTGAACCGTTCCGGCCGGCACCTACTCCGGTTCCCGACCGGCTGGCCATGGGCCGACCAAATCACTGCGATGCTCGAACAGATCCGGTCGCTCCCCGAACCCGCGCCGGGCTGACACCAAATGCCCGGGGCCTGACGCACCCCCGACAAGCCGAGCGTCGACAACCCGCCCACTACGCCAACGCCGGCTTCGACGCGCCGCTCACCACCAACCCACCAGCCTGCCGGCTACCCAAGCTCAACGACCGTCCGACGTCCGATCGTAAGAAGCCGATCGGTGGATCGAGGCTAAGGCTCGGTATCGGACGCGGCGACCAATCTCGTAAGAGGCTGGCTCGACCCGCTTATAGTGCCAATGGGTCAGCGTGGCTTCAACCTCGCTGAGAACGCTGGCCGTCTCCGACGGCGTAAACAGATCCTCGACGCGATGTGCTCCCTTGTTCCCTGAGATGCGGAGGGCGATGCTGTCGCGTTCAAACGAACTGACTACCGGGAGGTTCATCATCACGCTGACTCCTTGGCGAGCTGGTCGTCTATCCAGGCCTCGACGTCCGATCGTCTGTACCGGAGGTGCTTGCCCGCCCGGAAGCCGGTCGGACCCGTACCTTGGTGGCGCCACAAGTCTAGAGTCTGCTTTGAGACTCCTAACTCGGCGGCAAGTTCGTCGCAGGTCACTATCTCAGTGGGCATGATGGGATCTCCCATGTTCGCAGTTGTCGACTGTGCACATTCGACAGAGAAGCACATCCAATGGGACATGTCTAGAGTTGACGAAGGCGAACATCGAATCTAGGGTTCCGCCGATGCCCGACCACGACGCCTTCACGACCTATGACACGGAGCGGCGCACCGAATTCGAGATGGTGGATGTGAGCCCCGGGTGGAGCCTGAAATCGATCGCTGAGCTCCGCGCTGACTTTCTTGGCGAGGCGGCACCCGTGCTGATGACAGTGGAGCTCGTCGACGGTCGGTACCGCGTCACTCAAATCTGCGTTGGAGAGGAAAGCGCCGGGCACAACGTCACATCCGATCTCCTTCGTCGCATCCCCGTGGCTCGAATCCTCCAGGACGCCGTTGCACTACTCCTCCATCACAACGGGAGCGAGATTTCGGGGCTGCGAGACGCGGCAAAGTCCGGCCCGACCGACGAGGTGTTGAAGTTGGTCGCGGGCGTGTATCAGGCTGCGCAAGCAGCGAGTTCGCCACCCGTTCAATTCGTTGCGGAAATGTTCGATATCAATCGCCGCAGGGCTGCCGACTGGACGCGTCGCGCCCGGCTCGCCGACTACCTCAAAGTCCCGGGAGGTGACGGTTAGTGGCATCGGTGCAGAAGCCCGGCGAGGGTCGATACCTGGTTCGGTGGCGTGAACATTCAGGTGGCGCAGAGAAGACCAAGACATTCGCCAAGGCAAAGGACGCTGCAGTATTTCGGTCACAGATCGAGCACGACCTCAACCATGGAACCTACGTAGACCGATCGGCGGGCAAGACGCTGTTCGGAGATTTCGCCGATGAGTGGCTGAAGGTTCAGCCATGGCGGCCCGGGACGTACGCGCGACAGGAGTCGATGTACCGGAACCACATCATGGGGTCGTTCGCCACAAGACAAATCGGCAAGATGAGGGCCTCGGAGATCCGCGGATGGGCGATGAAGCTGGAGCTGGCTGACTCCACGAGGCAAGGAGTGTTGGCGTTGCTGTCATCGATCCTGGCGGGCGCCGTCGATGATTGCTTGATCGGCCGGAATCCAGCCGAGAGCGTGAAGGTTCCGTCGGCCGACAAGGTGCTCGTGCGACCACTCACCGTCGCCCAGGTGCAGAAGCTAGCCGGTGCGGCTCCCCCACGGCTTCGTGCGGCCGTAGTGCTGGCCTCTGCTACTGGGATGCCAGGGCGAGATGTTCGGCATCACCGAGGACCGGGTCCAGTGGGTTGGCCGCGAGATCACGATCGACCGGCAGTTGATCACTCCGAACAAGTGCGAACTCCACTTCGGGCCTCCGAAGTCGAAACGATCTGTGCGTGACGTCCCGGTGGCCGATCACGCCATGAAAGGGCTCGCCGAGCACGTCGAGCAATTCGGGTTCGGGCCTGATGGCTTCCTCTTCACCAACAGCGGAGACAGGCCGTGGCGACGCAGCACGGCAGCTGCGGCGTTCTCGCGGATGTCGAAGGAAGCGAAGGTGGATGCGAAGGGCTGGCACGACCTTCGACACCACGCAGCCTCAGTGCTGATCGATGGCGGCCTGAGCGTCACCGCGGTGGCATCGGTACTTGGCCACTCGCCCGTCGAGTGTCTCAAGACGTACGCCCATTGGTGGCCGAACGTGCTCGAGGAGATCCGTGCTGCGGTGGCTCAGGCGTGGGCCAAGCCGAGCCGAGCCGCGGACTCCTCGCGGACTCTGACAGTGGCCGAGTGACTGTTGCCGCTGCTCAGGGCGTTGATGTTACCTGTCCCCCGCCTACAGGCCGACTCACCCAGACTCACCGGTTCGGCGTCGTCAGGCGGGATCGTCGGTACGAACGTCTTCGAGTTCGAGCCCGAGGCGGACTTCGTAGGTCCGGATCCGCTCGATACTTGCCTTGGCTTGTATGTAGTCGTTGCCACCCAGCGCTTCGAGCGCGCCACGGCAGGCGGTCTGGAGCCCAACGTGATCGGGGCCGAGGAGTTCCTCGGCAATGGGTGGTGTGTGGTGCGCCAGGACGGCGGAGGCCATTTCTGGCCAGTCTTCATGGGGCATGCGGCCAACGACATGGCGTAAGTCACCAAGAATCGCCTCAACGGATTCGGCAGCCTCGGAGCGTCGCTGCTCGAGCGACACCGCGGCTGCCCAAGCGGCCGAGTGGGTTGCGGTCTGCTCTGCCGACTCTTCGGTACTGTCCACGACACCTCCGGCATCGTTGTTCTGGCCACAGAATCGGACAACGGTGTCGAATCGGACAACGGTGTCGAACTGCGGCGTGCTCGGCTCCACCATAGACAGCGCACGCACCGAGGTCGGGGAGGGTGCTCGATCAATGACCGCGATGCGAATCAACGGGCAACCCCGAGCGTCAAAACGCCCAGCGGGCCGACCCGAAGGCCGGCCCACCCGGTGCGAGGCGAGAAGGACGAACCAGCAACAGCTGGTCAGTCCATTGGTAGCCGAGCGAAGATCTCGACTTTCGCCTCTTCGAATTCCTCTTCGGTGAGCGTGCCGTTTTCGCGCATCTTGTGCACGTCTTCGATCATCCGAAGAAGCTCGGGGGCGGTGAGTTCGCCCTTGCCCTCGAAGAGCTTCGACGCCGATGTTGGCGGCGCCTCGATTTCGGTGAGCGGGGGAGCAGAGTCGTAGACCGTGACGGGCTGCGGCGTACCGGTCCCCGTCTTGTTCGCTACCTTCGCTGCGCGCTTCGCTGCCTTGGCGCGGTCGCGCTGGAGCTTGGCAAAACTCGATCGTTGCTTGGCCATATTGATGCCTTTCTGACTAACGGGCCACACACAGCCAATCCGAGCAAGGGATCACCGGCGGCCGTTGCAGAATCGGGGGTTCAAGATTCTGCGACCCAACCAGACTAGGCAGAGAACAGCGGTTGCCCTACATCAACCACCGCTTTACTCACCAAGAATTACCGGCGGTCGATACCGATGCAGCCCGACGATGGCGAACATCCTCGCCCGATCGGCGCCTCGCCAATCAGACGATGACGAGGGTCACCATGGCAAAGTGGGCAAGCCCGGCAGCAACGGTGAACGCGTGCCAGACCTCGTGATAGCCGAAAATCGCCGGCAAGGGGTCTGGCCGTCGCCGCAAGAAGACGATTGCCCCAACGGTGTACAACGCCCCACCGAAAATGAGCAGCCAGAGCTCAGGGCCAGTCAGCGACCGGATGAGCACCGGCGTCAACACCAGCGCCGCCCACCCGAGCAGTGGATAGAATCCGTTGCTCAACCGCATCCACCGCTCAGGGCCGATGAGTTTCAGCGCGATGCCGGCAACGGCGCAGAGCCAGACAACCGACAGCGCAGGGACACCCCATCTCGGCGGCAAGGCAACGAGGCACACAGGAGTGTAGGTGCCAGCGATCATCACGTAGATCGTCGAGTGGTCGAGCCGCTGCATGCGGCGCTGCGCTGCTTCGCTGTGAGCCAACCGGTGGTAGGCGGCCGAGACCCCGAAGACCGCCATGAGGCTGAGGCCGTACACCGTGACTGCCGCCCGGGTCTTGACCCCGTCGGCAGCCAACACCAACACCAACGCCGCCGGGATCGAGGCAAAGAAGGCCCAGGCGTGCACTCGCCCGCGCCATGTTGGTCTCGGGAGGCCGGTGGCGACCGAGATGGTGGTCGGCGATGCCGGCCGGCGGCGGAACATGTTCACTCCAGATGGTGGGTGTCGTTGAACGCGTGTAGCGAAGGCCCTCGTGACGATACCTCGATGCGCGTGATCGAGGCCTGGCCAACCATCGACCGCCACGACACCTCGATGCCGACGCCCAGCGCCCATGCCATGGCTGCCTTGATGGGAGAGACGTGCGTGACGACGGCCACGTTGCGTTCAGTGGCCACCGATGACAGAGCGTCGAGCAGTGAGGAGACCCGACTGAAGAGTTCCACGAGTGTCTCGCCATCGGGTGGACGGAACTGTGGATCGTTTCGCCACTGCGCCCAGGTCTCGGGCGGAATCTCCGAGAGAGGCCGAAGGTCGAAGGCGCCGTAATCGAGCTCGATCAGACGGTCATCGGTGGTCACCGACTCACTGATGGCCGCTGCGGTCTGTTGGGTGCGGATCAGAGGGCTGGCGTAGACGTCGATGTCGCGTGGCAGTGCCGCAGCGATCTGGCGGGCCTGCTCGCGGCCGACCTCGTCGAGCTCGGGATCAGCCCGACCAAGCAGCAGACCTGAGGCGTTTGCGGTCGTTCGACCGTGACGGACGACGAACAGTGTCATAACACTCCCCTCATCAGCTGACCGGTACGCAGCAGCTGATCTCGGTTGGCCGGCTGATCGAGTTGGTAACGCCGCCACGCCCAGAAACCGGCACCAAGAGCGATCAGCTCGAGGACGACGGGAACAACGATGCCCCGACTGAACTCTGGCACGGCTTCGTCGAAGCGCAGACCGAATGCGGGCCACCACATCAGGGCCCTACTGGTCCAGGTTCCGTCGAGAACGAGGTGGAACATCATGCCGATCGGAACGCCGAGCCAACGACGTCGCACCAGGCGGCGCTGCTGTGTCGCGGCCATGACGAGTCCGAGCGCCACCACGCTGCCAAGCAAGGTGTGAAAGACCAGCGCCCGTCCAGCAACGACCTCGAACGTCGGCAACAGGGCGCCGAGCGCGACCATCCGATGGTCGACCATCGGACTGCGAAAGATCTCAGCTACGAGAATGGGCGCCAGGATGACGAACCACAGGAGCATGTCAGCGAACCACGGTCAGCGAGCCACGGCTCAGCGAATCAGGATGCGACCGCATGAGTCGCAAGTGACAACGGCATCGTCGGGCAAGTGTTTCATTCGGTCAGCTTCGACCGCAGACAACGAGAGGTTGCAACCGCTACAGCTGTTGGCGACCAGTCTGGCGACCGCGATCCCACCCATGTCGGCGCGAAGCTGTTCGTATCGCGCCAGCAGTTCGCTGGGCACCGACGTGATGGCTTCGGCCCGAGCTGAGGAGTTCTCGACCAGTTGAGCATCGACGTCTTCGAGGGCGATGGCGAGTTCGGTGTTCGTTGCGGTGATCGACTGCTCGGTCTGCTCACACGCCGCGGCTGCTGCGTCGACGCGAGCCTGGATCTCTTCGAGCTGCTCCATCAATTCGAGCTCGTCATCTTCCATGCCACTCTGACGCTCACCGAGATGCTTCGATTCTTCCTGGAGGGCAAGAAGGTCTTTGGTGGCAGTGACCGATCCGTCGTAGAGCCTTTTTTCGTTGTCGGCCCGACGGGCTCGAACGGAGGCGACCTCGTCGTCGATTCGCTTTCGCTGACTCTCGACGCCGTTTCGCTCTGCCGAGACCACGTCGAGTTCAGCCGTCCGTTGCACCAGTTGGGCTTGGAGTTCTGTCAATTTGCTTCGAAGCGGGTGATGTCGGTGCCGGTGATGGAGCTGATCGAGCGTGGTGTCGAACTCTTGGACGATCAACAGCTGGTCATAGCCGGGAGCTGACATCAACCCTCCGAGGGTGGTGGTGCGGTCTCTGGTGGCACGGTAGTCGACGGTGCGCCGGGGTCGGGAAGCGTCGTCGGCGGCAGGGTGGTTTCGGTCGTGGTGGTGACGGGGTTGAAGCAGTCTTTCTCGCCATCGCCATCGCGGTCGACCATCACGGTGTTGCTGGTCGAGCCGCCTCGATCGCCTTCGTTGCAGAAGTCGATTTCACCATCGACTTCGAGGTAGCGGCCGCCACCATAGGACTCGGGCTGGGGGAACGGCACCGGTTCGAGGTTGGCATGGTAGGCGTTGTTGTAGGCACCCCAGATGGTGGCTGGCACCTTACCGCCGAACATGTTGCCCCAGCCCGGCACGTTACGCATGGGAATCTTCAGATCGGGGTGACCCATCCACACGGCAGTGGTGAGGTAGGTGGTGGAGCCGACGAACCACGCATCTTCGTAGTTCTGCGCCGTGCCGGTCTTGCCGCTGGCTTCGTGTCCGCCAGAAAGCTGAGCGGCGCGTCCGGTGCCGCCAACCACGTTGCTCACCAGCGTTTCGGTGACCAGCCGTGCCGACTGGGTCGAGATGGCACGCCGAGGGTCGGGGCGATGTTCGTAGATCACGTCGCCGTCACGGTCATAGATCGTCTGGACGTAGTAGGCACTGTTGACGATGCCATCGTTGGCCATGGCGGCATACGCCGTCGCCATTTCCATCGGGTGGACCTCTTTTGAGCCGAGCGGAAGGGAGAGCACTGCCGCTTCAGGCGTGAAGGTGGTGATCCCAAGGCGGGTTGCCACCTCGACGACCTGATCATTCCCAACGACTTGGCCGAGACGAACAAAGGCGCAGTTGTTGGAGGAACGGGTGACCGAATCAATCGGCTGCACGCCACCACCTCCGCCCTTCACTTCATAGGGATCGGGGAAGCCGCCAGGGTTCTTGAACTCACACGGTGAGTCGCCGCGCACGGTGTCTCGGGGGGTGTAGCCCGCCTCGAACAGGGCAGCGAGGACGAACGTCTTCATGGAAGAGCCGGGCTGTCGCTCCCCCTGGGTGGTCAGGTTGAAGGACTCGAGTTGAAAATCGGGCCCACCGACCATGGCTCGCACGGCCGAGGTCTTGGTATCGACCGAGGCAATGGCAACCGTGAAGCCGCGCTCGTCCTCGGGGAGATACTCCGCTCGAGCGGCGAGGGCCGCCTCTTGCGCCTTCAGATCAAACGTGGTGTGAACCTCGAGACCACCGAAATAGACGAGCTGGTACCGCGCCGCCTGCTCTTCACCGAGTGGGATCGGGCTGTTGGGGTCGAGCAGTTCGTTGAGCGCCTCTTCGACGAAGTAGTCGGTCGGCTTGAGGTCGAATGGCTCGTTGCGTTCTGCTGGAAGCGGCGAAACACGAATCTGCTCCGCCAGGGTCTCGTCGATCACTTCCTGAGACAGCAGACGGTCGACCACAACGTTGCGCCGATCGCGAGCACGAACAGCATTGACCGTCGGGTTGTAGCCGTTCGGATTTCGGATGAGCCCGGCCAACATGGCGGCCTCTTCCCAGCCGAGTTCGCTGACGTCTTCCATGCCCCAATAGGTCTCGGCGGCGGCACGCACGCCGTAGGAGTTCGCTCCGAAGTAGACCGTGTTGAGATACCGCTGCAGGATCTCGTCTTTGGTGTATTCCTCTTCGAGACGCAGGGCATAGAACGCTTCGGTGGATTTGCGGTCGAGGTTCTGATCGGAGGACAAGAGGGTGAGCTTGACCAACTGCTGGGTGATGGTGGAGCCACCCTGTTCGATGCCGCCTGCGTTGATGTTCTCGACAAGGGCGCGGAAGATCGCCCGGAAGTTGACCCCGTCGTGCTGGTAGAAGTCGGCGTCTTCCATGGCGAGCACGGCGTCGATCACCGGTTGGGGGATCTCGTCGAGGGTGACCGGCTCGGAGTTCTCACGAGCCAGGTACGTGAGGAAGGTGCCGTCGGCCGCGTACATCGACGATCGCTCGACCACCGATCCGAGGTCGAGAACAGCAGCGGTACTCTCCGACGAGGTCACGATCGCCGAGACCTGCGGAATGACCGTGAGTGCGGTGGCAGCCATGACGCTGGCAACGGCCGTCAGGATGATTGCCAACGAAGC
>JBBQUN010000187.1:0-9347 GCA_038212405.1 Acidimicrobiales bacterium | reverse complement strand
CGCCACGGCACACCCATGTCGACGTGGTGGGCCAGGTGCCAACCGGTGTGATACGGCACCATCCAATAGCGAGCGATCAGCGACTGATGGATCACGTGCGAGGTGAGCCGACGATCCTTGGATCGCACGAGTCCACCATGTTCGGCGATCGAGCGGAGCCGGTTCGAGAACTTCCACAGCGTCGACCACGACAAGATCCACACCACGTAGGCGAAGGGGCGCATGAACGCAATCGATGCCGCGAGGCCAACGACTTGGTAGGCCAGGATGATGCGGGCCTCGCCCGGACCTTTCCTGGCCCCGTAGTACAAGCCCTTGAAGTTCTTGTAGGCGCTCTGACCGGTGATGTCTCTGACCAGCTTGCGCCGCCATGAAGCCGGAGTGACGGGATACCCGGCGTAGAGCGCAAGGTCTGGCTCTTCGGGCCCCATCTCGTCTCGATGATGAGCGAAATGGGCCCGCCGGTAGCCAAGCATGGCCTGCAGGGTCGGATAGCCAACAACGAATCGACCAACGAAATCGTTGACGTTCTGGTTGGTGAAGAGCAGTCGATGGGCCGCCTCGTGACCCAAGATGTTCAGCCCGACATGGCCCCTGGCCATCAGGAAGAACGCCAGCACGTAGGCCCACCAGGTGTTGATCACCGCGGCGCCAACGACCACACCAACCGATTGCAACAGCGCTCCTGCGACGGTGATGGCGTTGCGCGTGTTCGAGAAATTGCGAAGATCGTCGCGCAGAACTCGCACCGGCTTGGCCCGCTCGTTCAGGCGGTCGGTCGGCAGGACATCGGGCAGTAGTTCGGGACCGGGAACAAGACTCGTCGTCGATGCCATGCGAGCGATCCTACACCGCAGCCCATTCTCGGTTCGCTTCGTCGTGCTCTCGGCACTCAGACTGCTGTGGATTCAGACAACAGAAAGATTCAGACAACAGGAAGATTCAGACAACAGGAAAGAGCGTGTCGAGCACCTGGGCGACACCGTGCTCGTCGTGGTGCGGTGCTCGCAAGCTGGTCACCTCGAAGACGCTCGGATGGGCATTGGCCATGGCATAGCCCCGACCGGCCCAGGTGAGCATGGCCAGATCGTTGTGCTGGTCACCAAAGGCCACGACTTCGGATGGGGCGATCCCCATGGACTCGGTGAGCCGGGCGAGCGCAGCACCCTTGTCGACACCCGGTGCAGTGATCTCGATGAAGGCCGCTCCGGACGAACTGACCTCGAGCGCTTCGGGGAGGAGAGGACGAACCGCAGCGAGCACCTGGTCGTGGTCGAGTTCGCTGTGGGCGACCATCACCTTGTTCAGATCCCGTTTCGGATCAAAGACCACCGACGGCTCTTCGAACTCGCGACCCCAATTGCGTTGGCGATGTTGTTCGACGAAGGACGCGTCTCGATCGATACCCGATTCGTGCTCCCACCCGAGCCCGATTCCCGGAAGCAGCCTGGGAAGGTCGGCAATCGCCGCCCGAGCGTCGTCATCGAGCAACTGACGCTCGACGACCCTCATCGACTCGAAGTCGAAGAGTGTGCTGCCGTTCGAACACACCGCCCAACGAATGGCCCCGACCGATTCCAGACGAGAGACGGCCGTCCAATGACTGCGCCCGGTCGCGGCAACGATCGTGACACCCATGGCCGCCACCCGACGCAACGTGGTGGCCGTACGTTGCCCGACCTGTCGTTCGGTGGTGAAGAGCGTGCCGTCGAGATCGCTGGCAACGAAACGGGGCGGGACTGTCACCGGTAGGCCGGAGGGCGTTGCGTACCACCCACGATCTGCTCGACCACGCCGGCAACGGCGAGAGCGGTGTGGTCTTCGAGGTACGGGCCCACCACCTGCATACCGATGGGGAGTCCGTTCGTGTGGATACCGATGGGGATCGCGGTTGCCGGCAGGTACGCCATGCCGAACAGGCCCATCCAGCGCATGATGTCGAGATACGGGCGCTGCTCGCCGGCAACATCGACGGTGCGATCCGTCATGGGGTAGGAGTGGTCGTGAAGGTAGGCGACGGTTGGGGCAATGGGGGCGAGCACGACATCCCACGAGTCGAAGAACGTCTTCCACCGCGACCGCATCTGGAGGCGACGTTCGTTGTTGGTCAACCACTCCCGATGTCGCAGCCACGACTGGTCGACGCCGAGCTCGCCGCTGTACTGGTTGCCATCCGCTGCATGCTGCGCCATGGCGTCGAGTTCGATCACGCTGTAGGCACCTGACAGCGCGCCACCGAGTAACGCCCAGAAGGTGCGATCGGCCTTGGCGAAATCGAACTGTTCGGGCCGAGCTTCGTAACTGACGGTGGCACCGAGCGACTCGAGTTCGTCGGCCACCCTGGTGATGGCCGCCTCGATCTCGGGATCGACCGGGCAGTACGGGTCGCTGGCCATGACCACCACACGCATGGCCGCCGGATCTGCGGTTCGGGGGCCCGGCAGGGTCAGCGACCATGCTCGGTCGTGCCAATCATCGGGTCCTGCGAGCAGGTCGAGCGCCATCGCAGCATCGGCAACCGTGCGAGCCATCGGGCCGACGACGGCGAGATCGGCCTGGGTCAGCGTGCCGGGAGGACCGGGAATCTGACCCTTGGCCGACACGATGCCGTAGCTGGGCTTGTGGCCAACGACGCCGCACATGCCTGCGGGATTGCGGATCGATCCGGCGATGTCGCTGCCGACCTCGAGCGAGGTGAGTCCGGCCGCCAATGCTCCCGCCGAACCGCCAGAACTTCCGCCAACGGTTCGGGCGAGATCCCACGGGTTGTTCGACGTACCGAAGATCTCGTTGAAGCTCTGCGTATCGCCGGCGTACAACGGCAGATTCGTCTTGCCGAAGATGACCGCACCCGCCGCTCGCAGTCGGGCAACCGGCGCCGCGTCGACGCTCGGCACGAAATCGGACAACTCCGGCGCGCCCGAGGTGGTGCGCATGCCAGCGGTCATGAGCGAGTCCTTGACCGTCATCGGGACCCCGGCGAGCGGACCGAGCGCCGTACCCGCCAATCGGGCGCGGTCGACTGCGGCAGCCTCGGAGCGGGCACGTTCGGCATCGATGGTCACCACCACATTGATGGCGGGGTTGCGCTCATCGAACGCAGCCAGATGGGCGTCGAGCGCCTCGACGGCGGAGATCCGACGAGCGGCCAACTCCGCGGCGAGTTGCATTGCTGTCATCCACTCGGGTGCTGTCTCTACCACGGGCGAACGTTAGCGTAGATGCTCGTGACAACTCCTCGAGTACTCGTACTGATGGGCTCCGGCGAAACGGCTCCCACCATGATCAAGCCGCATCGAGCCATTTTCGATCGCATCGGACTGGCCTCGCCAAAGGCCGTCATGCTCGACACGCCGTTCGGGTTCCAGGAGAATCGCGACATCCTCGTCGAGAAGACGCTCCAATTCTTCACCGACTCGATCGGCAGAGACGTCGAATCGGCCGGGCTGCCGAGGATCGAGGGTATCGATCCGGTCATCGTCGAAGCCGGTCTGGCCAGGGTTCGCCAGGCCGACTGGGTCTTTGCCGGACCCGGCAGCCCCACCTATGCATTGCGGCAGTGGCGCCAGAGTTCGCTGCCCGCGCTCCTCGCCGACAAGCTCGAACGGGGCGGCACTCTGGTGTTTTCCTCGGCTGCGGTGTTGACGCTCGGGGTCGGAACCGTGCCGGTCTATGAGATCTACAAGGTCGGGGCCGAGCCGGTCTGGCAACCAGGACTCGACCTCCTCACGCCACTCGGACTCCCGGTGGCGGTCATTCCGCACTACGACAACACCGAGGGCGGCAACCACGACACTCGGTTCTGCTACTTGGGCGAAACCCGATTGCAACAACTCGAAACCCAGCTCGAACCCGAACAGTTCATCCTCGGGATCGACGAACACACGGCGCTGATCCTCGACCTCGACGCCAACACCGCCGAGGTGGTTGGCAAAGGTGCGGTGACCCTTCGTACCAACGGGCAGTCCAGTCGGATCGAAGCCGGTCTCACCGTTTCGATCGATGCCCTCCGGTCACCCGATCACGAGCAACGTCCGGCACTGGTGACCGGTCTGGCCGACTCGGCGGCTCCTGCCGAGCGAGCCACGCGCCCCACCGGGAGCGCCGGTGGACCAACCCTGCTCGATGACATCGCCGAACACGAAGCAGCGTTCGACGCGGCCATGGCGGCAGGCGATGCGAGCGGAGCGGTTGGCGCCGTGCTGGGGTTGGAGGGTGCGATCGAGACGTGGTCGTCCGACACCACGCAGAACGATCACAACGACCGCGCCCGGGCGTCGTTGCGTTCGATGATCTCTCGTCTGGGCTCGGCTGCGGTTGCCGGGTTGCGTGATCCACGGGAGGCGATCGGACCGGTCGTTGCGGCCACGCTCGAGCTGCGACGAGCGGTTCGCGAAGAAAAGCGCTATGACCTTTCGGACCTGCTGCGCGACGAGTTGGCGAAGGCGGGGGTCGAAGTTCGCGATACCCCCGACGGGGTGGAATGGGTGCTGGAATGACCGCAGTCGAAATCGAGCTCTCGCCCGAGGTCGCCGACGCCGTCGATTCGGCGACGCCGATCGTTGCGTTGGAGTCCACGATCTTCTCGCACCTCGGCCTTCCGGCCCCGTTCAACGTCGAAGCCCTGCAACGGTGCCAGCAGGCGGTGATCGATGGGGGAGCGGTGCCTGCGCTGACCGCAGTGCTCAACGGGCGCATCTCGATCGGGGCCGCTGACCCTGAGGTCATTTGCGGCCCAGCCCAAAAGGTCGCAGCCCGAGATATCAGCGTTGCGGTCGGCCAAGCCTGGGCGTACGGGGCCACCACCGTCTCGGCGTCGCTGGCCATTGCGGCCCAAGCCGGGATCGAGGTCTTCGCCACCGGCGGGATTGGCGGCGTCCACCGCGGCTGGGAACAGTCGGGTGACATCAGCGCCGACCTGGATGCGCTGGCAACGCATCAGGTCGTGACCGTCTCGGCCGGGGCCAAGGTCTTCCTCGATCTGCCGGCAACACTCGAACGGCTCGAAACCGCCAGCGTCCCGGTGCTCGGTTGGCAGTGTGATGACTTCCCGGCCTTTCACGCCAGCAGCAGCGGATTGCCGGTTCCGCATCGCGTCGAGACCGCAGCCGAGGTTGCGGCCATCGCTCGGGCCCACTGGGCCATGGGAGGTGGCGGCATCTTGGTGGTCGCCCCCGTGCCAAAAGCCGCGGCCATCGGCTTCGACCGCATCAGCGGTGCGGTCGATCAGGCGCTGGCAACGGCAGCGGCCTCGGGGGTCACTGGCAATGCGGTGACCCCAGCCATTCTGGGTGCGCTTGCCGAGGCAACCGATGGCGATTCGATTCCCACCAATCTCGCTCTCGCCGAAAACAATGCAGCAATTGCTGCCGGCATTGCCGTTGCGCTGGCCGAACACTGGTGAAACGGCAACAGTTCGACCGCCCCACGCGGTCTGATCTGATCCTCGGCGGTTTCGAATGGCTGTCACAGCGTGGCGCCATCACGGCGAACACCCGGCGGGGTCGTCGCTTCGCTGCCTTTGGCGAGGGCTCGTGGCTGTGTTTCCCACCGGCGGCGCTTTTTGGCGAAGCGGCCATCCAGATTGGGCGAGACACGCTCATCGGACCGTACGTGTCGCTGAGTGCAGGAATGGTGCCGGGGCAGGAGCTGCTGCACGAGGGCATCGTGCGGATCGGTGATCGCTGTTTGATCGGGCGTCATTCGAGCATCGTCGGCCACTACTCGATCACGATCGAAGACGACGTGTTCTTCGGCCCCAACGTCTATGTGACCGACCAGAATCATGGCGTGGCCGATCCAACGATGCCCATCGGGCGCCAATCGACAGCCGAGAAACCGGTGCTCATCGGTGCCGGCTCATGGCTCGGCGCCAACGTGGTGGTGTTGCCCGGTGTCACCATCGGCAAACACGTTGCGGTTGGCGCCGGTTCGGTTGTCACCAAGGACCTTCCCGATCACTCGGTGGCGGTTGGTTCCCCGGCGAAGGTCGTCAAGCAGCAGTAACCGATCAGCGCGCCGGCAACCACTGGTTCTGACATGCGATGGTGTCGCCCTGCGGTACCGTTCGCAGCAGGGCGAACTTCCGCTGCAATAGGGGAAGTCGTCGTCGCATGTCCGGAGCGGCGTCGTCCGGACCGATCGAACGAACCCGGCCATCCTGTTCGTAGGTCACCGAGGTCTGCGGATGTTGTGCGAGATAGTCGGCCAGGTTCTGTGCCGGAAGTGCGAAGCCGCTGTCGACGTAGTCGGCAAGGTCTTCGTCATCCGTCTCGGTGATCACGACCAGGTCGCCGGTGGCGGGCCGAAGGCCGAGGGTTGCAGGGACGACGAAGTGATTGGTGTCGCCCCCGCCAGTCACGAGGTTCGAGTACATGTTGAAGCTGGTGGATGTCTTGAGTTCGAGGTACGGACTGAGTCCATTGAGCAACGTCACCGCAACGACCACTGCCCCGGCCATCGATGGTCGCAACGACATCGGAGCGATTGCCGGCGACGAAGTGGAGCGCAACACTGCGGCAACCGCAGCGCGAACCACAGCGACGAGCACGACCGCCCACAACACCCAAGCCGTCAGAATGGCAAGTCCTTTGAGCGCACTGGGCACCGGAAGTGAGAATCCGATCACCATTGCGGCGAGTGTCGTCGTCCATCCGGCGCTTCGCCACGAACGCACCCCGCCAAGGCGACGGTCGAAGGCGCTCAGTACACCAGGAGGCGTGAAGAGGAGGAAGAGCGGAACGAGCATCATCGTGAAGTCGTAGAAGTGTTGGCGAAGATCGAGGGCGAGCGAGAGGTGAAAGGCGATGGCCAGCAGAACACCGAACCGCCTCGTCCGCTTGATGCTCAGAAGGATCGGGATCGACAGTTCGATCCCGGCGACACCGAAGATCGCCAGCCGAGCAAGGACACCATCGGCTGGGACAAGTGGTAGGCGATAGAAGTCGAGCATCTGGTTGGCGAAGAAGCGAGCGCAAGATCCGTCGGGGTCGAAGAAGCCCGAATTGAGTTTGGCAAAGGCAGCGAACGTGTAGAAGGCCAGGAGAATCCAGCGAAGTCCGGGAGCCGTGCGCTCGAGCCAGCCATCGGACCATGGTCGCCCCATCAGCGCGGCGACAGCGACGAAGCCGGCCAACAACCAGTGGTTGCCCAGTATTGGTGCCTCGAACCAAATCGAGATCACAACGACGATCGGCAACAGTGCTCGGAGACGCCGCTCCTCGGGCAGGACGAGTAGCGCAACTGCCGTCGCTCCAACCAGCAAGGTCGCGACGCCTTGGCCGCCCCACGTCGTGATCGAGAGGCCGAACACATGGGCGAGCGAGGCGATCGCCAACAGTCGCCACCAGGCCGATGCATCCGATTCCAGCGATGCTTCGTCCAATTGGTCCACCGAAGCCTGTTGGGAGCGGCGCGGGTTCAGATGTGCTGCCACGCCGGCTTCCACTGGCCGCCCGCTGCTGCGCCGCCGGGGGGCCAGCTCAGGGCGAGCACCACCAGAAACATCGATGCCCCCATCAGCAACTGAAACATCAGCAACTGGGCGAGGGCGATCGGCAGATACAAACCGATGACGAGGTCGGTGGAGAAGGTCTGACTGAGCGCGAGCATCGGATGCTCCTGTGACACCATCCGGGCGACCATGGGCCGGGCGAACCAGAGCACGATGGCAATGAGGGCTGCGGCAATGCTGCGATCGATCAGTACCGCCAGGACGCTGAGGCCGACGGCGGCCAGCATCGAACGATCGGCCAGTTCGGACCGCGACAGGTCACTGCGGTCCCGCAATCCGGTCAGCATGGGCCGCAGGGCCTCTCGCAGCTGCTCGCCCAAGACCGGTGCCGTACCCTGCACGAACGACATGACAGCGCCGACGATCAGGGCGAGTGCGCCGATCTGCAGGCCGGCGTGGATCAACTCTGGTTGCATTGGAGAAACTCGATTCATCAGGTCACTCCCCTCATCGGCAACTTCGGTCACTCTAATGAGGACGAACTGGTCGGCGACCAACCGCGGTTTCGGATCATGGTGATGGCCTCGAGCTGGGAATTGACGCCGAGCTTGCGGAAGGCACTCTTGATCTGGGAACGCACCGTCGAAACCGAGACGAATTCGGCCTCGGCGATCTCGACCGGATTGCGTCCTTCGAACAGCGCCCAGAGAATGGTTCCCTCTCGGGCCGACAATGCCTCGAACGGCTGCCAACGCTCTCGCTGTGCCGCCTGGTGATCGAGCCATGCCCTTCGGTACGACAGTGCCTGCGAGGTTCGAATGGCTCGACCATCGAGCACGTCGATCAGCGCCTCGATGATGCCATCCATCGGCTCGTCTTTGCCGAGGACGGCGCAGGCGCCGAGTCCGAGGAGCCTCCCCCACAGGGCGTCGTCGCGTGTTCCAGTGAGGATCACCACCGGTATGCCGAGCTCGATGATCGGCTCGATGAGACTCGTCGTCACCCCCATCGGAGGCACGAGGTGGTCGAGCAGTGCCAGCCGAGGGCGAGCGTCGGCCATCAGCGACATGATCGCGACTTCCGTGAGCTCGTTGGCCACGATCAACGAAACACTTCGTGCGGCGAGACGCACCGCCATCCCTTCCGCCAGGAGTGGATGATCATCGATGAGAACGATGTCGACCTGATCTGTGTCGACCGTGTCGGGCATCAGCCGCCTCGTAGGTCGAGGGTGTGGACATCGAGCGCGGGGACCGCAATCGGCGCCTTGCACTCGAGACGACGAGCCGATGGCAGGTCGATGCGCACGAGGGCGCCACCGGTTGCCCGATTCATCGCGGTGACCGTGCCGCCCAGCGATTCGACCGTTCGCCGCACGATGAAGAGGCCAAGACCGCTCCCGTCCGCACTCGTCGAGAAACCTCGTTCGAAGACGGAGGGGAGGAACGCCGGTTCGAACCCGACGCCGTTGTCACTGATCGTGATGGCGATGTGGTCGCCGGTTCCCGAGGCCGTCAGCTCCACGATCGACCCCAGAGAATGCAGCCGAGCGTTGTCGAGCAAATTCTGGACGGCCTCGAGGACCTCTCGGGTGCCGCCTTCGGCGACCAGGTCGGGCTGGATTCGTGCGTTGATCGGCGGACCGGGGAGCGCTGCTCGTGTTTCGACCATGTTCTGCAGTTCGGCCGAGAGGTCGAAGTGCCCGGCGGGAGGTCGGGTCACCGCAACGAGCTCCCGCAGGCGAGCCAATTCGGCGATGAGCAGCGTGGTCTGACGACGTTCTGCGTTGCTGCTGTTCGATGATCCGAGGGCCGCGGCGAAGGCTTCGACCGAGAACAGTCCGGAACGAAGGTCATGGAGCCGTTCTTGGGTGTCTTCCTGTTCCTGCAGCAAG
>JBBQUN010000186.1:0-9489 GCA_038212405.1 Acidimicrobiales bacterium | reverse complement strand
CGCCAGGTGGGCCAGCGCGCACTCGCACGTTTCAGCCGCGGTCACCCATG
The DNA here is from genome assembly GCA_038212405.1 of Acidimicrobiales bacterium. Classification (GTDB taxonomy): domain Bacteria; phylum Actinomycetota; class Acidimicrobiia; order Acidimicrobiales; family SZUA-35; genus JBBQUN01. The sequence goes on along the minus strand of JBBQUN010000186.1, from coordinate 9,439 downwards.
GCCGATCGCTCACGCAGCGCACACCCTTGCCGGCCATGACGAACGTATCCCAGCCTTTTGCCAGCATCTTCGCGCCGTCGTCGCCGGTCACCGCGCCGGTCATGACCGGGTAGTACCAGTCCATGGCCCAACGAGCCTTTGGCTCGAACGCGTTCGGCTGATTGGCGATCACGTCGACCAGGCGAGCACGCGCTCCAACCCATTCGGGCTGGGGCCGGCCAACGGCGTCAGCAACTTGCACCGCGCACGCCAAGCTGTGGCTGATCGAGGACGATCCGGTGAGAAGTGCGTACTGCCACGGAATGCCATCGGAGTGGCGAGCCCAGATGATCTCGCCCCGCTTGGTTTGCAGTTCGAGCACGAACTCGATCGCCGCCTCGACGACTGGCCAGAAGCGTTCGAGCATCGAGCGATCGCCGGTGACCAACCATTGATGCCAGATGCCGGTGGCGATGTAGGCAATGCAGTTGGAGTCGAGCTTCGCGTCCTCGATGCCATCAGCGGTGTAGTAGTTGTGCCAGCTCCCGTCGGGTCGCTGAAGGTCGGCCAGCCATTGGTAGGCCAGTTCGGCTTCCCCGACGAAACCGCATGTTGCCAACGCCATGGCTGCCTCGACGTGGTTCCACGGGTCGGCGTGACCGCCCGAGTACCACTGGATCATTCCGCTCGAAAGCTGGAGCTCCACGATGGTGTGCGCAGTGGCGCGCAGGTCGGCGGCGGTGACGATGCCTTCGACGAACGGTGTCTGCATCGTGGTCATGCGGTGGTGGTCATGCGGTGGTGGTCATGCGGCTGATCATCTGCGAACCGGTCGGTCGGCGTACACGATGCGCGACTTGCCGAGCACCGGGTTGAGGATGCGGTCAGCGGTTCGAGTGAGCGCCGGAGCCTTCACGATGTCCCACGTGAGGAACTTGAGGTACTGCTTCACGAGCGGGTTGTCATTGTTCTGCACACCCACTGCGCACTTCAGCCACCAATAGGGGCTGTGGAGCGAATGAGCACGGTGCGAATCGCCCGGCTCGAAGCCAACCGACTCGAGCTTCATACGCAATTCAGGCTGGCCGTAGATACGAACATGCCCGCCGACAGCGGCCGGCGCGTGGTAGTCGTCAGACAGCCACCAGCAGATCTGTTCCGGGAATGCGGCAGGCACCGTTGCGGCCAGTCGTCCGCCGGGCGCAAGCACTCGAAACAGCTCGGCCATGACGCCGAGGTCGTCCGGAACGTGTTCGAGAATCTCCGAGGCGATGATCCGATCGAACGAGCCGTCGGGGAACGGGAGTTCGAGGCCGTTGGCCTGCAACGTCACGGTCGCGATGCCCTCGGGCAGCTCACCAGCCAAGAACATCGCAGCAAAGGTGTCCTTGGTTGCCGTCATCTCGTCGAATGCAAGGTCGGCGGCGACGACCGAGGCCCCACGCCGGGCCGTTTCGAATGCATGGCGCCCGAAGCCGGCGCCAAGATCGAGGACCCGCATGCCAGGTTCCAGGGCGAGACGCTCATAGTCGACGGTCAGCATCAGCGAGCCTGATCCGCGCCAGCTCGCATTGCCAGGACCTCGCGGTACTGCGCAACCGTCTTGATGGCGGTCTGGCGCCAGGTGTAGAGCTCGCTGACCCGCACCCGGCCCGCTGCACCGATTCGGTCGCGAAGCTCGGGGTCTTCCAAGCCCCGTTCGAGTGCCCGCTTCAGCGAATCGACATCGCCTGCCTTGCAGCGCAGCACCGTTTCGCCATCCTTGCCTGTCACCTCGGGGAGAGCACCGCCGTCGCTGGCGACGAGCGGCGTTCCCGAGCCCATGGCCTCGACGGCGGGGAGCGAGAAGCCCTCATACAGCGACGGCACGACGGCCAACTCCGACTCGGCGTAGAGCTCCACGATCCGTTCGTCAGTCACGCCGCTCACGAACTGGATGTGCTCGGCGAGACCGAGCTTTTCGATGAGCGCCTCGGCGGGGCCACCCTTCTTTGCCCGACCAATGACCGTGAGGGTGACATCTCGTTCGGTGCGGAGCTTCGCCATTGCTTCGAGCAGGAAACGCAGACCCTTCAGCTCCACATCAGCCGATGCCGTGGTGATCAGCCGGCCAGGAATGCGCTGCACCTGCGGCATTGGCTTGAACAGATCGGGATCGACACCGACGTGCACGAGTCGCATGCGATCGAGATCGACGCCCATGTCATCGTGGATGTCCTGGATCGAGTTCTCCGATACCACGACGATACGGGGCATGCGCTGAGCGACCCGGCCTTGCATCTTCACGAAGCCGTACCAGCGGCCGATGCTTTGACGCTTGCGCCAGTTGGGGGCGGCCTCCATTTCGAGTCGCCGATCGACCGTGATTGGGTGGTGCAAGGTGACCAACGTTGGGATCATCTTGTCGATCCCCAAGATCCCGTAGCCGAGGCACTGGTTGTCGTGCACGAGATCGAATTCGCCGACCCGGGGTTCGAGTGCCTTCTTCGCCCGATAGCTGAAGGCCAGCGGCTCGGGAAACTTGCCAGTGGAGAAGGTGGCGATCTCGAGCAGGTCTTCTTTGGTCTTGATTTCCCAGTAGGCCGGGAAGCGGCCGGGGTATTGGTCGTTGAAGATGTCGAGGCTCGGCAGCTGTGTCAGTTTCACTCGTTCGTCGAGCACCGGGTACGGCTGGCCTGAAAAGACCTCGATCGAGTGACCGAGGTCGGCGAGCGCCTTGGTGAGATGGCGGGTGTAGATCCCCTGGCCTCCGACGGTCGGCTTCGACCGGTACGACAGGTACGCGAGGCGGAGTGGCCGGTCTTCCAGCTGAGCGTCGTCCAGCTGAGCGTCTTCGAGGGGATGCATTGATGAGACTTTCTTGGCGATCGTCCGCCGTAGTGCAGAAGTTGCCCGTTGCAGCGATGATTCGCCGAGGGGGCGGGTTACCGCCGAGTAGAACGGTGTAAGGCTATGCGGAGTTCCCGCTCAGCGATACCCGTCCGTTGCGACATGCCGCGTTCGTCACGGGCTCGTGCCAAGACGAGGACGCTCGGCCGATACCGTCTCGAACATGCGAGCCGTTGTGCAGCGAGTCACCAAAGCGAGCGTCACGGTCGACAACGAGATCATCGGAGCGATCGATGATGGTCTTTGCGTGCTGCTCGGGATCACCGACGGCGACGACGAGGCAATGGTCGACAAGCTGGCCGAAAAGCTGGTCAAACTGCGGATCTTCAGTGATGCCGACGACAAGATGAACCTGTCGGTCGCTGACATCGGAGGATCGATCCTGTTGATCAGCCAATTCACGCTCTACGGCGATGCCAGCAAAGGCAACCGGCCATCGTTCATCACCGCCGCACGTCCCGAGGTTGCAGAACCGCTCATCGACCGGTGTGCCGAGCACCTCCGCACGCTCGGCGTCACCGTGGCCACCGGCCGTTTCGGTGCTGATATGGACGTCGAGATCCACAACGACGGCCCCGTCACGCTGGTGCTCTGACATTGGTTCGGCTGTCGCCTCACGGCTTCGCCGATCCAGGTCGATCGCTGATCTCAGGAGACGTGAGGGAGGACCTCGGTGGCGAGGGATTCGACGACCTCGGCGACCACGGAATAAGGGAGTCCACCGACGTCGACCAAGAACTGCTGACGATCGAGCAACAACGTTTGATTGATCTGGCTGATGCGATCAGCCACCTCTGCCGGGCTGCCACACACCGCAGGGCCGTGCAGGAGCGACTCGTAATCGGTTGGCCGCCCGAAGCTGCCTCGAATCTCCATCGCGAACTTGCTGTAGTGCTCGAGGTAGGGCCGCCAACGAGCCTGGGCCGCTTGCGTGGTCTCGGCGATGTGGAGATACGTCGGGAACCCAACCCGCGGCTCGAAGCCATTGGACCGACTGCGCGCTCGGTAGTGATCAGCGATCTCGAGGAAATCGATGGGCCAACGAAACAGACTCGGCAGCATGAGCGGGAGGCCGAGATCGGCGGCAAGGTCGGCTGACACGTTCGACAAGCCGCCGCCAACCCACATGGTGGGATAGGGCTGTTGCACCGGTCGAGGTTCCACCCGAACGGCGTTGAGGCCGGTGCGATACTCGCCCCTCCACGTCACCTCGGGTTCGGAAAGCAAACGAAGCACGAGTCGAAGCGACTCGTCGAAGCGGGGTCGCAGCTCCTCGAAGCTGTGGATGCCAAATGCTTCGGCGGTGCGTTCCGACGCTCCTCGAGCGAAGGTTGCTTCGGCTCGGCCGTTGGTGAGGACGTCGAGAACGGCCAGCTTCTCGGCGTAGCGGACCGGATCGATGTTCGCGAGCAATGAAACGGACGTGCCAAGGGTGATGCGTTCGGTCTTGCCGGCAGCCATGGCAAGCACCAGCTCGGGCGACGGGAGGATGTAATTGCCGAAGTGATGCTCCCCAACCCCGAAGATGTCGAGTCCGACCTGTTCTGCGAGCACGATCTGATCGACGATCTCGATGAGTCGCTGCCGTTGGCTGATCCGTTCGCCAGTCGTGGGATCGGCGAGATGGTCAGCCAGCGAGATCAGGCCATACTCGACCACGGTCAGGAGTCGGCTGGCCAGATGAGGTCAACGCCGTCGTAGATGCCGGCGGCAGGCTCGGACGCGATCATCGACTCCCAGGCGGGAAGCTCTTCGAATCGGCCGATATCGGTGAGGAGTTGGGCCTGCTCGCCCGCGAGGGTCAGATCGGGGATCCCCGGTCCTTCACCACTCGCCGTCGATTCGAGGACCAGTGTGGATTCGACCTCCCACCGGCCGGTCTCGGACTCGGTGGTGAGGAACGCCTGATTGTCGCCGAGATCGATCTTGGTGACGGCCCGGGTAACAGCATCTTCGGGATTGTCGACGGCGTAGGCGAAGCCCTTCGAAGCGGCCCGGATGAAGTCCTGCACCGCCGTTGGGTGATCGTTCAGGAACGATGCCGAGGTGGCGAGCACCCCGAACGACGACGGCACACCGAAGTCGGTGGGATCAAAGGTGCGGTAGGCGAACCCAGCGGCATCGAGCTGGCGAGGCTCGTTGCTCTTGTAGACCGGCAGCGAATCGATGCCGAGTTCGAAGCCCCCAATGGGATCGAAGGGAACCTCGAGCTCGTCGAAGTCGCCTCGGTTGACACCTTCGATCGACAGCATCATCTCGATGTCGGGCGGGAGGTCGCCCTTGATACCCATGAGCGTGCCGGGCAGATCGGCCAGCGATTCGATTGCTGAATCCGCGGGAACGACGAGTGACTGAATGGCGACCTTGCCGTACTGCTGGACGGCAACGAGGTCGGCCTCGCCGTTGACATTGGTGGTGAAGACGTCGCCGAGCGAGCCCGCGTTCGCGAACTGCGCCTCTCCGCTTGCGACCAGGGCAAGATTGCCGGGTGAGAAGCCAGGAAGCACCTGCACATCGAGGCAGAGCTCTTCGAAATAGCCGAGCTCGGACGCAACGAGCACGTCGAGGATCCCGGGTGACGCGGCATAGTCGAAGCCCGATAGGTACGTGATCGTTCCCGCGGCCTTGTTGGCGTCGCATCGTTCCACTGATCCGACCTCGCCGGCGCTGATGCCTTCGGAGTCAGCCGAGTCGGCCGAGTCGCTCGACGAACAACCAGCAGTGAACACGGCGAAGACGGCCAGAGCTGGGGCGAATCGGCGGACGAAGTGCAGACGCATCCGGCTACGTTAGCGAGTCAGTCTCGAATTGAAACACACTACCGGCCGATGTGGCCTCGATTGCTGAGTGCCGAGCTGGTCGTCACCGCTGTTGGGTCGATGCGTGCCAGCGCAACACTCGTCGCTCGCAGGCGAGGAGCAGCAGGGTTGCGGTGATCCCAACGAACGAGGCGACGAAGATCGAGCCCCATTGCTGGTCGACGAACGCACGACTCGCTGCTCGTTGGCTGATCGTTCCCAAGCCGGCGGTAGAGGACCCGTAGTACTCGCCGATCACCGCTCCGATCAGCGCCAGGGCAATACAGATCCGGCCCGCTGCGAAGAGCGAAGGAAGCGAACTCGGCAACCGCAGCCGCCAAAAGATCTCTCGGTCTGAAGCATCAACCGAGTGGAGGAGATCGAGCCGGTCGGCATCGACCGATCGTAAGCCAGTGACCGCGTTCGACACGAACGGCACGAACGCAAAGAGTGCAGCAATGGCGATCTTGGGGGCCATACCGAAGCCGAGCCAGCGAATGAAGACCGGTACCAAGACCACGATCGGTGTCGACTGGATGAGGACGAGGACCGGCCACGACGCCCGCTCGACGAACGCCGAATGCGCCATCGCGGTAGCGACGACCATGGCAATGAGGAACGCGAGGACGAGACCAATCGCTGCCTCGGTGACGGTGACCACGGCGTTCTCGGCGTAGAACCCGAGATTCTCCAGCACATGCACGATGATGCGCGACGGCGCCGGCAACGTCAGAGGGCGAACGTCGAAGAGGCGTACATAGAGCTCCCACAGGGCGAAGAACCCGGCGATGCCCGTGAACGGGGCAACGGAGAGAAGGACGCGCTGCCGCATCATCGATGCCCTTCGTGCCGCATCATCGATGCCCTTCGTGCAGTGCCCGCCGGATCGAGGCTGCGTGTGCGTGGAAGATCGGATCGTCCTCGATCCCCTCGGCTCGGGGTCGGCCCAACTTGATCTGCACGTCGGCGACAACCGTGCCGGGCTGACCGGCGAGTACGACGACACGGTCGGACAACACGATGGCCTCGTCGATGTTGTGGGTCACGAAGAGCACCGTGGCCTGCGTTTCGCGCCAGAGCTCGAGGAGGAGGTACCGCATGTCGGCCCGCGTGATCTCGTCGAGAGCCGAGAACGGTTCGTCCATGATGAGGACAGGCGCTCGTAGGGCGAACGCACGGGCGAGGCTCACACGCTGTTGCATGCCGCCCGACAGCTCACGGGGCATGGCCGAGGCGGCCGCTGTCAGCCCCACTCGCTCGATCAGATCGTCGATGTCGTCGGTTTCGTTGTCGGCGCGGTGGGCATCGTTGTCGGCTGCGGATCGGTTGACCGTTTGGAGGAGTCGCACGTTGTCTCGCACGTTTTTCCAGTCGAGCAGTGCTGGGGTCTGCGGTACGAAGCCGAAGTGCTTACGCTGCTTGGCCTCGATTGGGCTTTCCTTGCCGATCGAGATCGACCCGCCATCGATGGGAAGCAGCCCGCACACCGCTCGGAGCAGTGTCGATTTGCCGCAACCGCTGGGTCCGATGAGGCTGACGAACTCGCCGGCCTCGACTCGCAGGTCAAGCCCATCGAGGGCAACCAGATGCTGTCCAGACCGATCGAAGACCTTGGTCAGGCCGACGATGTCGATGGCGGGCAAGGCGGTCATGCCCGATAGACGCTAGAGCGAACGCAGCTGAATGTGAGATTCGGCCCCATGGTCGGGTGGTACGGGCGGCACGGGCGGTGGGGTTCAGCGTTGGTGGAACGCCCGATAGCGGTTGATGAGGGCGTTCGTCGACGAGTCGTGGGCAAGCGACGGTTCGACAGCGGAGGTCAGTTCGGCACCGATGGCCGTTGCCAGGACCTTGCCGAGCTCGACGCCCCACTGGTCGAAGCTGTTGACGCCCCAGATGACGCCCTGGGTGAACACCTTGTGTTCGTAGAGCGCGATGAGTTGACCGAGCACCGACGGCGTGAGCTGATCGGCGAGGATCACCGACGTCGGGCGGTTCCCAGGGAACGTGCGGTGCGAGACCAGCGCCTCGTCGGCTCCGTCGGCTCGCACCTCGTCGGCGGTCTTGCCGAACGCCAGCGCCTCGGACTGGGCGAACAGGTTGGCCATCAGCAGATCGTGGAGTTCGCCGAGGGCTCCGCCGGCGTCGACGTCACTCGGCGACGCCATGAACCCGATCAGGTCGGCCGGAATGATCGTGGTCCCCTGATGGATCAATTGGTAGAACGCATGCTGTCCATTCGTTCCCGGCTCGCCCCACACGATCGGCCCGGTTTCGTAGGTGACCGGGGTGCCATCGAGGCGTACCTGCTTGCCGTTCGACTCCATGTCGAGTTGCTGGAGGTAGGCGGCGAAGCGATCGAGCTGCTGTGCGTAGGGGAGGACGGCATAGGTCGGAAGGTCGTAGAAGTTGCGATAGAGCACACCGATCAGCCCGGCCAGAGCCGGCACGTTGCGTTCGATCGGGGTGGTGCGGAAGTGCTCGTCGATCGTGTGGAACCCAGCAAGGAAGTCCCGGAACGCTTCGGGGCCGATTGCAATCATGAGCGAAAGGCCGATCGCTGAGTCGACCGAGTAACGGCCGCCGACCCAGTCCCAGAAGCCGAACATGTTGGTGGTGTCGATGCCGAAGTCGGCGACCCGCTCGGCGTTGGTCGACACGGCAACGAAGTGTTTGGCAACGATCGGTCCGGCTGCCGGATCATCGGCAACAAGCGCACCGGAGCTGAGTGCGTCGACCAACCAGGATCGTGCTGCCTTGGCGTTCGAGATGGTCTCGATGGTCGAGAAGGTCTTGGAGGCGATGATGAAGAGCGTGGTCGCCGGGTCGATCCCGGCGAGCGCCATCGTGAGATGAGCCGGGTCGACGTTGGACACGAAGCGAACCTCGAGCCCGGCCTGTACGTAGGGTCGCAAGGCTCGGTAGGTCATGGCCGGCCCGAGGTCGGAGCCGCCGATACCGATGTTGATGATGGTCTGGATGCGCTGACCGGTGTGGCCCAACCATTCGCCCGATCGGACTCGATCGGCGAAGGCGCTCATCGAATCGAGTACCTGATGGACGTCGGCGGTGACGTCTTGGCCGTCGACCTCGAGCGGGGCATCTGCCGGGCGACGAAGCGCGGTGTGTAGTACGGCGCGGTCTTCGGTGGAGTTGATGTGGGTACCGCTGAACATGGCCTCGGTGCGCTCGCTCAGACCGGCCTCGTTGGCCAGGCCAACAAGGCGAGCGATGATGTCGTCGGTCAGCCAGTGCTTGGAGAAATCGGCCGTCAGGTCGCCGGCGGTGAAGGAGTATCGCTCGGCCCGGCCGGGATCGTCGGCGAACAGGGCTCGAAGCGTGATTGGTTTGGCGGCTTCGGCGACGGCGTTCCAGGCGGCGGTCTGGTCGATGCTCAAGATTCGGCTCCAGGGGAAAGAGGGTCGACGCGGCTGGGCGTGTCGACCGCGGTTGGCGAGATGGTTGCCAGTGGCGGACTGCTGGGCCGCTTCAGTTGCCACAGACCCAACGCCGCCGAGGCGATGCCGTAACAAAGTACCGGCCAGAGCCCAACGAGACTGGCCAATGTCCGTCCGGTCCGCATCTCGACGGTGGCATAGAGGATGGCCCGCTCGCCGATGTCGGTTCGTTGCTGCAACGTGCCGTCGGGCTCGATGACGGCGCTCATGCCGGTCGGGCCGACCATCAGGACCCAACGATCGTTCTCGATGGCTCGTAGCTGGTTCGATGCCACTTGCTGGGTGTGGACCTGGGTGAGCCAGTAGGAAGCACCG
>JBBQUN010000185.1:0-9618 GCA_038212405.1 Acidimicrobiales bacterium | reverse complement strand
AGCAGCCGAGTCGTCATCGGCACACCCTCGCATACCGCCAACGGTTCCCGACCTTCGGCGCGCCTCAGGACAACAAGCGGCGGGCGACGTTGGCGATGCCGGGGGCGTCGAGTTCGTAGTGCGCGTACAGGGCGCCTGGAGGACCGATCGGTACGTGCTCGTCGGGCACGCCATGACGGTAGAACCGCGTGTTGCCACCGAAGCCGCCTTCGAGCAGGGCCTCGGCCACGGCAGTTCCCAGGCCGTTGGTGCGGTTGGCCTCTTCGACGGTGAGCAAGGCCCCCGTGCCTGCAGCGAGTGCAACGGCGTCGAGATCGAGTGGCTTGATGGTGTGGACATCCCACACCGCAACGCTGATTCCCTCAGCGGCCAGCACCTCGGCGGCCTGCAGGGTCGGGTAGACCTCGGAACCGGTGGTGAGGATCGACAGGTCGGAACCGGTGCGCAGCTGCACGGCCTTGCCGAACTCGATGTCGGGCACCTCGGCATAGACCTCGGGGTCGCGGCCTCGACCGAGGCGCAGGTACATTGCGCCCTCGTGTTCGAGACTCGCTCGAAGCACCGCCCGCAGATGGTTGGCATCACTCACGCACACCACGGTGAGGTTGGCGATCGAGCGAAGAATCCCGAGATCCTCGAGGCTGTGATGGCTGGTGCCATAGAAGCCCATCGACATCCCCGAGTGGTGGCCAACGACCCGCACCGGCAGATTGGGGTAGGCGCAGTCGGTGCGAATCTGCTCACAGCCGAGCAGCGCGGCGAACGACGAGAACGTTGCGGCGAACGGGATCATGCCGCTGGCTGCCATACCGGCGGCAACGGTGATCATGTTCTTCTCGGCGATGCCAACATTGACGAACCGTTCAGGGTGACGATCGGCGAAGTCGGTGGCCCGGTTGGCCTTGGCGAGATCGGCCGTGAGAACGGCGATGCGAGGATCGTGGTCGGCGAGATCGGCCAGTTCTTCGCCGAACACGAAGGCGGGAATGGCGCTGGTGTCACTGCCATCGACCGATCGCTTGTCACGCAACGAGTGATCGCCGCCGGCAGTGCCCCGGAAGACCTCGCTGGTGTCTTGCATCTCGGTGACCGGGTCGGTCGTGGTCGTTGGCGCAGCGTGATCAGTCATCGTGATGCCTTCGGTGAGAGACCGGCTTCGAGCTCGGCCATGACGTCGTCGTAGTCCTGTCCGACGAGGTTGCCGACGTGCCAGTGCGTCGACAATTCCATACGCTCCACTCCTCTGCCCTTGATGGTGTCAGCGATGATCACACGTGGGGTGCCGACTGGATCGCGACCCATGTCGGAGAGCGTGTCGAGAATGGCATCGAGATCGTGTCCGTCGATACGTCGCACATCCCAACCGAACGACGTGAACCGATCGGTCAGCGGTTCCACGGTCATGACGTCGTCGGTGAAACCGTCGATGCAGAGTTGGTTGCGATCGACGATGGCGACGAGGTTGCCCGCTTTGTGATGACCGGCGGCCATCGCCGCCTCCCAGATCTGACCCTCGGCCAGTTCGCCGTCGCCCACCATGCAGTAGGTGCGGTGGTCGCTCCCCTGCATTCGACCGGCCAGGGCGATCCCGAGCGATGCCGACAATCCGTGCCCGAGCGAACCGGCGGAGAAGTCACAACCCAGCACTTTGTTCATGTCGGGGTGGTCGCCGAACGCACTACCCATCTTGGTGAAATCGTCGAGCAACGCCGGGTCGAAGTAACCGAGGTCACCGAGGAGCGGGTAGAGCCCGATGGCAGCATGTCCTTTCGACAGCACGAACCGATCGCGATCAGCCCACCTCGGACGAGTCGGATCGATTCGCATGGCGCCGTAGTAGAGCGAAACGATGAGCTCGGCGGCGGAGAAGCTCGCCGAGTAGTGACCCGCGCCTGCGATACGAGACAGCCGAACCGTCTCGGTCCGCATGAAACGAGCCCGATCGGTCAGCGTTTCGGCCAGCGCCGTCCGTTCGGGCGTGCCACGCCGCGGAATGGGCGGTCGGTTGGATGGGTCGGTCATGGTTTTCCTCCAGCGAGATGGGCAATCTGCGCGTCGAGCAAATGCTCGACTCGCTCATGGGTCATGAGTTCGGGATAGACGAGGGCCTGCAGCCCGATGCCGTCGACGAAGGCGACGAGAATGTCGGTCTGTTCATCATCGGCGAGATCGTCAGGGAGCTCGCCTGCGTCTCGGGCGGCCTGCACGGCGGACCGCACCCGCGACCGCCAGGCATCGTGATCGGCGTGTTGGAGTTCACGCAGGGCCGGCTGATTGAGCGCCCGTGCCCAGAAGTTGACGTCGAGCGTCAACTCGAAGCGGCGTTCGTCATCCAGCGGCAAGGACTCACGCAGGATCCGCCCGAGCATCGTCAACGGCCCCAGTTCATCGGGAAGCGCGGCGATGCGGCGCCCGATGTTGTCGTCGGCCCGTTCGAGCGCGGAGCGCAGGATGTCGTCCTTGTTCTTGAAGTAGTGAGCCAACGTCCCCGACGAATAGCCCGCTTCCTTTGCGATCTCGCGGACCGTGACGCTGTCGATTCCCAGACGATCGATGCAGCGCCATGCCGCTTCGACGAGCTGCTGTCGACGTTCTTCGTGATCAACGATCTTCGGCATGATCTCCTTCGATGGTCACCGCTACGGCCGATCGGCTGGTTCCCAGCCTGTTCACAACACCGTAACGCGACGGCGTTTGACGGATGTCACACTCGTGATGATACTTGCACGAACGTCCGAAATAAATACCACTGGGAGTGCTGATGCTCGAGACCGACGACTTCGACCGCGACAAGGGAGCAAGACCAAGAGCGTCGCTTCTTGCCATCTTCTTCGCCCTCATGTTGTTCGCCGCAGCATGTGGCGGAGGCAGCGATAGCGCTGGCACCGGTGGGTCCGATGGGGGATCCGACGGCTCTGCCACTGGCAGTGACAGTGACAGTTCGGATGGTGCCTCCTCCGACGGTGCCTCCTCCGACGGCGGCGACGAAAGCGGAAGCGGCGACGCCGCCCGCGAGCTGATCATTGCCCGAGACATGGACATCCAGACGCTCGATCCGTCCCGTTCCTTCTGCGACACCTGCCAGATCTATCTGACTGCCACCTATCAGACCCTGATCGGGATCGACCCCAACGACCCGACGGTGCGGGTGCCACGCATCGCCACTGACTGGGCGGTCAACGCCGACAGCACCGAGTTCACGTTCAACCTGAACCCCGATGCGGTGTTCGCCGATGGCACGCCGATCACTTCGGCCGACGTGAAGTGGTCGTGGGAGCGTCTCGCCAATGTGGCCGGACCTCCGTCGTTCCTGATGGCGGGCTACACCGGCATCGAGACGCCGGATGACCAAACCGTGATCGTGACCTTCGAGTCACCGAACTCGGCCTTCCTCGCCATCGTGAGCGCCGCATACCTGAGCATCATCAACTCGGCGGTCGCCGAAGCCGACGGCAGCGCTGTTGCTGGCGTCGGCGCCGACACCAGCGACAAGGCGGAGGAGTGGTTCCTTTCGAACTCGGCAGGATCCGGCCCGTACGTTCTCGCCTCCTACACCGACGGCGATTCGCTGGTACTCGAGCGCAACGAGAACTACTGGGGCACCCCGGCAACCTTCCCGAAGGTCACCATCAAGCAGGTTGCCGACTCCACCGCTCAGCTGCAGCAGCTCCAGGCCGGTGACGTCGACATCGCCATGCAGATCAACTTCGATTCGGTGTCACAGCTCGAAGGTGATCCGAACGTGGTCGTCAAGACCGTCGACTCCTACAACTACGTCTACGTCGCCTTCAGCCCCGGAGCCGTTGGAGCCGAAGGCATCGCCGATCCGAAGGTGCGAGAGGCAATGAAGCTGGCCCTGGACTACGACGGCATCCTCGATGTCACCGTCGGCGGTGCAGGCAAGTTGCAGGCCTCGCCGATTCCGAACGGGTTCGTCGGCAGCGCTTCGCTTCCTCTACCAAGCCAGGACCTCGAGAAGGCCAAGGCCTTGATGGCCGAAGCCGGCTACGCCGACGGGTTCACCGTCGAGGCCATGTACCCGACCGTCAACGTCTACGGCGTCGACTTCGACACCATGATGCAAAAGGTCCAGCAGGATCTGAAGGAGATCGGCGTCGAGCTCGAGCTCGCTCCCGTCGAGTTCCCGCAGTGGATCGACCGCATCAACGCCGAAGGCATTCCCGTCACCGCCGTCTACTTCGCTCCTGACCACACCGACTCGAGCCAGTACGTGAGCTACTTCGGCGAGGTCGAGAGCGGATCATGGGCCAATCGTGCCGGCGGTGGTGAGGCAGGAACGCCGCTCCTCGATCCGGTCGAGGTCGACCTGCTCGCCCAGGCTTTGGCTGCGGATTCCGCCACCATCGAGGGGTTCTACACGCAGCTCGGACAGGAGATGATGAACAATGGTGTCATCGTCCCCCTCGTCAACCCGCAGCTGGTACAGGCCTACGCCGCCGACATCACCAACATGCACAACAGTGCGTGCTGCAATCTCGAACTCGGAATCCTCGGCCTCGGCTGATCCCTCATGGCCCGATTCGTACTGAAGAGACTGGCCATCGCGCCGTTCTTGCTCATTGGCATCGTCACCATCGCTTTCCTTGTCTCCCGGTTGATTCCGGCCGATCCGCTCATCTCCATCGTTGGCGAGCGGAACATGGGAAATCCCGAGGTGGTGGCGGCAGCCAAAGCCGAGTGGGGACTCGACCAATCGTTGGCCGGTCAGTACCTGTCGTACATGACCAACCTTGCCCAGGGCGACCTGGGCACCTCGTTCCGCACCAAGAGCAGTGTTTCGCAAGATCTGTTGGACCGGCTTCCCGCCACCGCAGAACTGACGATCACTGCTCTGGTGTTCGGAGCCCTGTTGGGCATCCTTCTCGGCGTGACCGCTGCGGTCCGCCGAGACGGGCTGCCCGACCATCTCGCCCGATTGTTCGCATTGACCGGCTCATCGATCCCGGTGTTCTGGCTCGGCCTCATCGTGCTGTCGATCTTCTACGCCCGACTCGGTTGGTTACCCGGCCCCGGTCGGCTACCCCCGAGAACTGACGCGCCACCAGACGTCACCGGTCTCTTCACCGTCGACTCGCTCATCGCCGGCGACTTCGGACTCTTCTGGGCCACGCTGGAACGCTTGATCCTGCCGGCGTTCGTGCTCGGCTGGGGCCTCACCGGCATCGTGTCCCGCCTCGTTCGAGCGGCGATGCTCGACGAGCTCTTCTCCGACTACGTCCGCACCGCCAGAGCCAAGGGCCTGACCGAGCGGGCCGTGATGTTCCGGCACGTGCTGCGCAACGCCCTCCTCCCTGTCGTGACCATTCTCGGCCTGTCGTTCGGCTCTTTGCTGACCGGCGCCGTGCTCACCGAGACGATCTTCTCGTGGAACGGCATCGGGTCCTATGCCGTGGACTCGACACGAGGGCTTGACTATCCGGCCATCAACGGCGTGTGCATTCTCGGCGGCATCATCTTCCTCCTCACCAGCCTCGTGACCGACGTGCTGTATGCCGTCGTCGACCCGAAGATTCGACTCTCATGACCGTTGCCCTCGAACCCCTCGTTGCGGCGACCAACACGCCAGTCGAGGGTCGGTTTCGCCAGGCCCTTCGCCGACCCCAGTTCGTCTTTGGGCTGTCGGTGCTCGCCTTCTGGATCATCGTTGCCTTCACCGTCGATTTCTGGGCCCCGTACGACCCTCTTGCCGCCGTCGGTGACCGCCTGTTGTCGCCGAATGCCGATCATTTCCTCGGCACTGACACCCTCGGGCGAGACGTCTTCACCCGAATGTTGTACGGCGCTCGGTATTCACTCCCGACGGCGGCCAGCGTGATCATCATCACCGTCCTCATCGGTTCCACGCTCGGATCAATCGCCGGTTTCTGGGGTGGTTGGACTGATGCCATCATCATGCGCATTTGCGATGTCGTGCTTGCGTTTCCGCCGATCCTCCTCGCGATGGCTGTTGCCGCAGCTCTCGGTCCCGGCCTTCGCAACACCGTGATCGCACTCATCGTCGTCTGGTGGCCGATCTACGCCCGCCTGCTCCGTGGACAAACCCTGGCGATCAAGAACCGCGACCACATCGAGGCAGCGGTCTCGGTTGGCGTACCGAGAGGTCGCATCCTGCGTCGACACATCCTGCCTCTTGCCGGCACACCGGTCTTGATCAACGCAACCATGGACTTCGGACAGGTCGTCTTGTTGACCGCTTCGCTGAGCTTTCTCGGCCTCGGCGCCGTCCCACCGACCCCGGAGTGGGGCGTCATGATCGATGAAGGTGCTCGCAATTTCTTCCAGTGGTGGATTGCTCTCGCTCCCGGCATCGCCATCCTCAGTGTCGTGATGGCCTTCAATTTCCTTGGCGACTCACTGCGCGACCTCCTCGACCCTCGAGGTCGATCGTGATCGCTGCGCACACTCTGGCCGGCGACACCATCAGTGGCACCACCGCTCCCCTGCTCGAGATCAAGGACTTGCAGGTCACGTTCACCGGTCCCCGCGGTCCGATCCGTGCGGTCCGCGGCGTCAACATCACCGTGCAACCGGGCGAAGTGGTCGGCATCGTCGGCGAATCCGGGTCGGGCAAGAGCGTCTCGATGCTCTCGGTCCTTGGGCTGCACGGCCCCACTGCTCAGGTCGAAGGCTCCATCACCTTCAAGGGTCGCGAGCTGATCGGCGCACCCAAGTCCACGTTGCGTCGCCTTCGGGGCGGACGAATCGGGATGATCTTCCAGGATCCAATGACTTCGCTCAATCCGGCCCACACCATCGGTAGGCAGCTGGGGGAGGCCGTCATCGTCCACCAGCGAGGCTCACGCCGAGACGTCAACGAGAAGGTCCTCGAGCTGCTCGACTTGGTCTCGTTGCCAAACCCCCAAGCACGAATGAGGGCCTACCCGCACGAGCTTTCGGGCGGCATGCGCCAGCGAGTCATGATCGCGATGGCGATGGCCAACGAGCCCGACCTGTTGATCGCCGATGAACCAACCACTGCGCTCGACGTCACGACTCAAGCACAGATTCTCGACGTGCTCGCCCGTATCCGATCCGAGCGGGAGCTCGCGATCGCCATGATCACCCACGACCTCGGCGTGGTCGCCGGTGTCGCCGATCGGGTGAACGTCATGTACGCAGGACGCATCGTCGAGCAAGGCGGTGTCGAGGACGTCTTCTACCGCCATGAGCACCCCTACACCGCAGGCTTGCTTGCCTGCCTCCCCCGTCTCGACATCCGGACCGAATTGGAACCGATCGGCGGCGCTCCGCCATCCCTCGATGACCTCCCACCCGGCTGTTCGTTTCAGGAGCGATGCCGTCACGTCGCCGACGCCTGTCGTCATGACGATCCGACGCTGCGCAGCGTTGGTGTCACCGAAGTGGCGTGCACACTCGCTCCCGTCGTGCGGTCAATGCCATGACGAACCAAGCAGACGCCGATTCGTCGAGCCGGCCGCTGTTGGCCGTCGACGGTTTGATCAAGGAATTCGCCGGGCGAGGAACGTTGCTTCGTCGAGGCGGCAACCCAGTGCAGGCGGTCTCGGGCGTCTCGTTCGACCTGTCGAGGCGGGAGACCCTGTCACTCGTCGGCGAGTCGGGATGCGGCAAGAGCACCACCGCCCGCTGCGTCATGCAGATCCTGCCTCCCACTGCCGGTTCGGTCGTGTTCGATGGTGTCGACCTCACCACGCTCGGCAGCGAGGATCTTCGTCGGTCGCGTGCCCGGTTCCAGATGGTGTTCCAAGACCCGCAAGCGTCGCTCAACCCTCGAATGACGGTTCGCCAGACGCTGGCCGAACCGCTGATCGTGCACGGGCACGAACCTTCGACCATTGATCCGCGGGTCGAGGAACTGATCGAACTGGTCCAGCTCCGAACGTCGGATCTCGATCGCTTTCCACACCAGTTCTCCGGTGGGCAACGCCAGCGCATCGGCATCGCCCGTGCCCTTGCGCTCTCCCCCGAAATGATCGTGCTCGACGAGCCGGTCTCCGCGCTCGACGTCAGTATCCAAGCCGAGATCATTCGCCTGCTCGAAGGTCTGCGTGACGACCTCGGCTTGGCCTATCTCTTCATTGCTCACGACCTCTCTGTCGTTCGCCACCTCTCGGATCGAGTCGCCGTGATGTACCTCGGCAAGATCGTCGAGATCGGCACCAACGCCGACATCTACGAGCGGTCCTCCCATCCCTACACCCAGGCGTTACTGGCAGCAGCACCGATTCCCGACCCGATCCTCGAACGCAAGCGCGAGCGCATCGTCATCGAGGGCGAAGTACCGAGCCCGTCCGATCCGCCATCCGGTTGCCGTTTCCGGACACGATGCTGGCGGGCCGAGTCGATCTGCGCCGAGGTCGAACCACTCTTGACCGATCCCGGCGTCGGCCATCTCGTCGCCTGCCATTTTCCCGAAGAAGTCAACGTCGTCGGCCGCTGAGTCGCCGGCGAATCCATCAAGGAGCGATCCATGTCCATCACCACCACGACCAAACTGGCGCTCGATCTCGACTGGCGGTCTCGTGCCAAGTCGGTCATTCCCGGCGGCATGTGGGGCCATCAAAGTGTCAATAGTCTGCCGGACGGCTTCCCTCAGTTCATGGCCCGCGGCGAGGGTTGCCACGTGTGGGACGTCGATGGCAACGAGTACGTCGACCTGATGTGCAGCTACGGGCCGATCATTCTCGGCCACCGCCACCCTGCCGTCGAGGCTGCCGCCGCCGCACAGGCTGCGCTCGCCGATTGCCAGAACGGGCCAGGAACGGTGGTGGTGGAACTGGCCGAGCGTCTGGTCGAGCGGGTCGATCATGCGGACTGGGCGATCTTCGCCAAGAACGGCACCGACGCAACGACCATGTGTGTGACGATCGCCCGTGCCGCCACCCAAAAGGGGAAGGTGCTCGTCGCCACCGGCGCCTATCACGGTGCTGCGCCCTGGTGTACGCCGAACCCGAATGGCGTGATGCCCGAGGATCGGGCACACCTCGACCACTACACCTTCAACGATCTCGACTCGGTCACCGCCGCCGTCGAGCGAGCAGGTGACGACCTCGCCGCGATCGTGGTGTCACCCTTCCGTCACGATGCTCGCCACGATCAGGAACTGGTTGATCCCGACTTCGCTCGCGGGTTGCGCCGCATCTGCGACGACACCGGCGCTGCGCTCATCCTCGACGACGTGCGCTGTGGCTTTCGGTTGGCCAACGGTGGCAGCTGGGAGACCGTTGGTGTGAAGCCCGATCTCTCAGCCTGGAGCAAGGCGATCGCCAACGGGCATCCGTTGGCGGCCGTGCTCGGCAACGATCGCTTCCGAGACGGTGCATCGAAGATCTATGTGACCGGGTCATTCTGGTTCTCCGCCGTCGCCATGGCCGCCTCGTTGGCGACGGTTGACGAGCTGGCGTCCGGCGAGGCCCTCACCACGATGGTGTCGACCGGTCAACGGCTACGTGATGGCTTGGCGGTTCAGGCCTCGAGTCACGGCCTCTCCATCAACCAGACCGGACCGGTGCAGATGCCGCTGCTCACGTTCGCCGGCGATGCCGACTTCGCCAAGGCGAACCTGTGGGCCAACGTTTCGGTCCAGCACGGTGTCTACGTTCATCCGTGGCACAACTG
>JBBQUN010000184.1:0-9622 GCA_038212405.1 Acidimicrobiales bacterium | reverse complement strand
CGAGGGACTTCTCGGGGAGGGCTGGATGAAGGACGTCTTCACCTTCTACGACATGGCAGGGGCGACGGCCTTGGCCGAACGTCTCGAAACGTTCACCTCCGGTCATCTCGTGATCAACGTGTTCGACATGCCGATCAAGTGCCCGGTGGCACCGTTGGAGTTTGCCTTTCTCGCTGACTGGTATTTCACCGAACGAGGCGTTCGTGATGACATCACGATCACCTACGTGACGCCGCTCGATGGAGCGTTCACCAAACCCGTCGCAGCTGCGGCATTTGGCGATCTCCTGGAGAAAAAGGGCATCGAAGTCATCACCGAGTTCAACACCGGCGAAGTCGACGAAGCGCGTAAGGTCTTGGTTGGCTACGACGGTCGTGAAATTCCATACGACCTCGCCGTTGTCATCCCGCTGCATGGCGGTGCCGCCTATGTCGAGGAGTCGCCGGGGCTTGGTGATGAACTCGGATTCATTCCAACCGACAACGCCACGCTCCAGTCGTTGGTGAAACCGAACATCTTCGTGATCGGCGATGCCGCAGACGTACCGACCTCCAAGGCCGGATCGGTGACCCACTTCGAAGGTGACGTGCTTCTCGAGAACATCGAGGCGTTCATCGAAGAGAGACCGCTGCCCGCCCGTTTTGATGGGCACGCCAATTGTTTCATCGAGACCGGCTTTTCGAAGGCGTTGCTCATCGACTTCAACTACGACACCGAACCGCTGCCCGGCCACTATCCCGGACCGCTCGGACTGCCACTGCTCAAGGAGTCCCGCCTCAACCACATGGGGAAGCTGATGTTCCAGTCGTTCTACTGGCACAGCCTCCTTCCCGGGCGCGACATGCCGGGCATCGGCGCTGACATGCCGACCATCGGCAAGCACGCTCCGTCTCACTGACGACACGTTCACACGAAAGGCAACAACACCATGGCAACCAAGACCATCGCCGGAATCCCAGTGGAACTCGATCACGAGGGATTCTTCGCCGATCCGACCCAATGGACCGAACCCATGGCTGTCGAGATGGCGGCCGAGGCCGATCTCGGTGAGCTGAACGACAAGCACTGGCAAGTGCTCAACTTCATGCGCAAGGAGTACTTCGAGAAGGGGACCGGTCCCACGGTCCGCAAGCTCGGCAAGACGTCGGGCGTCACCGTCAAAGAGCTCTACCAGCTGTTTCCCAAGGGGCCGGCCAAAACAGCGGCCCGCTGCGCAGGGATCCCCAAGCCGAAAGGATGTGTCTGACCATGTCCGACACCACCACCACAGATACCACGACCGCTGCCCCGATCGAGGCTGCCCCGATCGAGGCTGCCCCTATCCAGAAAGTGTCGATCATCATTTCGAAAGGCTCGCTGGAGGCGATCTATCCCGGCTTGATCATGGCCAACGGTGCTCGAGCCGAAGGCATCGAAGCCAACGTGTTCTTCACCTTCTTCGGCATGGACGCCGTGCACAAGAAGCACCAGTCCCACATCAAGGTGGCAACGGTCGGCAACCCCGGCCTGCACATTCCGACTTGGGCGGGAGGCCTTCCCGGTGTTTCCGGTTTGATGACCAAATACATGGAGCATCAGATCGAGGAGCTCGACATTCCCGATATCCCTGAGTTCGTGCAAATGATCGCCGACACCGGTGCCGGCCTCTACGCCTGCCTGGCTTCGGTCGATCTCTTCAAACTCGAGCGCGAGGACTTGATCGACGAACTCGACGACATCATCACTGTCGGCGAGTTCTACGAGAAGGCAGCAGGCGGACAGATCATCTTCACCTGATACTCGTGTCGAACAAATGAGTACCGGGGGTGGGGAGCGATGTCATGTTCTGAGCGGAACGACGATCGTGGGGGCGATGGGATTTCGCACCAAAGCATCGGTGACCGAACCGAGGAGTAGGTGCGCAACACCTCGATGACCGCGCGCTCCCAGTACGAGCAGGGAAGCGTCAGCGGCGAGGTCGTCGAGAACCTCGCGCGGCTCACCATAGAGGACTCGCGCCGTGACGTTGTGTGCGGACGACCCCACCGCTTTGGTGCAGTCGGCAATCGCCTCCCGTAGTCGACGCTCGGTTTCTTGCGCCGAGTCGCTGGTTGGTTTCAGATCGGGTCGCAGCATGACATCGACCGCTTCGAGGTAGGTGCTGACGGCGATGAGCCGGGTGTCAGCCGGTGTGTGTTGCATGGCCCAACACAGCGCTGCGTTCGCATTTGGCGAGCCATCGACGCCGACCACGACGGGTCCTCGTCGTGGCGTCATCGCAAGGTCACGTGGAATGATGGCGACGGGAACCTGCGAATGAATAGCAAGGTGCATGCCAGCGGACCCGAGCAACGTACCGCGCACCGCGTCACGACCTCGTGTCCCGACGGCGACGAGGTTGGCCATCGCTCCGAGGGTGACGAGGGCGGGTCCCGCCGAGGCCTGGCAAACGATTGGATCGCCAACATGGTCGATGCCGAGTGACGTGAGCTCTTTTCTGGCCCGATCCTCAGCACGTTGTTGGAATTGCTCGTTTGGCGGTGGAGCCGGAGCCCCCGGGAACGGATTCGGCACCAGCCACCAGGGATAGCGCCAAGCAACGACAGGCTGGATCGGTCCGAACTGTTCGGTTTGGGTCCCGGCCCAACGCATCGCAGAACGTGAGCCATCGGAGCCGTCGAGCCCGACTACGATGCCAAAGCGTTCGTTGGTCTCTAGAGATTCGCCAGTCATGCCCCCATGCTCACTCATGCGTTGGCTGTTGGCCCAGGGGCCAAGGTCACGGCAACGATTGGTCGATCCAGCGAAGGAATGGCCGTCAGGTCGGCGCAGTGCCAGAGGCTGCGCTGCTTCGTCGTGCTCAGTCGCTCCGCAGCGCTCGTATGACGGCGCTGGTGAGATGCTCGGCAGCGACCGGTTTCGTGAGCAGTTGATCGTTGGTGAAGCGGTCGTTCATCGGGCTTCCTGCTGCGTAGCCACTCATCAGGAGGATCTTGATCGATGGCCAGCGTCGGCGAATGATCGAGGCCAACTCGGGTCCGCTCATGCCGGGCATCACGGCATCGGTGATGACGAGATCGATGCCGGCGTCTCCGTCGAGGATCTCCAGCGCTTCGCGAGCGTCGAGGGCGTCGTGGACACGAAATCCGTGACCACGGAGAACGTCGGTGGTGAGTTCGAGGAGTTCGGCCTCGTCCTCGACCAGGAGGATCGTGGCGTCGAACGGTGCTACCTCACCAGCACCGGGATCAGGAAGATGCGATGGCTCCGCCAAGGTCGTGAGCGGCAGCACGATCGACACGGTGGTCCCCTCGTTCGGCTGAGAGTCGATACTGATCGTGCCGAGTGCATCGGAGATCGTTGCGTACGTCGTCGCCATGCCGAGGCCGGTTCCAGCCCCTGGTGCTTTGGTTGTGAAGTAAGGATCGAAGACCAAGGCAACGGTCGCTTCACTCATGCCGACGCCGGTGTCGGTCACTCGTAGCAATGCCGACGGTGTCAGCCCATCATCGGTCGACAGCGTGATGGCGAAGGTACCTCCGAGCGGCATTGCATCCCGAGCATTCGCCGCAAGGTTCAGCACCACGGCTTCGAACCGTCCCTCATCGATGGCGACGAGGACCGGGTGCGGAGGCACAGTGATTTCCAGGCGGACGTCTTCGCCAAGCAGATACGGCAAGGTCGCGTTGCTACGGTTCAAGAACGCAGCGAGGTCGACGCTCGGTTGCCCGCCGACGGTCGGGCGGTTGAGCAGCATCAAGTTACGAACGAGCGACGCTGCCCGGGCGACCGCACGCTGGATGGCGTCGATTCGCTCGAGTTGATCCTCGGCGAGGGTGTGGCCCGCCGTCGGTCGTTCGAGCGCTTCGGCGTGGCCTTGAATGATCGCGAGCACGTTGTTGAAGTCGTGGGCGATACCGCCCGCAAATGCTCCCAGCGACTGCATCTTCGCAGAATGAAGAAGCTGCTGTTCGAGCTCGCGCTGCTCGGTGATGTCGAGTTCGATGCCCAGGATTTGCGACGGTCGACCATCGGGTCCCCACGCAGTCACCACGCCTCGGTGGCGGTTCCAGCGCCACGAACCGTCTTTGTGGCGGACGCGGAAGGTCAGTTCCACGACCTGATTTCCGGCCTCGCCCGAATGCTCGGCCAGGCGGACCACCTCGGGCCAGTCTTCTGGGTGCACGTAGTCCTGCCACGGTTTCGCCGACAGCTCGACCTCCTGCGGTTCATAACCCAGCATGCGGTACCAACTGTCACTGAGACGCAGCGTCCCTTCGGCGACGTTCCATTCACCGACAGCGGCGTGGGATGCGTCGAGGACGAGCTCCAGTTGCTTGCGCTGTGTCTCGCTTTCGTGCAGCGCGTGACGGAGCAGCAATTCCGACTGAGCGAGCTCAGCGGTGCGCGCCGCCACCTCTCGCTCCAGATCATGAGTGTGAGTCTTTGACGGCCGAGCGGGGTCAGACATGGCGATTGGGCCTGGAGAACTGACAAGCGGTCACGGCACGAAGCGATAGCCAGCGCCTCGCATGGTGTGGATCCACTTGGGGACAGACGGATCGGGTTCGATCTTGCGGCGAAGGCGATGGATGTGCTCAGCCACCGTCGATGGGCTCTGCCATTCGGGGTCCGAGCTCCAGACTCGCCGCAGGAGCTGGGTCCGAGAAAAGACCTGACGAGGTGAGACGGCCAGAAACGCCAGAAGGTCGAATTCCTTGGCGGTGAGGTCGATGTGCACGCCATCGACGGTGACGTCGCGTGATCCAAGGTCGATGACCAAGCGATCGAATTCGAGTCGAGCCGGCGCATGATCGGTCGAGATCTCGGTTCGTCGCAGCACGGTCTTGATCCGAGCGGCGAGCTCTCGGCTGGAGAAGGGCTTGACGACGTAGTCGTCGGCACCCATTTCGAGGCCGACCACCCGGTCGGCCTCGGAGTCCCAACCCGAGAGAATGATCACGGGCAGACCTCCCATCTGGCGAATCTGTCGCAGGATGTCGAGCCCATCGATATCGGGCAGACCGAGGTCGAGAAGAACGAGGTCCGGAGGGCGGGATCGAACGATTTCCAATCCGCGCCGCCCATTTGGCGTACCGATGACCTCGAAGTGGTGTTCGGTCAGTTCCTGTTCGACAATCGAGCGCAGCTCGTCGTCGTCGTCGATCACGAGCACCTGGGGCCGGTGCGTGCTGTCGTCACTGGGCGTGAGTAGGTGCTGTGCGGAACGCTCTCGCTGTGTGCGCTCGCTCTGGGTGCGTTCGCGCTGAGTGCGTTCGCGCTGCTGCGTGCGTTGGGGCTGCGCGCTCGATGCCGGTGGCAAACGGAGTGCTGGTTGGGGAGTGTTTCGTTGCTGGAGCGGTTTGCTGATCATGGCTGCCCTCCTCACGGGAGCGGAGCAGGTTGCTTCCACTGGTTGTACAACGCAACATCAACAGGGGCCAGGGTATTTGGTCAGACAACGAAGCACCAGGCTGTCATCCCCGAGTCAGGGGAGCGGCTCGGCCCTTCGTGGAGGCACGAGAAGGAGCGGCAGCGTTGCTCGGTGGAGCGCTCGCATGGCTTGCCCGCCGAAGCGCAGTCCGGTGAAGCCACCAGTGCCGCGAGTGCCGATGACCACCATGGAGGCGTTCTTCTCAGCCGCGAGTTCGAGGATGGCAACGGCAGGGTCGGCGTCCACCAGCGAGATCGCCGTCGTGGTGACTGGTGAGGAGCGCAACGGCTGCGACCACTGATCGATGCGGCGCCGTTCGGCATCGTCGAGGTGAGCGACAGCCGAGACCCGATCGTTTCCACCGTGCGGTTGACGAATGTGCGCTGCGATGACCTCGACGCCCAGGACGTGAGCAACCAAGGCCGCCATCGACGAGGCGCACGCCGATTCGGGTGATCCGTCGAGACCGAGGACCACTGGCCCCGGTTCGCTGGAAAGGGTCGTATCGAGGGGAATGACGGCCAACGGTGTGTTGGAGTGGTGGGCAACGTACTCGACCACGCTGCCAACGTGAAACAACCCGGGCTCGCTGCCATGTCCGGCGCGGCCGAGAACGATCAGGTCGTACTCCCGAGTCGCCGCTGTCGTCGACAGGGTCAGGCGAGGGTCGCCGTCGCTGATGAACAACGGAATGGCCTCAGCCAAGCCGTGCTCGCCAAGTGCGAGGCGGTAGTCGTTGAGTAGTTCGTCATGCAGAGCGAGCGTGGTCTCCGAAGGGGGTTGGACGAAGGCGCTGAGTGCGCTGAGTTCTGCATCGGCTGCCTCGGCAAGGGTTGCGGCCCAGCGCAACGCCGCCTGCGAGCCTTGCGAACCGTCGAAGGCAATAGCGATGGTTGACAACCCAGTCATGACACAACCCCCAGATTTCCGGCTGCGTGTCGCTGCGGTCTGCAACGTGCAGCCAACCGGTGCTCAGTATCCGAGCGCGTTCCGACTGCGACCAGGGACTTGTGTCCCTGGAGCGACGTTGATCATGAGTTGAAGAAAGGACCATCAAGGGTGGATGTCAATCCATGACGATGCGGCCATGGACGCAATCGGTACAGGCTCGATCATCAACCCACGCGCGATCATCAATGTCTTCGTCCTCGATGACCATGATGTGGTGGTTCGCGGCTTGGTCGACTTGATCGAGTCCCAGGATGACATGACGGTCATCGGAACCGCGGCAACCGAGCGCGAAGCCGTCGGACGAATTGCTCGACTGCGGCCCGACGTTGCGATTCTCGATGTCAGGCTGCTCGAGGGTTGTGGTCTCAACGTTTGCCGGTCCGTGACCAACAGTCAGCCGTCGGTGGCGTCGGTGATGCTCACATCGATCGACGATCAACGAGTGTTGGTCGAAGCGGCGGCGGCTGGCGCTGCAGGGTTCTGTCACAAGGGTCTGAGTGCAGCCAACATCGTCGAAACGGTTCGCGCCGTTGCCGGCGGGGCCAAGCTGATCGATCCTGCGGCGATCGCCGTTGCGCTCGATGCGCTGGACAGGGCATCTGACCCAGCGCTGGCACAGCTCAACGAGCAGGAACAACAGATCGTGGCCTTGATCGGGCGAGGATGGTCGAACCGACAGATTGGCTTCGAACTGATTCTCGCTGAGAAGACCGTGAAGAACTATGTTTCGCGACTGCTGGGCAAGCTCGGCATGTCTCGACGGGCTGAGGTCGCGGCCCTCGCCGGGCGGTTGGCCGAGCGTCAATCGAGTTGGGAATCGCTCACCGGAGCCGGAACACGCTGATCACAGACGAGTTGGTCGGTGGAGCGCCGATCACCTCTGTCGGAGAAGGAGCACATCATGGGTTTCATCGTTGTTGGATTGGACGGTTCGTTGCCGTCTCGAGCAGCCTTCGCCGAAGCGGTTCGCGAAGCCGAATGGCGTGGCGCCAGCATCGTCGCGGTCCACGCCGTTCCGCTGCCTGCGGTCATGGGCACCGAATTCGGTGCGATCATCGAACTCGACGCGTTGCGTGATGCGGGCGAAGAATTCGTTGCGAGCGAGATGGCCGAACTCGAGGCTCGATACGACGGGGGCTTTCCCGTGCCGGTGGAGGCAAGTTCGAGCCTTGGACACTCCGGTGCCGAGATCATCAAGGCGGCAGCTGGCGGTCCAGACGGCCCGGCAACGATGGTCGTGCTTGGGTCCCGAGGCCTGGGCGGATTCAAAGGCCTCCTGCTCGGCTCGGTGACCACCTATGCCGTGCACCACCTGACCTGCCCGCTGCTGATCGTGCCAGCGGAGTAGCGCTCAGCCGTCATGGCTGTGGTCGAGATGGCTGTGGTCGGGATGGCTGTGGTCGGGATGGCTGTGGTCGGGTTGGCTGTGGTCGGGTTAGCTGTGGTCGGCGTCGTGGACCACCAGGAAACTGCGTTTGCTGTGTGAGGCGACCCTTGTCGACACGCTTCCTCGGAGGAAGCGTGTCGGCCGGCTCAGCCCGCGGCTCCCAACGACGATCAGTTCGGCCTCGACCTGGTCGGCGACGTCGAGGATGGCCGCCGCTGGGTGGTCATCGACCAGATGCAGGTCATAGGCCACCCCACGCTCGGCGAGGAAGGTGGCAGCCCGGCTCAGGTCAGCTTCTGGTGCCGCCGTGGGGTTGTAGCTCAAACGGAACTCCTCGGGCAGCTGCGCAAGGAGCTCGGCGGTATCGGTGGGAGACGGGATGTCAAAGGCGCTGACGACGTGCACCGTGCCCTTCTCGGAAGCGAGTTGGGCTGCGGTGTCGAGGGCCGCGAGGGCGGTCGGTGAGCCGTCGAATCCAACCACGATGGTGTCGAGTTTCATGACGAAATCACACTCTCGCCAAGACGCTGCGGAGACGGCCAGCAATGTCGTCGGCGATGGTTTCGATGACGGCAACAGTGTCGATGTCGGTTTCATCGGAGGATCGCAGCACCGATGCCACGATGGCTGACGGGTCCATTGCCCGGATCATGGTCGTACCGTCTTCCTCCGACACGATGAGGTTGCAAGGCAGCAACACCCCGAGTGCGGGGTAGATGCTGATGAGCTGCTGGGCGCTCGGGGGATGGCACGCACCGAGGATCAGATACGGATCGTGGTTCCCGCCGAGCTTGGCGTTCAGCGTTGCTGCCATGTCGATCTCGGTGAGGACGCCGAAACCCTCGGCAGCAAGGGCCTCGCGGCAAGCGGCCACGGTGTCGGGAAAGGACTTGGTCGAGGTCGCCTCGATGGCCATCCGGCCGACGGTGCGCGGTTTTGGTTGCTGGCTCATGGCGAACTCCTCTTGTTCATTCGAGACTGGGTGTCCTCCTTTGATTGTCGCCGAGGTGCGGTCGAGCAAGGGAGGGGCCAAGGTCCCTGGGCGCGAGCGGAAGCTCCGACTTGAATTGAAGCCGATGCCAGTTCCTTTTCGATCGGGGTCCCATGTCTGCGAAGCCAGCGTTGCCATCACCTGTGCTGTTCGGTCAGGTGGCGGTCAGCCGTCTCCTTGTTCCCGTTGTCGGTGATCAACGACCAGAACGTGGCGTTGCCGTTGCGATGCAACTGGCCGCTGCCTGGGGGACGCCGGTGGTCCTGCTGCACATCGGCCCGCTCGATACCGATGAGGTAGGCACTCCGTCTGCAGTCGCCAGCATGGCAATCGACTTGCGGCATCGCCATCCTGAGGTCGCAATCGAAACGTTGGTGTTCGACCACGCCGACATCGCGGTGGCCATTGCCGGCGAAGCCGACGAAGGCACGTTGATCGTCCTCGCAACCGACCATGTGAGCCAGTGGCTCGGTGAGCACTCGGTTGCCGAGGAACTCGTCCAGCGCGGCTTGAGCCCGCTGTTGCTCATCGGACCGAAGGCTGTTCGCTATCGGCCCGAGGGCGAGGTGGTCGTGACACTCGACGGGACACCGTTGGCCGAAGACGGCGTCGCCGTCGGCCGCGCCGTTGCCGCCACCGGTACGGCGGGTGTGCGAGTCGTTTCGGTCGTTGCGACGGCAACTCTCGAACACATCGAACACCTGAAGGAACGTGGGCAACGGGTGTCGGAGAGCATTTACCTTCGCTCGCTCGCCGATCGGATGTCGGGCGACGGCCCGCCGCTTGCTTGGGAGATCCTCCACGGTGACGATGTCATCGACTCGTTGGTGGCCCTGGCGGCCCGGCGTGATGCTGCCCTCATCGTTGCGACGACACACGC
>JBBQUN010000183.1:0-9669 GCA_038212405.1 Acidimicrobiales bacterium | reverse complement strand
GGGTGTGTGTCGGGCGTTCGATCGCCTCGGTCGAAGAGCTTGTTGCGCATGGTGCCGATGGGGTACTCGGTCTTGTAGATGCCGCGTCGTTGGAGTTCGGGGATCACGAGGTCGACGAAGTCGTCGAAGCACTCGGGGAGGACGGTGTAGGCGAGATTGAATCCGTCGAGGTCGGTTTCGTCCATGCGCTGTTGCATCTCGTCGGCAACGGTCGCTGCTGATCCAACGACGACGTCGGCGGCGCCACCGACCGACAGCATGTCGCCCCACTCCCGTACGGTGCGGGTGCCGAGCGATGTCATGGCGCCCTGCACTGCTTCACTGGTGACGTTCTCGGCCCGCTCGTCGAGATCGAGCGCTGATAGGTCGAAACCGGAGAATCCCGACATCAGGGTCAGCGCTCCCTCGGGCAGGGCGTACGACAGGTAGTCGTCGTACTTCGCCTGTGCCTCGGCGTCGGTTTCGGCAACGACGACGGCGAGCAGTCCGAAAACCTTGATGTCGTCGCGACGACGGCCGGCCGCTTCGGCCTGATTTCGTAGGCCGGCAACGAAGTTCGCCGTCCTCTTGCCGCCGGCGCTCCCGACGAAGACGCATTCGGCGTGACGCGCTGCGAACGCCTGGCCCGACGGGGAAGAGCCGGCTTGGAAGAGGACTGGGGTGCGCTGCAGCGACGGTTCGCACAGGTGTACGGCGTGGAGTTGGAAGTACTCGCCATCGTGGTGGATCGCCCGGACCCGGCTCGGATCGGTGAAGACGCCGGCTGCACGATCGACGACCACGGCGTCGTCGTCCCAACTGCCCTCCCACAGCTGATAGACCAGTTCGACGTACTCCGCTGCGATGTCGTAGCGGGTGTCGTGACCCTCTTGCCGGGTTTTGCCGATCGCTTTGGCCGCGCTGTCGAGGTAGCCGGTGACGATGTTCCATGCGACCCGACCGTCGGTGAGGTGATCGAGGGTCGACATGCGCCGGGCAAAGGCGGCTGGCGGCTCGTAGGGAATCGACCCGGTCACGCCAAAGCAAAGGTGTTCGGTGACCGCAGCCATGACCGGGACGATGGAGAACGGATCGTTGGCCGGCACCTGCACGGCGTTGCGCAGCGCAGCATCAGGGCTGTTTCCGTACACGTCGTACAGGCCGGTCACATCGGCGAGGAAGACGCCGTCGAACAACCCCCGTTCGAGGGTACGGGCATGGTCCTGCCAATGCTTCATCGAGGTGTACTCACGTGATCGGTCACGCGGGTGGCGCCACAGCCCGCTCGACTGGTGGCCGGCGGTGTTCATGTTGAACGCGTTGAGCAGTATCTGTTTCGTCACCGTGAGCCCTGTCGTTGTGAGCTCGCTCAGGTGAGCACTGTCACACCGCCTCGTCAAGATGTCGGCATGTGCATCAAATGCGACGGCTATTCCGACGACGAGGTCATGCGAGGTATCGATCTGGCCATCAGGGTCTACGGGTTCTACATCCAAGGGGTCATCGAAGACCCTGACGGTCCTGGTAACTGGGCGTACACGATCGGGTTGACCGACTTCGGGCTACCTGAATTGGTCCTGACCGATCACTCGTTCACTGCCTCGATGCAATTGTTGAACGCGGTTGGCCGACGACTGATCGCTGGTGAGTCGATGGCGGAGGCCGTGAGCGATCTCGACTGCACCCTTGGGCCGGTGCACCTCGACCATCTCGATCGAGACCTGATCGTGGTCTGGCTCGAGTACTACGCCGAGATGCGGGCCGAGCAGTTGCCACCAACGGCTTCGTTCTTCCAGCTGATCCCGGCGGCGTCCGAGCGTCGCTCATCGGTCGATGTGCCGCTCACCGACCTGTCGAGAAGCTGCTGACGGAGCGGGATTCGTCGACCTCCCTCAACGTGGCAAGGCCACCCGCTACAGTGACCGCACTGTGGTTACATCGAATCGGACTCAACGTTCCGGTCGGGGGGCTGCGGGTGGACGATCGAAGACCCAATCTGGGTCTTCTCGTCGCGCCCGAGATCAGCGCGCTGAAGTACAGGGAATCATTCTCCTGTCGCTCGGCATCTTCCTCGGCCTTGCCCTTTACACCCCTGCAACCGGCATCGTCGGGCGCTGGCTGGCCCTCGGCTTGGGTGCGCTGATCGGACTGGCGAGGTACGCGCTCCCACTTGGTTTGGCGCTCGCTGGTTTCCAGCGCTTGCGCACCGTCGATTCGAAGAAGCGGGCGCTGCGGCCACGGGGTGAAGTCATCTCGTGGTTCCTCCTCGGCTTCGCGCTCTTCGCCGTGCTCGATCTCGTTGGTGGGCGCCCCGGCTGGCGGTCATCACTCGAGCGTCTGTCGGGTGCCGGCGGCTGGATGGGCGTCAACATCGGCGGCACCATGGAACGCTATTTCGGCTACTGGGGCGAGATCGTGATCACGGTCACGATGGTCCTGGTTGCCCTGGTCATTCTCACATCCCTCTCGCTCGGCCTTGCTGCCGATGGCCTGGCGGAGCGAGGATCGAGCCTGCGCGATCAGCTGCTCGATCGGTGGGAGGCCTCGCGGACTCCTGAAGCAAAGGCGGCCCGCAGCGCCAAGAAGGCCGCGGCCGGCGACACCGACGATGCAGCAAAGAAGAAGCCGGGCAAGAAGAAGGCGGCTTTCCTCGATCTCGAGTTCCCCGAATCGCCGGTGCCGATCAGTGGTGTGGCAGGCGATGGCTGGGGTGGCAGCGGCAACGTGGGCGGCGGCGGCGATGTCGAGTTGTTCGATCAGGAGCAGTACATCGATTTGCGCCAGCCAAACGTCGAAGGTCTTCCGCCACTCGCGGGAGCACCAACGGGCGAAGTGCCGGTCGTGGAACCTGCGTCGGATACGGCTGACGATCGACACCCGGTCCGCTGGGCTGATTCGGGCCCGGCTCCGGTGATCGAGGTGCCGGCGCCACCGGTGGTGATGGGCGACCCCTCACTCGTGGCCCCTCAGGCATCGGATGGCGTGTGGCATCTGCCGACCATGGACATCCTCGTGCAGAGCGAAGGGCAAGAAGTCGATCGGGCAACGGTCGAAAAGACCGGTCGCCAGCTCGAACATGCGCTGGCCGAGCACGGGGTCGAGACCCGTCTCATCGGTGTCGTGGTCGGCCCGACCGTCAGCCGCTTCGAACTCGAACTCGGGCCCGGGGTCAAGGTCAACCGGGTCACCAGCCTGCACAAAGACATTGCCTACGCCATGGCAACGCCCGATGTGCGCATCCTCGCGCCCATCCCGGGCAAGCAGGCCATCGGTGTCGAAGTGCCAAACGTGCGCCGTCAGATGATCACCGCCGGCGACTTGCTGTTCTCGGAAGAGGCGGCAAAGGCCACCCACCCGCTCGAGGTTGCGCTCGGTCGCGACATCACCGGCAAGACCGTCATGGCCAATCTGGCCAAGATGCCCCACTTGCTCGTCGCCGGCCAGACCGGCTCGGGTAAGTCGAGCTGTATCAACACCATGCTCACCTCGTTGCTGATGCGCAGCACGCCCGATCAGGTTCGCCTGATCCTGGTCGACCCCAAGCGGGTCGAGCTCACCCAATACGAAGGTCTGCCGCACCTCCTCACCGAGGTCGTGACCGATCCAAAGAAGGCCGCCAACGCGCTGGCCTGGGGTGTGCGAGAGATGGAGCGTCGCTACGACCTGCTGTCCGACGTGCATGTGCGCGACATCGATGGCTACAACGAGGCCGTCGACGAAGGCCGCTTTGCTCCCCGCATGGGACCCGATGGTGAGATGCAGGACTACGAGCGCATGTCCTACATCGTCATCATCCTCGATGAACTCGCCGACCTCATGATGGTTGCCGCTCGCGACGTCGAAGAGTCGATCTGTCGTATCGCGCAGAAGGCTCGCGCCGTTGGTATCCACCTCGTGATCGCCACACAACGGCCGTCCACCAACGTCATCACCGGCCTCATCAAGGCCAACGTTCCTGCCCGTCTGGCCTTCGCCGTTTCGAGCCTCACCGACTCTCGGGTGGTGCTCGACCAGCAGGGAGCCGAGCGTTTGGTCGGCAAGGGCGATGGCCTGTTGCTCGATGGTTCCACCAGTACCCCCACCCGCTTCCAGGGTGCCTGGGTCACCGAACTCGAAGTCAACCAGATCGTCGAACACTGGAAGAAGCAGGCCCCCGAGGTCGTCTTCGACTCTCGGGTGCAGGGCGAAGAAGTGTCGGAATCGGCGGCGGCCATTCCCGGTGGCACCACCGGCGACGAGGGCGACGACGATCTCATGCTCCAGGCCATGGAACTGATTGTTCGCTCGCAGCTCGGGTCCACGTCGATGCTGCAACGCAAGCTGCGCGTTGGGTTCGCCCGAGCCGGCCGCTTGATGGACCTGCTCGAAGAGCGCGGTGTCGTCGGTCCCTCGATTGGCTCCAAGGCCCGAGACGTTCTCATGACACCCGACGATCTCGATGCCGGCCGCTGGCCGGCAGCGATGCGCTCGATGGGCGGTGTCGAGTCAGCCAATCGTCCGGCCGCAGCGCCGATCGCTTCGAACAGTGCGCCAGCCCGTTCGAGCGCAACAGAGAACGATGGCATCAGCCTGCGCGAAGTGACCGCACCGGATCGGTCGATCTTCGACGATGACGACGCTCCCCAGTCGAGCCCGAGCGAGAACCCGATGCCCGTCCGGTCGGTCTTCGATACCGACGACACCCTGGCGTCACGCCTCGCAACGGCACCAGACTCCTCCGACGATTTCGATCTCGACGGTGACTTCGATCCCGCACTGGCCCCACCTCCGGGCTACCGGGCCCCTTCGTAGCTGGGCTCGCCGACGCAGGGTTCTGCTCGCCAATGGGACGGCCTAGTCTTCGCTGATGCTTCTCGCCCTCGTCGCGGTTCTCTTCGGTATCGGTTGCCTATGGAAAGCCGCTGACGAGTTCGTTGCAGGAGCCACTCGACTGGCCCTGATCTTCAAGATCTCGCCGATCGTGGTCGGCGCCGTCATCGTCGGTTTCGGCACGAGTGCTCCCGAATTGCTCGTGTCCGCCATCGCCGCAGCCGGCGGCGACATCGACGTCGGTGTCGGCAACGTGATCGGGTCGAACATCGCCAACTTGTCGTTGATTCTCGGTGCGTCCGCTCTGGTGATTCCCATCGGGATCACCGCAGGAGTGCTCAAGCGTGAGGCACCGTTGTCGCTGGCTGCCGTCTTGATGTTTGCCGTCGTCGTTCGCCTCGAAATGGGCGTGCTGCCTGGCGTTGCGCTCCTGTTGGTGTTGTGTGGCTTCTTGTTCTGGATCATCCGTGGCGGTGGCGGTGGCGATGACGCCGAGGAACTGACGAGCGAGGTCGAAGCACTCGCAGGCGACGACGAGCTGAGCACCGGCAAGGAAGTGCTTCGCACGGCGATCGGTCTGGCCATCACCGTCGGCGGTGCGTGGGTGTTGGTGTGGGGTGCAATCGGTATCGCTGACGAGCTTGGCGTCAGCGGTGGATTCGTCGGTGTGACCCTGGTGGCGGTCGGTACCTCGCTGCCCGAACTCGTCACGGCGCTGGCGGCGGCCAAGGCCAGCCAAACCGAACTGATCATCGGGAACCTCCTCGGCTCGAACCTCTTCAATTCACTGGCGGTTGGTGGTGTGGTGGCCATCCTCGGCGACGGTCCCATCCTCGATCCTTCACTCATCACCATCGACGTCGGCTTCATGGTCGTGGTGTGTATCGGTGCCTACGTTGCCATGCGAACTCGCGGTCGCTTCGAACGAGTCGAGGGAATCGTGCTGCTCACGGTCTTCTTTTCCTTCCTCGTCTTGAGCTACGTGAGCGAAGCCGTATAGAAAGGCGAATGCCAGCACAGATCGATCATCTCGTCCTCGCCGCCAACGACCTCGACTGGCTCCGCACATGGTGGTTCGATCGGAGTGGTGTTGCGTCGGTCGACGGGGGAGCGCACGACGGTCGCGGTACTCGTAACGCGCTCGTCGGTCTTGGTGGCGCTGAGGGCCCGTGCACCTACCTCGAACTCATCGGCCCCGATCCCGAGCAGCCGAAGCCAAAAGCACCCCGCTACTTCGGAATCGACGATCTGGCACCGAACGAGGCACGGCTCGTCACCTTTGCCATTTCGGTCGACGACCTCGAAGCGGCGGTCGACAGCGTGGCGTCGGTCGGCCTGACGACTGGCGTCATCCAGTCCATGTCGAGGATGAGGCCGGACGGGGTGAGGCTCTCGTGGCGACTGGCGGTTCCGGATGCCGACGACCTGGGGGGAGCGCAGCCGTTCCTGATCGAGTGGGGAACCACGCCGCACCCTTCGGCCTCGTTGCCGGCGGGAGCCACGCTGGAATCGTTCGGCGTTGCCTCACCGGCGAGTGCCCGCTTGGCAGCAATGTTCGATGCGTTGGGCGTGGCGATTGGCGTCGAGGCCGCCGATCGACCAATGCTGAGCGCTGCCATCAAGAGCCCGCAGGGCCTCATCGACATCGGAGCATCATGAGTACCACCCCTGACCTCACTGAACTCGCCACCGGTCTGCGCTTTCCCGAGGGGCCGATTGCCATGCCCGATGGCTCGGTGCTGCTCGTCGAAATTGCCAGAGGCACCCTCACCAGAGTGGGCGCCGATGGTTCGGTCGACGTCGTTGCCGAGTGCGGTGGCGGGCCGAACGGTGCGGCAATGGGTCCTGACGGAAAGGTGTACATCGCCAACAATGGCGGGTTCGAGTGGCACGAGGCGTCCGGGCTGTTGTTGCCAGGCAACCAGCCAGAGGAGTACGCCGGTGGAAAGATCCAGCGGGTCGACATCGAGACCGGCGAGGTCGAAGACCTCTACACCGAGGTCGGTGGCCATGGGCTGAGAGGCCCGAACGACCTCGTCTTCGACTCGACCGGAGGCTTCTGGTTCACCGATCACGGCAAGAACCGTCCTCGTGAACGAGATCGTGGTGGTCTCTACTACGCCAAGGCCGACGGGTCTGAGGTACGAGAGGTCGTCTACCCGCTCCTCGCCCCCAACGGTGTCGGCCTGTCGCCCGACGGCTCGCGGCTCTACGTTGCCGAGACCTACGAGGGTCGGCTGTACCAGTGGGCACTGTCGGGGCCGGGCGAGATTGCCGACTACTTCGGTCCCGAGCATCGCGGCGAGGTGCTGGCCGATCCCGAAGGTGGCCCACTGTTCGATTCGTTGGCTGTTGATGGCGAAGGCAACGTCTGCGTCGCCACCATCCGCAACGGCGGCATCACCATCGTGAGTCCCGAGGGCGCACACCACCACATTGGCTTCCCCGACCCGCTCACCACCAACATCTGTTTCGGTGGCGACGATCTGCGGACGGCCTACATCACCCTGTCCGGCACCGGTCGACTCGTCAGCTGTGCCTGGGAGACCGCCGGTCTGGCGCTCGAATTCTGAGCGACACGGCGAGTTCGTTGCCGGTGCGCCGCTCGCTGCTGATGGCCCTGTTGGTTGTTGGGTTGCTTGCCAATTGGCCGATGGCGTCGGTCGCGGCGGCACACGCCAACTTGTTGGCTGCGTCGCCAGCGGTCGGCCAACCGGCGGGTGGCGTCATCGAGCGGGTCCAGCTGGTCTTCGACGAGCCGATCACGGAACTGGTGCCGGTGATCGAAGGCCCCGATGGCGCCCCGGTGGCGACAACCCTCGTTGCCATCACCCAACAGCAGTTCGATCTGCGATTCGATCCGCTCGAAGCCGAAGGCATCTATCGGGTCCGCTATGCGTTCCTTTCACTCGATGGCGATCGGGTCGAGCTGGGACATGCGTTCGAGTTCGACCCAACGGCGCCCGCCCCGCTACCGATCAGCGGACCGACGCTGATCGCGGGCAGCGAGTCATGGTGGCAATCGATCAGATGGCAGTGGTTGGTGATCGCCGCCCTGGTCGTGGTGGTGCTCGGGCTGGCCGAGCAACTTCGCCGTCGCCGTCGCACGCTGGCCCAACTCGTTCGCTGAGCGTTCGCCATCGGGACTCACCCAGGCGTGGCCTAGGCTTGTCGAACCGTGCCTGAACAATCCTCTCCTGTCCCAGTCAAGACGTTCTACATCGAAACGCTCGGCTGCCCGAAAAACCAGGTCGATTCTGACAAGCTCCTTGGCACGCTCGTTGCCGATGGAATGGTTCGCGCCGATGCTCCCGATCAAGCTGATCTCGTGGTCGTCAATACCTGCGCCTTCGTCGAAGAGGCCAGGCAGGAGTCGGTCGACACGATTCTGTCGCTCGACGATCTGCGGCGCGAGGGATCAGAGATCGTCGTGACCGGCTGCATGGCCGAGCGCTACGGCGACGAGTTGGCCGAACTGCTGCCCGAGATCGACCGGGTCGTCGGCTTCGGCGTTGCCCTCACGGCTCCGACTGCCGCCGACGGCGGCGTTCTCGTCGGGTTGAGTCCCACCCGCCGTTCGGGCTCGACGAACACCATCGTTCCAACGGCCACGGCACCCTCGATGGATCTGCTGGAGCTGCCTCGCCCCCGCTCGGACTCACCGTGGGCTTATGTGAAGGTGGCCGAGGGCTGTGATCGCAACTGCGGCTTTTGCGCCATTCCTTCGTTCCGAGGCAAACAACGGAGTCGCTCGATCGAAGCGATCCTGGCTGAGGTCGGACAGCTCCAAGCGCACGAGATCGTGCTCGTCGCCCAAGACCTCGCGGCCTACGGTCGCGATCAGGGCAAGGGCGAGCGCAACATCATTCCGCTCGTCAAGGCGGTGGCAGAACAGGTGGAGCGCGTCCGTCTGCTCTATCTGTACCCATCTGATCTCACCGACGACTTGATCGACACCATCTGTGGCACCGGTGTGCCGTACTTCGACCTTTCGCTCCAGCACGTCTCGCGACCCTTGCTGCGAAAGATGCGGCGTTGGGGTGAGGGCTCGATCTTCCTCGAGCGGATCGAAGCCATTCGTCAGCGCGAACCCGATGCGGCGTTCCGATCCAACTTCATCGTTGGCTACCCCGGCGAGACCGAGGACGATCACGACGCCCTCATCGAGTTCGTCGAGCAGACCCGCCTCGATTGGTGTGGTTTCTTCCCCTACTCCGAAGAAACCGGTACCTACGCCGCTGATCTCGATGGCAAGGTCCCCGCCGGCTTGGCTCGCGAGCGGCTGGCCGAACTCGTCGAGTTGCAGGATCGCATCACGGCCGAGCGGCGCGATGATCTCATTGGGCAAACCCTGCACGTCTTGGTCGATTCGCCGGGTGAAGCCCGCTCGCACCGCGAAGCTCCCGAGATCGACGGCATCATCCGCGTACCTGATTCGCTTGCGGTTGGTTCGTTCGTCGACGTCGAGATCACCAACGCCGCTGGGCCCGATCTCGATGCTCGACCGATCCTCGACGAAGCCCCCAAAGGCGTCGGCACGTGAACATCGCAGCGCCGGTCGACCTGATTGGTAGCTCCCGGGCGGCGATCGCAGCG
This sequence comes from Acidimicrobiales bacterium, assembly GCA_038212405.1. Taxonomy (GTDB): domain Bacteria; phylum Actinomycetota; class Acidimicrobiia; order Acidimicrobiales; family SZUA-35; genus JBBQUN01. The sequence continues at coordinate 285 of JBBQUN010000183.1, read as the reverse complement.
AACGTGCTGACGATCAGCCGCTTCTTTCTTGCTCCGGTGCTCGCTTACCTCATTCTCCACGAGAACCCCACGTGGCTGAACTTTGCCCTTGGCTGGGCCATGGGGGCCACCGACTTCTTCGATGGCAAGCTCGCTCGAAGCGCGGCACCCACCAAGTTCGGTGCGTTCTTCGATCCGCTGGCCGACAAGCTCGTGGTGCTTCTCGCTGGTTTTGCCCTCGTCGACATCGGTCGCTTTCCGATGTGGCCGATGCTGATCATCCTCGTTCGAGAGGTCGGCATCCAG
>JBBQUN010000182.1:0-9689 GCA_038212405.1 Acidimicrobiales bacterium | reverse complement strand
CTCGCGCTTTGCCTTGGCGGCAGCAACACTGGCTTCGAGGGCGGCCATGAGATCGACGATCTCGGCTGTTGGTCCGCTGTCGACCGCTTCGACTTTGGTGATGTCGCCGTCGGACTTGGCCTGGATCAGCTCCATGACCTTCTGGCGGTAGGTGTCTTCATACGCCGACGGGTCGAAGTCGGCGGCGAGCGACTCGACGAGTTGGGCCGCCATGACCTTCTCGGCCTCTTTCACCTCGACATCGCCGAGGTCGGCGAGTCCGGGGATGTCGGCCGGATCGACGAGCTCGTCGGCGTAGAGCATGGTCGACAGCATGAGACGGCCATCGACGGGGCGAATCGCCGCCAAGTGCTGTTTCGAGCGCATCACGAAGGTGGCGATGCCCACTCGGCCCGACGCTTCGAGCGCCTCGACCAGCAAGGCATAGGGCTTGCGCGCCAGCTCGTCGGGAGCGAGGAAGTAGCCACTCTCGTAGAAGATCGGGTCGATGTCGGATTCCTCGACGAAGTCGACCAGATCGATGCTTCGAGATGCCTTTGGCGCGATGGATTCCATCTCTTCATCGCTGAGGATCACGTAGTTGTCGTCGCCGAGGTCGTAGCCCTTCACGATGTCGCCATACGCCACCTCTTCGCCGGTCTTGGCCGAGGTGCGAACCATCTTGACTCGTGAGCCGGTCTTGGAATCGATTTGGTTGAAGCGAACCGTCTGGTGGCTGACGGCGCTGAACAGTTTCACCGGAATCGAGATGAGACCGAAGCTGATCGCTCCGCTCCAGACTGTTCTCGGCATGGCAAGGTTCCTTCTGGTTCGAGCGTTGGTTCGAGCGGGGTACTGGATCGTGGGCTAGATCGACAGGATGGCACGGGCGACGAGGTCGGTGCCGAAGGCGGTCAAGATGGCAAGGTACAGCAAACCCGTCGCTGCCATCACGGCTGAGTATTGGCGTTCTTTCAGGGCGAGATGCGTCACATAGACCAAGCCGATGGTGGTGAGGGCGCTCGCCACCCAGAACCAGCCGAGCATCCCGCCGTAGCCGTCGTCGATGGAGCCGTTCAGCGCCGAAATCATTCCGGTCGGCAGCAGCAGCAGGATCACCTCGGGCACCCACAGAATCGCGGTCCACTTCACGAGTTCGAGCAGGGGCGCTCGCCCCAAGCCAGGCTGCACCAGGTACCAGTGACCAAGCAGCATCGCGTCGCTCACGGCACCGAGGAACAATGCCCCGACGATCATGCGGGCCACTTGCAACCAAGCCGGATCACCGGCAGCGATGCCGGCAGCCACCAGACCGACCATGCCGATCACGGGTGCAACCAGGTCGAGTCGCGGATCGAACTCTGGCCCTTCGGCCGTCTTCTCCCGAGCCTCACGGTCGATACCGGTCATGGCAGCCACGCGTGAGGAGCGCTCCTCGGCCAGCTCTCGTTGTCCGGAGACGCCGACCGCTCGACGCTGATACGACTGAAAGAACGCGTAGCTGGTGGCGAGCGCGACGCCGAGTGATGCCAGATCCCGGACTGGGCGGAACCCATAGTTGACGCCCAACAAGAAACCGCACAGCGCCATCAGGCCAAAGGTGATGCGCATGGTCCAGCCATAGCCAAGACCGACTTCGCGTCGCCGGGTGGTGACCCAGGTGAACAGCAGTCCACCAGTGGCCCATTGCAGAAGGACCGAGGCCCCATGAAGATCGAACAACGCTCAGGCCTCGACGACGACGAGTGAGCGCTCGGCGTTGTTCAGCGACCGAGGCCCTTCGTTGGTTGCCACCACGATGTCTTCGAGGCGAGCTCCCCAACGGCCGGGCACGTAGAAGCCGGGCTCGATCGAGAAGGCATTGCCGGCAAGCAGGGCTTCGGTGTTGCCCTCGACGAGGTACGGGTCTTCGTGGGCCTCGACACCGATGCCGTGACCGATGCGGTGAGCGAAGTACTTCGCCAGATCGGCATCGGCCAGTCGCGCTCGAGCGACCCGATCGGGTGTTTGGGCCTGGGCACCTGCGACCGCAGCAGCGGTCGCTTCGGCCTGCGCCTGCTGGAGCAGCGCGTAGGACTCGGCGAATTCAGGGTCGGGCGTGCCGGTGTAGACACACCGAGTGATGTCGGAGCAGTAGCCGGGCTCGCCGTGCGGCTCGGCGGTGGTGCCACCAAAATCACAGAGCACGACTTCATTTCGCTGGATCACCCGGTCGCCAGGGTGGTGATGGGGACTCGACGCATTGGGACCCGAGGCCACGATGGCGAAGTTCACCTTGGCGTGGCCTTCGGCGAGGATGCGCCGACCGAGCTCGGCCGACACCTCGGCCTCGGTTCGTCCGATCAACGGGATCTCCCCTGCCTGCAGCGCCGCAGCGATCCGGTCGACGCCGCTTGCGGCGCGTTGGAGTGCGTCGATCTCGGCGTCGTCTTTCACCCGCCGCAGTGCGCCGACCACCTCGGTGGCTCGACGCCACGATGCGGCTGGCATGGCGTGTTGAAGATCGACGGTGAAGCGACTCCAGGTGTGATCGCCGATCGCTATCGACCTACCGGCGCCAACGGTGTCGACCACCCGCTGGATGGGATCGTCGGTTTCGGCCCATCCATCGATCGAGAACAGCTCCGGGTGTTCGACGACACGAGCGGTTTCGAACCCAGGAATGACGAGCCGGGCTTCGGCATCGACCGGCACCACCAACATGGTGAGTCGCTCGAGCGGCATGGCCTCATAGCCAATCAGCCAGGGCAGATCCGGCCCTACCGACAGCAACAGGGCGTCGACTCCCTGTTCGCTCATCGCTGCCCTGACCCGTGACATCCGCTCAGCAAACATGATCCGAGGCTACCTCTCGCCCTGGCGTCGACCGCGACCCAGCGACTCGGTGGCGCGACCATGACCGAATCCTGATGATCGTTGGGCCGAACGGCCCTTCAACGAGCACCTCACCAACCGATGGAGGGGGGAAGCGGGAACCTGAAGCGGAGTAGGAGTGAGTACGGGACATCAACAAGGTGGAATCCACATCACGCTGGACGAACGCGCCGGTAGCCGAGCCAACAACGGCTCTGATTACCACAAGGTCAGGGCGAGACTGACCGAACGCGCTGTCGTCATCTGCACTCGTGCGAACGAACGACTCGACGTCGTTCGACATTCGTATGAGATCGATGACCGTGCGCTTCTACAGACGCAACGCGAAGTGGGGCGTCAGATCGAAACCGGTCTGGCGCCCTCCTCTGCGCAATTCTGGCAATCTGTCGCCAGCCCCCTGGCCGAACGACTTGCTGACGCTGCGAAAGCCGTCATCGACGATGAGTTCAAGGAATTCGCAGCGAGCACGCTGCGCTTTCGCCGAAGTGTGCGATCGATGGGCCCGCTTTCGCCGTCGATGCTGCGACGGGCCGAGGCCGACCTGTCGGGAGTCTATGATCTCATGGAGACCGTCGCCCTCGATGCTGCACCGCTCAACGCGGTTGGCGAACGCTTCCAGCGACGGCTCCGCCGGACCGCATCGCGATCCATGCTCCCCCGCTCGTTCCTGATCTCACCGGGCGAAACCGAACGAATCATCGACGCCGTCGAGCTCGAACTCCTCGATACTCCACCGTATTGCCAGTGCGACAAGCTCCTCGTTGCGTTCGAACTGGCGCACGCCGACATTCGTACCTACGTCCGCGATCATGCCGCTCGCATGCGACTGCTGTCGGCACGAAAGCTGCGCAGCGAACTGCGCTGAGAAGCCACGATGGCGATCGATCACGACCTCGTTGCCGAGGCGCCCGAACCCGAGGATCGACATCAGGCCAACCATGTTCAGCGCCAGTTGTCCATCGGTGAACCATGAGCGATGTGTCGAGGTGTCAATACAAACGAACAATCACGTTGCGTCCGACGTCGATGGCCCAGACATCGATCGCTCGGACCTCGATCGCTCGGACCTCGATCGCTCGGAACTCGAAGGGTTCAACTCAGATCAGGACGACGCAACGAACGCCGCGATCCGACTGCTCCAGGAGTCGAGTTCGTCTTTGGTCGACGCCAACGACAACGTCGAGTCCTTGATCAACGAATGGAGCTCATCAGCGGTCGACTGCGGGTGCCCGGGGTCGCCGGTCCAGGCGAGAATCATGGTTGGCACGGTGATCTCGGCAATCGATTCGCGGCTCGGGAGATCGGCTCCTGCCGCTCCTCGCAACGCCGTCGCCAAACGGCCGGTATCCCATGCGTAGAGGACCGCATCTCGCCGATCCTGGTATGTCTCGTCGCCAACATGGGGGTCGGGCGGAGCGATGGCGCGTCGAGCGCTGATCATCAGATCGACCCCCTTGTGCTCGACGACGTCGGCGCCCTTGGCGTACTGCTCGGCCTGCGCCGCTCGGGTTTCCCAACCGGTCGGCGGGATCATCAAGATGAGTGCCTCGATTCGCTCGGGCGCGGCGACCGCAGCATGGAGCGCCGTTGCACAGCCCATCGATGCTCCCCCACTGATGTAGCGGTCGATCCCCAACGCAGCGGTGAGTGCCAGTTGATCCTGGGCCAGGGCGTCCCACCCGTAGCCGGCCAGCTCGCTGGTGGTCGTCGACTCACCGTGACCTCGCGCGTCGTAGCGAACCAGATCGGCTGGCACCCGCGACCAGTCGATCGTTGGTGCAGCATCGTCAGCCGCTCGACTCATGGTCAGCCCGTGCCCCCAGACCAACGTTCGACCTGAGCCGGTGCGCTCGTACTCCAATGCAGCACCGCGAACCTCAATGATGGACATGGTCGTGCTCCCCGTGGCTGTGGTCTGCGTGGTCGTGGTCGTGGCCGGCGGGCCTGGCCGCCAACGCTTCGGTGCGTTCTTGCCAACCTTCGGCGGTGACGAGACCTGCCGTCGAGCAACAATCGCCCAGGGCTTCGCTCCAACTCCCCCAGTAGTCATCGACGCCAGTGGCGTCGGCGGCACCGACGCGCACGATCAGTGCGTGCTGGAAATCAGCCCACGAAAGTCGATCTGCCTCGACCAGAGCGGCGGTCAATCCGAACACCCGGCTCTGCCAGGGCGCATCGAAGGCGATCTCGCCGTTCGATCTCGGTGGCGCCGACGGCCCCTCGACTGCCAACGACAACTCACCCATGGTTCGCCCGTTCCCCTACGACCCCGGCGAGACGAACGCCGATCATGGCGTCTCGGTGCACGAGACCAACGAGCTCGGCCTCGCTCAGGTGATCGGTGTCGACCGGCCGCTCTGGCAGCACCAGATAGCGGATTTCGGCTGAGGAGTCCCACACCCTGATCTCGACCTCATCGTCGAGCTCGGTCTCGAACTCGGCCAAGACGGCCCGAGGTTCGCGGACGACGCGCGCTCGGTATTCGGGCGACTTGTACCACGCTGGCGGCAGCCCGAGCACCGGCCACGGATAACAGGAGCACAGCGTGCACACCACGACGTTGTGTACGCCTTCACCGTTGGGAACCACCACCATCTTCTCGCCCTGCGCTCCGCCGAAGCCAAGCTCGGCAATCGCCTCGGTCCCGTTGTCGAGCAGACGCTGGCGATAGTCGGGGTCGGTCCAGGCCTTGGCAACGACCTTTGCCCCGTTGAGGGGACCGATCTCGATTTCGTACCGAGCAATCAGCGCGTCGATCCGCTCGGGCTGCACCAGGCCGGCCTCGACCAACAGGGATTCGATTGCTTCGACTCGCAACGCTGCGGTTGCTTCGCTCAGGTCGTGGTCGTGGTCGTGGTCGTGGTCGTGGTCAGTCATGCTGCCTCCAAGTAGGGCTCGAACAAATCGACTCGCACCCGATGGGTCCCGGCGTCGTCCCACAGATCATTGGCAACGAACTCCACGGCGTACACCCACTGGGGGTCGAGTCCCTCACCGTGAGCGTGAGCGTCAGGAAAGATCCATCCTCCGTTGGCAAGAACGACAACGCCCTCTCGCCCCTCGACATAACCAGGAAGGCGAGAATGGCCCCCATCGGCCCGCTTCGGACCGACCCGGACCCGGTCGCCCAACGAGAACCGCGGCGGCTCGGGCGGTTCTGCCTCGCTCGATCGCTGTTGGGCTGGCACCGCATCGGTGGTTCGTTCGGCCGTGGTCCGGGTCGGCCGATTCTCGATCTTGGCGTCGATGGCGTCTGGCGCGATCACACCGCCCTCGACCAGCATGCGCTCGGCGTTCCTGACCCACTTCGACCAGTAGCTGAGCTGCGGGTAGTCATCGGCGCGTTCACGTTCGATCCCGTGGCGGAACGCGTCGGTGTTGAACCCCGCCGCTCCCTGGGCGAATTGCGTGACGGCGAAGGCTCGTCCCTCCCACGGCGAGTGGAACGGTCCGAGGTCATCGATGGGGACGGCGCCGAATCCGGGTCGACCCCCAAGATCGTGCACACCACTCGCCGAGCCAAGTCCATTCATCGCGGCGAGTCTGACATGTTTGACGGCATCCTTGAAACCGTGCATCCACTCAGCACGGTTCTCCTCCTCATGGGTTACGGATTGGCCCTGCCGATCGTGGCGCGCCTCACCCAGCTCAAGGCCCGGCGGCATCGGCTCGCGATCGTCGGGCACCAAGTCGGCATGACCATTGCGCTCATCGGGTGGGCGGTACTCGGCCGGGTTCCGATGGTTCTGATCCACCTGGTGTGGATGATCGGCGTCCGCATATGGTTCGGCAACGACCGCTCGGCCGCTCCATGACGCTCAGCGATGCCGCTCAGCGATGTAGCGCCGCGCCGAGTCGGCCCTTGGCCCATCGCAGGGCATCGCTCGGGATCGCTCCCAAGGCCTCACTCATGTAGAGGTCGACCACCCGCCCGAGCGCATCGGCATAGCTCGGATAAGGCCACACCGTTCCGTACCACTTCTGCATCGGGATCCCGGTGTGCATGGCCAGGGCAAAGACCGAGATGAGTTCACCGGCTCGTGGACCGACGATGGTCGCTCCCAGGATCGTGCCGGTGAGTCTGCGCACGTCGACGATGATCAGGCCGTCGTCGAGTTCATCGGTGAAACCACGATCGGACTCGGCCAGTTCGAAGCGAATCCGACGCACGTCGGCCGGGACCTCGGTTGGCTGAACGCCGATCGATGCCAGTTCCGGTTGCGTGAAGACCACGCGAGGTTCCAGGGGGTCCGAGCCGATGGGGAGCGGACGAGCGACGATCGATTTGATGATGCGCCGCCCCCACGCATTCGCTCCGTGTGTCGTGCCGGTCCTGTTCGTGCAGTCCCCGGTTGCCCAGATCCCCTCGACCGAGGTCCGTCCGCGCCCGTCGATCACGATTCGGCGTTGCTCGTCGATCTCGACACCAACGTTGTCGAGGCCAAGCCCGTCGGTGTTGGGTCTGCGACCGACTGCCACCAGCACCTTGTCGGCTGCCGCTACCTGCGGCAATGAGGCGTCGGCGAACGTCGAGAGCATGAATTCCACCCCAGTGCGCTCGAGCTGTCCCTGCACCACTGCTCCGGCTTCACGCAACACGCCCGGCGCGACCTGGTCGCTTTGCTCGATCACACTCACGGTGGACCCCATTCGACTGAACGCCAACGCCATCTCGAGGCCAACCGGTCCGGCACCGACGATGGCCAGCCGTTCGGGACGACGCTCGAGCTCGAAGAGTTCATCGTTGGTGATCAGCCGTTCGCTCGCCAACCCGAGATCGATTCGCCGGGGTCGTGACCCGGTCGCGACCACGATGTGCGTCGCTCGGAACCGTTCGCGGCCCGCCGCCGTCGCCACCTGCACCTCACCGCTTCCCGTGATCGTCGCGTCGCCGTACACCAATGTGAGGTTCTCGGTCGCGGTGAACGCTGCGTCCTCCTCCTCTCGGAGCTGATCTCGACGCTGTCTCACTCGCTCGAGCACCGAGATCGACGCCGCAGCATCATCAATTCCTTCGTACCCCTTTTCGAAGCCTTCGCTGAGGTGGAGCAACGACTTCGACGGGATGCACCCGACATTCGTGCAGTCTCCGCCGATGTGATGCCGCTCGATCAAGGCGACCGACTTACCGAATCGAGCCAGCCCAACCGCAGCGGTCAAGCCTCCAGATCCTGCGCCGATCACGACGACGTCGAAAGTTCGTTCGGTCAGATGGGAGAACGTCATGAGGGTGCCACGTCTTTGGTCGAGGGATCGTTGCGGGCGCTGAGCCAGCGTGAAAGTGCGATGCCGGCGACGGCCAGCGCAGCCGAGACACCGAGCAGGGGAAGGTCGAGCGATGGCTGATCGGTGCCGACTGCATCGATCGACGCACCGAACCCGACGAAGGAGACGATGCCGGGGACCGTACCGATCGCCGAGCCGGCAAGAAACGGCCAGAACCGAAGTCGGGCGAATCCGGCAACCCATCCAACCGGGTCGAAGGGCAAATAGAGAAGGCGCATCAGCATCGTCGCAACGAAGGGTCGCTGACGGGCTCGTTCGACCGGGCGAACAATGGCAGCGGGAAGCGTCGCAACGTCGCCGCCGGCCCCAACGAATCGCCCGGCGGTGTACGTCAGCGCCGTCGATGCGTTGGATCCCGCAATGACCCAGACCGATCCCCAGATGGGTCCGAACACCACACCGGCAAGGATCGTCAAGAGCGACCCGGGAAAGGCGATGACTGGGCGAATGGCATACGCAACGACAAAGGCAGCCGGCCCCCACCAGTTCCCGCGGATTGCCTGCCCGAAGTCGTCGGTGAGTTCGAGCGGCGTGAGACCGCGAGTACGAGCGACCAAGCCCAGGGTGATGACGCCGGCGAGCCAGACGATGGCAACGAGCCAACGAGCAGAAGGCCGACGCCGATCTCGGCCACCGGTACCGTCTCCCGGGTTGGCGGCGCGGACGAACGAGGCGCCCGATGAAACGGTCTCAGGCATCGGCCCCCACATTTTCGACCCTTCGGTGTCCGGCCATCTCATCGAGCTGCGTCATACCTCGACTGACCCGAACGATCACTCCAACAACGACGGCAACCGCCATGGAGAGCATCCACCAAACGATCTGCTGTGGTGCGACGAGAAACAGCACGAACCACGCCATGCTCTCGGTCCCCTCGACCAGCCCTTTTGGCATGGTCACGGTCGTCAGTTCGCCGGTTGTGGAGGCGCCAGCGTGCCGGCGTTCCAACAGTGCAGAGAGATGGCTCCAGCTGATCAGATTGACAGCGAACGAACCAAGAAGCACTGCAGTTGCCAACCACACGTGCGAACGATCATGCCCAATCCCAATACCGAGCGGAAGCACGACGAAGACCGTTGTGTCGGCAACGATATCGAGATACGCGCCGCGGTCGCTCCCGCTTCCTTGCTGTCGGCTGATCGCACCATCGAGTCCATCGAGCAGGCGATTCGCAGCAAAGGCAACGAGCGCTGCGAGCCACCAGCGCTGGCTGGCAAACGCCGCGGCCATGAGGCCAACGGCCAGCCCAAGCATCGTCAGATGTGTCGGGTCGAGACGAATCGAGCGCGCCGGGCGTGCGAACAGTTGATTGGCGAAGGGCCGAAGCCGTCCATCGAGCACGCCGGAGAAACCCATCCGACCGCTGACCGATTCCCCGAAAACCTTCGTACTGAACTCATGGCCCAGTGGCTCACGACGAAGCTGCACCACAGGAGGTCACCACTCGTGCGAGTTCTCAGTGTGCAAACCGAAGGCGGAAGCGGGCTCCCCGCGCTCGAGCTGCCGGGACATCGAGATGACTGGTATGTCGACCATGCCCTGTCGTTGCG
>JBBQUN010000181.1:0-9786 GCA_038212405.1 Acidimicrobiales bacterium | reverse complement strand
TACAGCCGGCGCCCTGAATCTCGCTCTTCGGCGATGTAGCGGCCCAGGAGGCCGCCCGTGATCGGATCGAGGGTCTTGTCCTCGAACATCCGATCGAAGACATCGGGGCCGCCGGGCTTGCTGCCCGAGCCGAAGGCCTTGAACTTCTCGGCATCGGACATCGACGAACAGGCCATGGCCAGCTTGGCTTCGACCCGACCCGCGTCGGGCCAGCGAACCTCGAACCCGAGCTCGAGCATGCGTTTGGCGAAGGCCTTCCCATGCTCACCCTCACGCATTGCAACGAATCGAAGGGTTTCGGCCAGTTCGTCGTTCTGGGTGGTTCCCGCCCAACCAAGCAGATAACACTCTGCTTCGGTCTCGGCGACGGCGATGGCATTGAGGAGGCCCAGGAAGCTCGGCGTCGCCTCCTCACAGCAAGCAGTTTCCGAAGCCGATCCCCCGCCGTTGTTCTTGGACTTGTCCTTGTTCTTCTTCGATCCCATACCCCATCTTGGCAGGCACAGCTCTGTCTTGCGAAAACCGTGCTCATGCCTCAGCGTTCAGCCACGGCTTTCAAGGCGGCGAGGGTGTCGACGAGCATGGTCTTGGTGAACGCTCGGCGTTCAGCGAATTGCTCCTCGGTCGCTGCCGCCATCGCCGGGGACTTGTTGACCATCCACCAACGTTCGGTGAGGAGCGTTCCCGTCGTTGTTGGCTCCATCTCGTAGCTCCACCAGGTGAAGTTGGATTCGATCCCACCGACGACGAAGGTGAAGTCAACGCCAACATCGGCAACCACGACCTCACACATTCGGCTCCACTCGCGCTCGCCTGATCGGTTGTGACCTTCGAAGCGGCTGCCAACGCTTGCGCTGGCGCCGTCGAGCCAGGTTCCGCCAACCGCTTCGGGCGACCATTCTCCCATGCGTTCGATGTCGGCGATCAAGGCGTACACCGCATCGCAAGGCGCAGCGATGTCGATCGAGGCCTGCTCGGATGCGATGGCTTCTGGGCTCGGTTGCATGGCGGCATTCTCACACGAATCGATTCGATCCGGGCAGAAGCGACTTTCGCTCGGGCTTAGGTCATGCGTGGCATGCTCGCACCATGTTCGAACCACTGCGCTCACTCAACGGTCAGCTTCTCTCAACCGGCACATCGAACTGATGGGTACCGTTCTCATTCTGCTGCTGCAGCTCGCATCGTTCGCCTTCATTGCCCGGGCAATCATGAGCTGGTTCCCCATCAATCCCACCTCGCCGGTGTACCCCGTCGCCAGCGGTCTCCATCGCCTGACCGAGCCAGTCCTGGCCCCGATCCGCCGTTTGCTGCCACCGATGGGCGGCATCGATCTGTCGACGTTGCTCGTGATCGTCGCTATCAACTTCGTGCTCGTCCCCATCGCCAGACAGCTCTGATCCGTCGCTGACCGGCACCAACCCACCGTGCGCCTCACTCGACTGTGACCGACGCCCCTGTTCCGTCCCGCAAGCGCCGCTCACGATGATGACATGACCGATCGCAGAATCCCCGCCGACAGTTCCGAGACACCGTGGGAGTTTCTTCCCGGTGACGATGAGATCGATTCCTATGACGACAACGGGAGTAGTGCCGAGGAACTCGCCCTCCACGTCGAAGCCAAGCGCGCTCGCCGAATCGTCGGTGACGCCGAACGCCAAACCGTGCACTACCTCGATGACGAGGAGCCGGAGATCCCGGACCGATCAGTGAGAGGTCGAGTCCAGGACTCGACCGCCGAAGTCGAGGATCTCCTCATTCGTCAGCACTATCTCGATGCCGACGAAGTCTGAGCCCACCGCCGAACGAAAAGCTTCTTCGCCTCATCGACCACGAGGACGCTGGCACCGAGCCCGATGCACAGCAGCCACTCGCGTGCGGTCAGCGCCGTAGTGCCGAACGCTCTGGTCAACAACGGCAGGTGAACGACCAGCATTTGCAGCAAGACCGAGAGCCCGACCGCCCCCCAGAGAAGCCGGTTGCCGAAAAGATCGACGAACGCACTCTCGCGAGCTGACCGGCTGCTGAAGCAGTTGAACAGCTGCGCGAAAACCAGAGTCGTGAAGGCAGCGGTGCGAGCGGTCTCGATGTCGCCGTCGGATGAGATGAACCCACCGGCGAGGGTGGCATCCAACGCGACGAGCGTTGCCAGTCCCATCACGAGACCGGTCAGGAGGATGCCAAGCTGCATTTCGCGATCGATCACTCGCTCGGACGGTTGTCGGGGCGCCCTTGTCATGACGTTGCCGATCGGTGGGTCGACACCGAGGGCGAGGGCAGGGGCGGTGTCGGTGAGCAAGTTGATCCACAGAATCTGCACGGCGAGTAGCGGCGCTGCGATCACCTCACCGGTCTCGTCGAGCCCAAGCTGACCAGCCAACAGCACGCCGACCAACATCGCCAGCACTTCACCCATGTTGGACGAGAGCAAGTAGCGCAGAAACTTGCGAATACTCTCGAAAATGGCCCGGCCTTCCTCGACCGCTGACAGGATCGTTGCGAAGTTGTCGTCGGTCAGGATCATCTTGGCGGCCTCTTTCGAGACCTCGGTGCCAGTCACACCCATCGCAACGCCGATGTCGGCTGACTTGAGGGCGGGCGCATCATTCACGCCATCGCCGGTCATGGCGACCACGTTGCCGTCGGCCTGGAGCGCTTTGACGATGCGGAGCTTGTGCTCGGGTGCCACCCGGGCAAAGACCGAAGTCGAACGAACCGCCGAGCGAAATGCCTCGTTGGTCAACTCCTCGATCTGGGTTCCGGTGAGGACCGACGCCGGATCGTCAGTGATGCCCAACTGCTGCGCAATCCGGCCGGCAGTGCGAGGATGATCGCCGGTGATCATGATGACGCGGATACCAGCGTGACGCGCGGCGACGATCGCCTCCTTCGCTTCGGGCCTCGGCGGATCGATGATGCCGGCGGTGCCGATGTAGATGAGGTCGTCTTCGAGTGCCATGCGTTCGAGCTCATCGGAACCATCGAGCCTGCGGAACGCCACCGCCAGGGTACGCAGGGCAGCGTCGGCCATCTGGTCGATCGAGTCGGCGATTTCGCTCCGACGCTCCTCGGTCAGGACCACCGCCTGACCGGCGTGCCATTCATGCGTGCACCTCCCGAGGAGCACGTCCGGCGCTCCCTTGGTGACGACCAGCGGGTGCTCCTGGTTCTCGGCGTCGGTATCCACTGTCGTCATCAGCTTTCGCTCCGATGAGAACGGCACCTCGTGGATGCGGTGGAATCGCTGGCGACGCTGCTCGGTCAAGCCGAGCTTTGCCTCGGCAACGAGGAAGGCGGCCTCGGTGGGATCACCGGTGATCACCCACTCGCCATCGACTTCAGCGGTCGCTGCATCATTGGCAAGACTCCCCCGCCCGACGACGAGCTGCACCTCATCCCACAGCGCTCCCTCGACCAGTGGTGCGCCGTTCCAACGAATCTCTCCCTCGGGTCGATAGCCAACACCGGTCAACTCGACCTGACCAGACGCCGTGACCAGGCGCTCGATGGTCATTTCGTTCTTCGTGAGTGTGCCGGTCTTGTCGGAGCAGATCACTGACGCCGATCCCAACGTCTCGACCGACGACAGCTTCTTGACGATGGCGTTCTTCGCCGCCATACGTTGCACGCCCATCGCCAGTACGACGGCAAGAATCGCCGGCAGTCCCTCAGGGACCGCGGCAACGGCGAGTGACACGCCAACGAGGAGCACGTCGACCAGGCTCGAGCCCGAGTCGATGTCCGACGTCAGCAGAATCGCGGCGACGACCACGATGGCGATCACGACGACCACCGTGCCCAGCATGCGACCGACGGCATTGATCTCACGTTCGAGCGGCGTCGGCTCGTCGACGGCTGAGTCGATCATGGTGGCGATGTGACCGATCTCGGTTGCCATGCCGGTGCTGGTGACGATCGCTCGACCGCGGCCCGCTGCTACTGCCGTTCCGGAAAACACCATATTCAGCCGGTCGCCGACGACCGTCGGCCCATCGATCGCTGCGGTGTGCTTGATCACCGCTTCGCTCTCACCGGTGAGTGCTGCCTCGGCGACCTTGAGCGTCTCGGCCGCGATGAGTCGTGCATCAGCGCAGACCGCGTCACCCTCGGACAAGACCATCACATCACCTGGTACCACCGCATTCGTCGCCACCTCGACAACGACGCCGTCACGAACCACCCGAGCATGTGGTGCCGCCATGCGAGCGAGCGCGGCAACAGCGGCCTCGGCCTTGGCTTCTTGCCAGAGTCCGATCGCCGCATTCGCCACGATGATGACCCCGATGACCAATGCCTCATACGGCGCGCCCTCGGCCCCTTCGAGCAGCCAGGCCAGGAGCGAGATCGCTACGGCAACCACGAGCAGGATCACCAGCGGGTCGGCGAACTGTCTGGTGAGGCGACGCCACCACGGCAACGGCGCTGCGCTTTCGAGCTCGTTGGGACCGAAGACGGCGCGGCGCCGCTCGGCCTCGGCCTGAGGCAGACCGTTGTCGGCCTCACCGCCCAACTCGTCGATCACCGCATCTGCATCACTGGCCCATGGCGCCGCTGGCAGTGAAACAACACTCGGCACGACGGCATGCGAGGTGGCCGGATTCGCGACCAACGGTTCGGTCACGAGTCGCGGTCGATCAACTCGATGTCATCGAGGATGACGCCGGCAATCCCTCGTTGCTCGAGTTCCTCGATGGTGCTGCGGTCGTTCACACCCCAAGTGAACACCGGTCCCCGCCTCATCAGGCGGTCGAGCGTTCCTGGGGTCAACAGTCGGCGATGGACCACGGCCCCATCGGTCGACACTCGGGTCGGCAGCCACAGCAACAGCATCAGCTCGAATCGATTGCCAGCCGAGCGGAACGTTCGCAGATTGGGCGTGCTACTGAAGCCCGCGAGCACCCACCACGACTTCGACGACACAACGACGCGACGCTCACCGTCGTTGGCCATTGCCGTCAACCGATCGGCAAGATCGGTCGAAACGCCCTTGACATCGAACCACAGCGCAGTGTCCGGTCGAGCCGCTGCGAGGATCGCTTCCAGGTCCGGAACCGTTGCATCGGCAGGTAGCAGGTACCAACGGTCCCAAAGTCGACTGGTGGGCCAGAGCCGCTTTGCGTGACGGACCATGGTCTGGCCGGTCCGCCCACGGTGCACATCCAGTTCGACCAGATCGACCCGCCCCTCGGCCGCCTTCAGTAGGTCGGGATCGTTGCCCGCTCGATGGGCCACGTACTCCATCGGTTTCGCTCCTCGCTCAGACGCATGTGGTGGATTGCCTGATCGTCGAAGCGAACTCGAGTCTGACGCCCGCCTTCTTCGTGTGGAAGTGGAACCACACCGCAGCCAAGCCAAGCGTGGCCGCCGTGAACGACGGTCCCATGAACGACTTGATGATCAGGAACGTCGTGACCGACTGTGTGAGCAGCAACCACAGCGTGAGCGCGGCGTTGATCAGACTCGTCGCCGCCCAGAGCAACGAGAGACGGGAAAAGAACAACCCCAGCAACGGGTGTTCTGCGGTCTCGGGGTCGAACGGACAAAAGTCATTCGCCAGTCGTTCGGCGAGCGGCTTGCCCATGAACACCGACCCGAGAAAAGCCAGCCCAACCAGCGCCGTGCTGATCGTTGGTTGCAAGAAGTAGACGACGAGGCTGCCTGTTGCCATCGCCAGAATGGTCTTTGCTGCCAGTCCGATGGTGCTGAGCAACACGAGCCCGGGAACGTGCCTTCCGGTCCAGCGCCGATGGATGACCACGCCCAGCGACCAGGCAAGGGCGGCGATCAGCGCACCCGTGGTACCGGCAATGCGGAGAAAACTGACGAACACCACCAGAGGCATGATCTTGCCGACGATGACGTTTGGCAGCGAGTGCCGAAGGACAGCGCGAGGGCCAGGAATGACGAGGGACTTTTCCATGAATACGGCTCTTCTCGATCAGAGGTTGGAGGACAGAGGTTGGAGGGAGGAAAGTGGGCGGGAGGGGAGTTCGTGGGCAGGGACAGTCACACCCCTCGGAACACGATGGCCTGGGATCCCTCGATCCGAGCTCGAACAACGCCAGGACTGGATGGAAGCCCTACCCGACGATCGAGCAGACCGAACGAGTCGAACACGATCTGACCGTGGATGCCGATCTCGACCACCTCGTTCGTGGTGTTGACGATCACGTTCAACACTCCCCGACGAAACCCGATGAGGCCGACTTCCTCGAAGTCGAGCCACTCGACGGTCGGGTCCGCGTCGACCAGCTGCGCTCGTCGTGCTGCAAGCAGGCACCGATAGCGCGCAAGTTGGCTCCGATGGTTCCGGCGCTGCGATTGAACCGACATGGTTCCAGCATCGGCCGCGAACGGCAGCCAGGTCTCATTGGCCGTGGTGAAGCCGTGCATCGGGCCGTTGGTCCAGGGCATCGGCGTGCGACAACCGTCGCGACCCGAAGCAGCGTCGATGCCGACCGGATCGACTCGATTGTCGTCGCAGACCTCCCCCTGTTCGAGCCCGAGTTCCTCACCCTGGTAGAGAAAGGGAGTTCCGGGCAGGAAGGCCAACAAGGTGGCAAGAGCCAAGGCTCGCCTGCGCCCAACCTCGCCACCACCGAACCTGGTGACCGCTCTCGGCTCATCCAGACTCGATCCCAACCAGCCGACCATTCCCGCGTCACCCTTCCGCTCGATCGGGCCGCTCAGCACCGAGCGGAGCGCGTCGGCGTCCCATTCGCTGTGCATGACTTCGAGCCACATCCCAATGTCGAGCCCACCGGAATCCATGGCGAACGCAAAGGCGTTGGCATCTCCAACCGACACCTCGCCGATGAGCACGGCGTCGTAGCGGTGGCAGATTGCCTTCCAGCGGCGAAAGATGTCGATCGTTTCCGGTTGCAACACATCGTGCCGGTGCTCGAATGCCCGCCATTGCTCGATCCGATCGGCGGCCGGTCGCAGTACGTGGAGCACCGGGTTCGAGCGCAAGAGCCGATCTTTCACCAGACCTTGCGCAACATCGATTCGGAAGCCGTCGACCCCGAGATCGAGCCAGAACTCGATGATGTCATCGAACATCTGGCGAACTGCTGGATTGCGCCAGTTGAGGTCGGGCTGCTCCGGTAGGAAGAGATGCAGGTAGTACTGACCGATGGCGGCCTCGAACGTCCAAGCCGATCCACCGAAATAGCTGACCCAGTTGTTGGGTGGACCGCCGTCGGGTGCGGGGTCGGCCCAAATGTAGCGATCGTGGAACCGATCTTCGCGACTCGTTCGAGCGGCCTGGAACCACGAGTGCTCGGCGCTGGTGTGGTTGGCCACCAAATCGATGACGACGGCGATCCTCCTCGCATGCGCTTGCCTGATCAACGCCTTGAAGTCGGCCATGGTCCCGTACGTGGGGTCGATCTCGGTGTGGTCGGTGACGTCATAGCCACCGTCGACCATCGGCGACCGGTAGAAGGGTGAAATCCAGAGCAAATCGATGCCGAGGTACTCGAGATGGTCGAGATGGTCGATGACGCCGGGCAGATCACCAACACCGTCACCAGTGCCATCGGCGAACGAACGGAGGTACAGCGCGTAGCCAGTGGCGTCGTGCCACCACGGTCTGTTCGTCATGACCTTCACTCTGGTGGACGTGCCGGCTCTTGGACCGACGACCGCGATCAACACTCGCTCAATCCGTGCTCACCGCATGCCCAGTTGGCCGCCAACGGACCATGATCAAAGCAGGACTCGTCCCCGCGGAGGTGCGTTCGGCATGCATGTTCTGACATCCGACGAAGCGGCGAAGAACGAAGTGAACCGACGCTCCGAACCGCACGATCCCGAGCTGCCACGAACGAACGCGTGGATCGAACTCGGTAAACAGACCGCGCTGGTTGGCATCGCGGTTCTCATCTATTTCGGCGTTCGCGGCGTCACCGAGGGGTCGGCGGCAACCGCGATCGAACATGGCAGAGCCGTCATGGCTTTCGAGCAACGACTCGGTATCGCCTTCGAGCCGTCCACACAAGACCAGTTCGCCAGCCACGGATTACTCACCACGTTGGCGAATTGGATCTACATCTGGGGCCATTGGCCGGTGATCGTCGCCACGCTGGTGTGGCTCCATGAGCGGCACCGCTACCACTACCTCCTGTTGCGCAACGCCATGTTGGTCTCGGGCGCCATCGGTCTCGTGATCTTCATCTCGTACCCCGTCGCTCCACCACGGCTGATCGACGCTGGGTTCGTTGACACCGTCACCGAAATGTCGACCTCGTATCGTGTCTTGCAGCCACCGAGCCTGGTCAACAAGTATGCCGCCATCCCCAGCCTGCACGTTGGCTGGAATCTGCTCGTCGGTGTTGCACTCTGGCGAGTGTCGACCACGTGGCGCTTCCGCGTGGTTGCCCTCTCGAGCCCACTGTTGATGACCGCCGCCGTCCTGCTGACCGCGAACCACTATCTCCTCGACGCCGTGGCCGGTGCGCTCGTTGCCGTCGTGGGGTTGGTCATCGCCGGACGCATCACGCTCCCCCTCGCCCTTCGCGATTCGGCCGCGTCGCCTCCCGAGGACGAGCAGTGACGACCGAGTCGACGACCAGCGGTACCGAGCGACGCTGCGAACACTGTGGCGACCGCATCGAGCTCTCGGCGGAACGGACACTGGAGTTGTGCCATCTTGCACCGCAGGACACCGAAGGCTTGGTCGATCTCTACTCTCGACTCAGCCCCGACGACCTCTACCGGCGCTTCTTCACCGCCAGCGCCCCGACCGATCGTTGGTTCCACGACTGGGCGAGCATCCAAGATCGCGGTGGGTTCGGCCTGGTTGCGGTCATGACCCAATCCGGCGAGAGTCGGATCGTCGCTGAAGCCGGCTATGCCAAGCTTTGCGACGGTGACGGCGAATTGGGGATCGCTGTCGATCCGGCGTCGCGTGGTTGGCTCGGACCGTGGTTACTGGACGCCCTGCTCCGCCACGCCGCAGACCGGGGTATCCCGAACATCCAGGCCCAGATCCTTTCTGGCAATCGGCGAATGGCAACCACTGCAGCCCGCCGGGGTGTTGCGACAGTGAGTTCCAACGACTGGTCGACCACCCGAGTCTCGATGAGCACCACCGGCGGTATTCCGTCATGGCCAGGCGACGCCGCTGGCGACCAGCCTCACGAACAAAAGCGCCTCCTCGTCGAATCGGAGGGGTCGCGTTGGTCGGGCGCTCCTCTCGCCCTTGCTGACGGATTCCAGGTCATGGTGTGCCGGGGGCCTGATCATCAGCCGCACGGGTGCCCGGTCCTCAGGGGGGAGGCGTGCCCCTTGCTCGATGGCGCCGATGTCGTCGTTCACGTACTCGACCCGAGCAACGCGGCATCGACGGAACTCTTGCTCCAGGAACACGTGATGCACCCCGCGCATCGCGTGATCGAGGGTTTCGCAACCGACGCAGCGTCGGGAACCTTCAGACGTCGTGCCGATGCGGCGGTCGTCAACGACGCGATCACTGCTTCGCAGCAAGAACCTGCTTCGCAGCAAGAACCTGCTTCGCAGTCAGACGATCACGTCTACTGAACCCGTGCTCCGCCGGGCTGCACGATGAGCACTGGCACGGTCGAGTGTTCGACCAGTCCCATGCTCGTGCTGCCGAAATGCTGGCGTAGGACGCCCGTCCCTGCGTGTGTCGTCGCAACGATGAGGGCAGCATCACGCCGGGCCGCCAGGGCCACCAACGAGTCGATGACATCGTCACCGTGGAGGATCTCCCAAGCAAGCGGCGGGCCGTCGCCCGACATCCGATCGGCGAGCGAGCGAAGG
>JBBQUN010000180.1:0-9864 GCA_038212405.1 Acidimicrobiales bacterium | reverse complement strand
GTTGATTCGATAGTCCTCGTTGACCAGCGCATCGTTGGACAAACGCGTCGAGATGTCGGTCTCGACGAGGCCCGGTGACACTGCGTTCACCCGAACACCGAGCGAGCCGAGTTCGTCGGCAGTGTTGCGGACCAACATGTTCACGCCGGCCTTGCTCACCGTGTACGCCGTCATGAACCGGTGGGTGTGGGAGCCGGCGATCGAAGACACGGCGCACATTGCGCCTCCGCCGTTGGCGGCAAGTACTCGGCCGGCGTGCTTGAACGTGAGGAATGCGCCGGTCAGGTTGGTCGTGAGTATGCGTTCCCAGTCAGCCATCTCCGTCGCCACCAAAGGCGAAGCTCCACCGACCCCTGCGTTCGCAACGGCGATGGTCAACGGTGCAACGGCGTCGGCCTCGTCGATCGCCGCCTCCAGCTCTGCTTCGTCGCCAACATCGGCAACGACGAAGCGCGCAGCCTGGCCCAGCTCGGCTACGGCTGCCTCGAGCTTGTCGAGGCTGCGGCCGCACAGGGTCACGGTGGCTCCGTCGGCAACGAACGCTCGCGCTACTCCGAGACCGATGCCGGAGCCGCCGCCGGTGATGAACGCATGGTGGCCAGAGAGCAAAGACGAGTCGGTCATGTCCGGACTGTAGAAGCAGCGGCGGCTATGTTCGATTCTGCTCGGCCCGTGCTCCTCGGTGCCGCGGTTCTCGGCCCTCGCCCGTCGGGGGTTAGCGTCACGCCGTGACATCGCTCGACCGCACCACTGCGCTTCCACCGCTTCCCTCGATGTTGCGAGGTTTGGTCGGGCCTGCGGTGTGGCGCGAGCTCCGCCAGCCTCGGGAGCGCCGAGCGTTCGATCGGGCGAGATCGCAACTCGACGAGGTGCTCCCCGCTGGTGGCGGCCGTCCTGTCGTGCTGGTGCCCGGCTACCTCGCCGGTGACTCGAGCATGCGAGAGATCGAGCGCTGGCTGAGCCGGAGTGAGTACGTCGTTTCGTTCGCGAAGATCGGGCGCAACATGAAGGTGTCGAGTTGGGCGGCCGACCGAGTCGTCGAAGCCATCGATGAGGCGGCGCTCTCGTCCGGTCGCGAGGTCACGGTCATCGGCCACTCGCGCGGTGGTCAGCAGGCCCGTGTTGCGGTTGCTCGTCGGAGCGACCAGGTCGATCGCCTGATCACGTTGGGGTCACCCGTGCGGCATCACCTTCCTCGCAGTTTCGCGCTGCGGGGCTCGATCGAGGGGCTGCGCTTGCTGAGCATGTCGCCCATTGGGCCGAGCTTCGCTGTCGACGCCGACGACGAATACGTGAGCGAGCTGTTCGAGCCGTTCCCCGCCGGCGTGCCCTGGACCACGATCTACTCGCGTACCGACGGGATCGTCGAGTGGCAGTCGACACTCGATCCACTGGCCTCTTCCATCGAAGTCGATGCCACGCACAGCGGCCTCACGGCGTCAGTCTCGTCATTCGAAGCAATCGCCCAGGCCCTGGCCTGATCGACGCCCATCGGGGCCACGGCGGTTTGTCGAAGGACCGACCTAGGTTCCAGACCACGGGGTACGATCAAGGACCGTGTCCGTCGTCACCATGCTCTCCCAACTCGTAGGCGACGCCTTCGAGGCCCAAGGCATCGATCGCTCCCGAGGCGACGTGGTGGTTTCGCAGCGCCCCGACCTGTCGCAGTTCCAGTGCAACGGGGCCTTGGCGGCGGCGAAAGAGGTAGATCGAGCACCGCGAGATATTGCCACTGCGGTTGCCGAGATCCTTGCTGCCGATGTGCGCATTGCGGTGGTCGATGTCGCTGGCCCCGGCTTCTTGAACGTCTCGGTCACCGACGAGTGGCTGGCCGAAATCGTCGCAGCAACGGCCAAGGATCCCCACTTCGGTGTTCCACCAGCGGAAAACCCAAAGACGGTCATCGTCGATTACGGCGGTCCGAACGTTGCGAAAGACCTGCACGTCGGGCACCTGCGCCCAGCAGTCATTGGCGAGAGCTTGAAGCGTTTGCACAAGCTGGCAGGGCACGATGTGCGTGGCGATGTCCACCTTGGGGACTGGGGCCTGCCAATGGGGCAGCTGATCGCCGAACTCGAAGACCGCCATCCCGAGCTTCCGTACTTTGTCGAGGGTGCCGTTGGCCCGTTCCCCGACACCTCACCGGTGACGATCGAAGACTTACAGGTGCTCTACCCCGAGGCCTCGGCCCGGTCGAAGACCGATGAGGTCTTCCAGGCACGAGCGCAGGCGGCAACGGTGGCGCTGCAAGAGGGCCACCGCGGCTACCGGGCACTGTGGTCACATTTTCGCGATGTTTCGGTCGAAGCCCTCCGCTCGATCTATGACCGGCTCGGCGTCGAATTCGAGCTGTGGCTCGGCGAGGCATCGGTCGCTGATCGGGTCAATGGCATGGTCGAAGCGCTGCGCATCGCTGGTCACGCGGTCGAAAGTGATGGCGCGATCGTGATCGACGTCGGTCAAGAGACCGACAAGAAAGAGTTGCCACCGCTCATGCTGCGCAACTCTCGCGGCGGCTCTACCTACGCGGTGACCGATCTCGCCACCATCCAAGAACGCGTCGAGGACTTCGGTGCAACCGACCTCGTCTATGTCGTCGATCTCCGCCAGTCGCTCCACTTCGAGCAGGTCTTTCGCGCGGCGCGGCTCACGGGCATGGCGCCCGAGCGATCGGTCCGCCTGACCCATGCCGGCAACGGCACGGTGAATGGGGCTGATGGCAAGCCGTTCAAGACCCGCGACGGAAGCCTGCCTCGTCTGGGAGCGCTGCTCGATGACGTATCCGAGCTCGCCATGCGTCGCCTCGACGAGAACGATCTGGCCAAGGGGTTCCCCGACGCCGAACGAGCCGAGATCGCCCGCCTCGTTGGGCTCGGTGCGTTGAAGTTCGGTGAGTTGTCGAATCATCGAACGACCAACTACGTCTTCGATCTCGAGCGGTTCACACTCCTCCAGGGCCGCACCGGTCCCTACCTGCAATACGTTGCCGTCCGGACCCGCTCGGTGCTCGCTCGTGCAGCCGAGGCGGGGTTCGTCCCCGGTGACTTCCTTCCACCTCACCACGACGCCGAGCGGGCGCTCGTGCTGGTGCTGTTGCAGTGGCCCGAGGTCGTTGCTCGCAGCCTCGAGGGTTTCGCTCCCAACACCGTTGCCGAGTTCGCCTACGACGTTGCCGGTGCGTTCAACCAGTTCTACGACGCCTGCCACATTCTGTCGGAGTCCGACGCCGGTGTCCGCGGTTCGTGGCTGGCCCTGGTCGATCTGACTCACCGGTTGTTGGTCGATGTGCTCGAGGTTCTCACCATCGAGGTTCCCGAGCGGATGTAGTCCGCTCCTGCCAACCGATGCTGCCTGAGGCGTTGACTCAGTTGGCAAGCAGACGACGGATGGCGTCGACAGCGACGCTGACCGACAGTTTCTCGGTTGCTTCGATCGCCGACTCGACCGGGGCTTCCTGCGTGGCGCGATTGACGATGGCGCCGGCGATGCACCCGGCCCGCCAGCCGTTGGCGGCACACATCGTGAACAGCGTTGCCGACTCCATCTCGTAGTTGAGCACACCGAGACGCTGCCATTCGGCGAGGCTGCCCCGGAACCGAGTGGCAACCTGACCGGCCACGGTGTCGTAGCGCTCTTGCCCTGGATAGAAGGTGTCAGACGAGGCCGTGATACCGACGTGGTGTGCGGCTCCGGCGGCATCGGCTGCATCGACGAGGACCCGCGTCACTTCGAAGTTCGCAACGGCCGGATACTCGGCGGGGGCGAAGTGGAAACTCGCACCGTCGAGGCGCACCGCGCCCGTCGTGATGATCAGATCGCCGACGTTGATGTTCGGCTGAATGGCGCCCGTGGTGCCGACACGAAGGAACGTCGTGATACCGAGCTGCGCCAACTCCTCCACCGCCACCGAAGTGGATGGCCCGCCGATGCCGGTCGAGCAAACAACGACGGGCTGGCCATCGAGTTTGGCCAGTCTGCTGGTGAACTCTCGCTCACTGGCAAGTGGCACGTTGTCGGGTCCGATGGCGTTGGCGATTCGTTCGACTCGGCCCGGGTCACCGGGCACGATGGCCATGGTGGCTCCCTGCAGATCGCTGCGACTGAGACCGAGGTGGAAGACGTCTGCCATGAGCCCGACGGTAACACCGCTGCCGGCATCGCCGAGTACGGTTCGAGTGTGACTGATGGACCCTCGAGCGACGCTGGCTTCGCGAACCAGGTGGTGTCGCTGCCAGCGCAACCGCGTGTCGATCGGGCTGATTTTCAGCCGCTCGACCAACGCCTGATGCAGGCACGGACGGTTGTTGCCCTCATCACGGGCATGGTGTTCGCGATCGGGGGGCTTGTTGCTGGCGTCCTCCTCGAGCGGCACCGCTGGGTCGGTCTCGTCGCCGTGGGTGTTGTCGCGATTCTGACCGCGCTCGCCGTTGTCGCCACCAGGGTCAGCTTTCGGCACTGGGGTTACCTCGTGCGAGAGTTGGACTTGACGGTGTCGCACGGTGTCCTCAACCGCAGCGTCACCTCGATCTCGTTCAATCGAGTCCAGCACGCCTCGGTCAACAGCGGACCGCTCGAACGGTGGCTTGGCCTTGCAACCCTGCGGGTCTACACCGCTGGCGGTGTTGGTGCCGACGTCACGATCGAGGGTCTCCGCCAGGACGACGCAGCAAAGCTGCAGAGCTTGATTCTTCTCAACGTGGCGCGGGCAGGCCAGAGCACCGCGTCATTCGATCGATGATCGGCGCCTGCCATTGAGTGCGGATGGCGAGAACCGCGATGACGAACGCTCGGATACAGAACGCTCGGATGGCGAGCACGCGCCTGCCGATGTGACGCAACCGCTCGAGACAGGACTTCTTGGCACACCGCAACGCCAGTTGCCGATCGCCATCGTTGCCGAGTTCTTCAGCGGCGCTGCCCTCCGCCAGTTCGGTGAGGTGCTCGTTCCTGCGCTGTTCGTCAGCGTCGCCTCCGGAGGCCGCCCGATCCTGGTCCTCCTTCCATTGGCTGTCGTTGTCGCCGTTGTGCTGAGCGTTCTGCGATGGTGGCGCACCCGGTTCTGGGTCGAGAACGACGAGTTGATCCTGGAGAAGGGGCTACTCAACCGCACGCGGTTGCAAGTGCCACTCGACCGGATCCAGCAGATCTCGACCGAGCAGGGAATCGTCCAACAGATCTTCGACGTGAGAAAGGTGTCGATCGACACCGCTGGTTCGGCAGGCGTCGAGTTCTCGTTGTCGGCCATCGGCAACGACATCGTGGCCGAACTGCGGCAGCTGGTGGTTGGTGCGGATCGGACGGAGCTGCCGCCACCGTTGGCTCGCGATCTCGTGGCCGGGCAGGTCGACGCACCGATCGGTCCACCGTCGATCGCTGCCTCTGACCTCGGGGTGAGCGGACCTACTGGGGCGCTGGTGAACGCTGCGAGTCACTCCGAAGCGGTGCTGCACATGAGTTGGCGTGACCTGGTGCAGGTCGGCCTCGTTCGACCTGGTGGCCAAGTGCTGAGTGGACTCCTTGCACTCCTTGGCCTGGGTGTTGGTGGTGCGGTTGACTCATTCGTCGAGAACAGGATCACGAGTACCATCGCTGCGGTTTCGTTCATGGTCGGCGGGTTGTTGTTCGCTTTTACTGCGCTCATCGGCGGCGCCGTGCTGCGAGATTTCGAGCTGACGGTCTGGCGCTCAGAGCAAGGGCTTCGCCTCACGGCCGGTTTGCTTACCAAGCGCGAGCAGTTTGCCAGGACCGAACGGGTGCAACTCGTGCGGCGCCGGGCCAACCCGCTCGAACGGCTGCTCGAACGGACCACTGTGGTGTTGCCACAGGCTTCGGCGACGGCGGGGCTGAGTTCGTCATCATCAGGCCCCCAGACGCAGAACTTCATGGTCCCAAGTGTCCCCAACGACACGGTCGACCGAGTCACCTCGTTGTTCCTCCACGACCCGCCGTTGTTGCTCGGTGGGGCCATCTCGCCAAGGGCTCGTTGGCGTTGGGGGCTCTACGGGGCCGGATGGCCAGCGGCCCTCCTCGTCGCCGGCGGCGCGGTGATCTTCGGGTTCGACGGTCCCGTTGGTCTTGGCATCACCTTGTTCGTGCTTGCTGTTGGCGTGTTCGTGACCGGCGCATTCGTCGCAGCGGCATCACAGCGACGCTGGCGTTGGCAGCTCGATCCAACGGTGCTACGGACCCGTCATGGTGTGGCGATCGATCAACGGAGCGACGTCGAGTTGCGCAAGATCCAATCGGTCGGACTCCACCAAGGCTGGTGGCAGCGGCGCAACGGCCTGGCCTCGATCACCTGCAGTACCGCAGGCGGCAGCGTCGAGATCCCGCACCTCGACGTGGCGGTTGCCGAGTCGATACGGGACCGCGTGCTTGCGGCAGTCGAACGAAGTGAAGGCCCGTGGATGTGATCAGCCAGTGCGTCGAGACGGATGACCGACGAGAATCGGCTCGATCCAGCCAACGTGCACCGATCAGATCGCTGTACCTACCCCTCGATCGGGTCAGTCGTCAGAAGTGATGTCGACGACGAAGAGCGGTGACGTCGTCTTCTTCGCTGCTTCGATCGGCTCACCGCACGCCGGCACTGGCACGGGATCGCCCTTTCGAACGGTCACTTCGAGCTGGCCCAATTCCCCACCGATCTTGACCGTCAGCTCGCGACCGCCGTGGCCGGTTGCGACCCTGGCCTCGCGTTCTGACGCCAACCAGTCCCAGCCGAACTCCGCAAGTGCGACGGCGTCAGCGACCTGCGCGGCTGGCTCAGCGAAACCCATACAGCCGCGATTGAGCTCGAACAGTTGGCTTGGCTCGATGCTCTGTTCGAGGACGCCACGCAGTTGCGTAACGTCGACTCGTCCCCAGGTGTAACCGTCGGGAAAGGTCAGGGCGATCGGGGCGAACCGGTGGCCACCGGTGTGGCTGGTTCGCCACAGTCGAACGTCGACCAAGTTCTGGCTGACCAAGTCGAGAAACAACCGGGCGCCATCGGTGCCACAGCAGCGGTCACGAGTTCCGTGTGTGCAGATCAGCACGTCGGTGACGCCGTCGTCGACGGGTTCGAGATCGCTGAGGTTGCCGTTCACGATGTCGTTCAGCACGTCGACGAGGTCGTTGCGCCCAATGAATGCCTCGTGGCGCTGGAAATGTGAGAACGTCATGCCATCGCCGCCGCGGTAGGCGATCACTCGGTGTACGGGCGAGCCGTCTGGACCAACGGAGCCCGGTCGATCCGACAGCACCGCTTGCAATCGTGTTGAGCTGTCAGCGTCGCTCGTCACGAGACCCCGCAGCAACGCATGGTCTTCGATCGACTTCGGCCACGGCAACGGCAACTCGACGAGGAGGTAGTGGTCGTCGTGGCCAGCGGTGCCGAGCGGTGAGTCACCCACCTCGAACGACTGGACTGAGCATCGGAGATCGTTCATCTATCGTGCCGTTCGATCGTTGTCATCGGCGTTGATCGGCACTGGTTCGATACGGCTGCGGAGATCGGCCATCCAGCGGGCCGCTTCGGCGAAGGCTTCGACCGCTTCTTCGCGAACCGCCGAGGAGCCATTGGTCGCTGCCGGGTAGGAACCGAGGAACTTCACATCGGCGAGCTTGGCCCGAACCGCCTGCAAACAGCTGGCGACGAGATCGTCATTGATGTGTCCGGCCAGGTCGATGATGAAGCGATAGCTGCCGAGTGACGTCTTGGCCGGACGTGAAATCAACAGCGACATGTTGATGCCTCGGGCTGCGAACTCCTGGAGGATCGTCACCAACGAGCCGGGTTTGTCTTCGCGCTGGGTGATCATGATCGTGGTGCGATCGTGACCGGTTGGTGCGGGAATGGTGTCTCGACCGACGACGAGGAAGCGAGTCTGGTTGTCGGGGTGGTCGGCGATGTTGCTGGCGAGGATGTCGAGTCCGTATTGCTGGCCGGCGATTGCTGGACCAACCGCCGCCAGACCGGGCGTCGATGCTGCCATCTCGGCCGCCTGGGCGGTGGAGTTTGCGATCTCGACCGGAAGATCGGGGAGCGTTGCTCGCAGGTATGTGCGGCATTGGGCGTTGGCGACCGGGTGTGAGGCGATCGAGGTGATGTCGTCGAGCGTGGTGCCAGGGGCCGCCATCAGCATCATCTCGATGTCGAGCACGACTTCGCGTTGGATCAGGAGTGTCGTGTCGAACGCAAGGGTGTCCATGGTGACGTTCACCGTCCCCTCGATCGCGTTTTCGATGGCGACGAAGCCCAGGTCGAGTTCGCCTTCCTGGGTCGCCAGCAAGATGTCGACGAACGTGCGCATCGGAACGAGTTCCTCGCAGGCCAGATCGGGCTGGCTGCGCAGCGCTTGTTCGGTGAATGTCCCGAAGGGTCCGAGAAAGCCGATGCGGCGTGTCGTTGCAGTCACGGCTCCAAGCCTATGACGCAGCGGCACCGCACCGGGCCCGATTGCAGCGGGCCCGATTGCAGAGGCGGCGGCTTCCTCGCACCGTTTCCGAGATCGGGCTCGTTCCCACTACGGTCAGGGGATGGACGATCGCCTCTATTTCCGTCAGTTGCTCTCCGGTCGAGACTTCGCCACCGCGAACCCGATCGCTCACCAGATGGTCAACTTCGCGTATCTGATCGGCGATCGCGAGACCGGTGAAGCGGTGGTGGTCGACCCTGCCTACGACGTCGACTCGCTCCTTGCCATCCTCGACGAAGACGAGATGCGCCTCACCGGTGTGCTCGCCACCCACTACCACGCCGACCATGTCGGTGGAAACATGATGGGTTACTCGATCGACGGCGTAGGCCAGCTGCTGGAACGAGTCAATGTGCCGGTGCACGTGCAGGCGCCAGAAGCCGAGTTCGTCACCAAGACCACCGGCGTCTCCGACGATCTCGTATCTCACGCATCAGGCGACATCGTGTCCGTTGG
The DNA here is from genome assembly GCA_038212405.1 of Acidimicrobiales bacterium. Lineage (GTDB taxonomy): Bacteria > Actinomycetota > Acidimicrobiia > Acidimicrobiales > SZUA-35 > JBBQUN01. Next base: position 949 of record JBBQUN010000180.1, on the reverse strand, counting down.
ATCGATCGACATCGAACTGATCCACACGCCGGGCCACACCCCTGGAAGCCAGTGCTTCCTGGTGCAGGATCGACTGGTTTCGGGCGACACCCTCTTCCTCGACGGATGCGGGCGAACCGACCTTCCCGGCGGGAACCCCGAAGAGCTGTACTACTCCCTGACCGACCGGCTCTCGAAGGTTCCTGACCAGGCCGTTCTGTATCCCGGCCACCAGTACTCACATGAGCCGCACCAGAGCATGGGCATCACTCGCACGAGCAACATCGTGTACCGGCCGAACTCGATCGAGCAGTGGATGATGATGTTCGGCCACTAGCCGTCCTGCTCGTTTGTTCGTCGCTCCACCCCGAAGCTGCGAGCCCCAGCGAAACGAACGGCCCGTCTGGACATGTGCTTCCGCTCAGATGTGGCTCTCGCTCTCCGCTTCCGACGCGCTCGCGCTCCAACAAGGCGCTCGCCGGGAGGGCGGCGTCGTTGCCGAAGGAGTCGCGGACGCATTGGCTCGTCGGATCGACGCATCGCGGGTTCCACCGAGCGACCTCCTCAACCCGGATGCTGTTCTCACAGCACCGTTCCTGCGTTGATCGACCTCCGTTCAATCACGATCACCAGCCGTTCCTCGAGACGCAGGATTTCCTCTACGTCGATGCAGTACCCGGCATTCTGATAGCGGAGATCCTTGCTCACACCTTGCTCACACCTTGTCCACGGCGTTCTCGACGCCAGCGTCAGATTGACCGTCCGACAGGATTCGTCTCTGGCGACGTTGCTTGTGATGGTCATGAACGAAGTTCTCATTTCTCCTCGCCTTGGTCCGACAGGAATCCAAGTCGCGAGGAGACTGCAATGCCCGGATCGGAAACTGAGCTGAGGGAGCTCGACGAACTTCGTCACAAGGTGATCGAGTACGAAGCAGCGTTGCGTTCCGCTGCGCCGCGCCTGGCCGCCT
>JBBQUN010000179.1:0-9971 GCA_038212405.1 Acidimicrobiales bacterium | reverse complement strand
CCCGCCATCAACAGCGAGTCGGTGACACGGTCGGCGGTCGAATCGAAGAAGGCTCCTCGGAGCGAGGGTGGTCCAGCGGCTTTGGCAACCGGGCCATCGAAGAGGTCGGGGAGTGCCGCGACGATGAGCAGGAGGAAGCCGAGTTGCAGTCGACCGGAACCGATGACCGCTGCCGCACCACCCGCCGTGATCACGCCGATCACGGTCAGCACGTTGGCCGTCACTCCGAGACGATGGAGCTTCCCGCCAATCGGATCGACGATACGTTCGACAGGGGTTCGCCAATAGCCATCGAACACAAGTGCCTCCTCGGCGGTGGTGAAACGGTTACACGATGTTGGCACGTCTGTGTCGCCGAGGAGGTGATGAAGCGCCAACTGGTGAGGTAGTGAACGGTCGGAGTGGTCGACGAGCCCAGGTCAACCTGCGGTGGAGAGAGCGAGTTCGGCGTGGGCGGCCGCCAGCCTGGCAACGGGAACTCGGTAGGGCGAGCAGCTGACGTAGCTCACGCCCAGGTTTCGGGCGAGAGCGATCGAGGCCGGATCGCCGCCGTGTTCGCCGCAGATGCCGGCGAGAAGGTCTGGCTTGACCTCGCGGGCACCTTCGAGCGCCAGGGTGATCAGCCGTCCCACGCCCTTTTCGTCGAGTGTTGCGAACGGATTGTGAGCGAAGACGCCGGTTTCGACGTAGTCGATGAGGAATCCCGATTCGGCGTCGTCTCGGCTCATGCCGAATGTGGTCTGTGTGAGGTCGTTGGTGCCGAAGGAGAAGAAATCGGCGTACTCGGCGATGGCATGGGCGGTGAGGGCAGCCCTCGGGAGCTCGATCATGGTGCCGACCGTGACCGCCATGTCGATTCCTCGCTCGTCGTGTACCGCCTTGGCCACCGCCTGGATCACGATCCGCTGACGAATGAACTCCTCGACGTCGCTGACGAGGGGGATCATCACCTCGGGGCGCACGGTGATGCCTTCAGCCGTCACGTCGGCTGCGGCCTCGAAGATGGCTCGGGCTTGCATGGCGGTGATCTCGGGGATCATCAAGCCGAGGCGGACCCCGCGGGTTCCCAACATGGGGTTTGATTCGCGGTGTTCGTTGATCTGATCCAACAGGGTGTTGGCAGTTTCGAGATCGGCCAGCAGGCTCTCGACTTCGTCGAGCCCCGATGCTCGTAGGAGATGGATCTGGAGGTCGGCGATGTTGCGGAGCACCTCATCTCGGTCGGGGAGGAACTCATGGAGCGGAGGATCGAGCAGGCGGATGATGACCGGCCGGTCGTGCATCGCTCGGAACAGTTCGGTGAAGTCGGCCCGCTGGAAGGGGAGGAGGGAGGCGATGGCTTCGTCTCGTTCGGTGACGGTCGAGGCCATGATCATGCGCTGCACGATCGGTAGGCGCTCGCTCTCGAAGAACATGTGCTCGGTCCGGCAAAGACCAATACCGGTCGCGCCGAAACGGGCAGCGCGTTCAGCATCTCGACCGTTGTCAGCGTTGGCTCGCACGGTCATCTCGCTGATGTCGTCGGCCCAACCCAACAGCGTGGTCAGCGCCGGGTCGTCGAGGTCGGCCTCGATGCGGGGCAACTGGCCCGGGTACACGTCGCCGGTCGTGCCGTCGATCGAGATCCACTCGCCTTCGGTGATCGACCAGCCGTTGCACGACACGGTCCGAGCGCCAACATTGATCTCGAGATCGGTGGCACCGACGACCGCCGGTCTGCCGAACTGGCGAGCGACCAGTGCTGCGTGACTGGTGCGCCCTCCGCTGGAGGTCAGAATGCCTCGGGCTGCCAACATTCCGTGGACATCGTCGGGCTTGGTCTCGGGGCGAACGAGAATGACTTCGCGTCCATCAGCGGCCCAGCGTTCGGCGAGGTCGGGGTCGAGGGCGGCAACACCGGTCGCCGCTCCTGGCGAGACGTTGAGCCCGGTCGTGATCGGCTGCGCCTTCTTGATCGCTTCCGGATCGAAGCGCGGGTGCAAGAACGACTCCACCTGTTCAGGTGAGATGCGTTGCACCGCCTCCTCCCGCGAGATCAGCCCCTCATTCGCCAGATCGACGGCGATCCGCACGGCGGCCTGCGCCGTTCGTTTGCCGTCACGAGTCTGGAGGAGCCAGAGCGTTCCGTCCTCGATCGTGAACTCCATGTCTTGCATGTCGCGGTAGTGGCGTTCGAGTCGCTGTGCGGTCTCGGCGAACTGGCGATGGAGCTCGGGCATGACCTCGGCCAGTTCCTGGATCGGTCGGGTCGGACGAATGCCGGCGACGACGTCCTCGCCTTGGGCATTGATCAAGAAGTCGCCCTCGAGATTGGGTTGACCAGTCGTGGCATTGCGCGACATGGCGACGCCCGTCGCCGATGTGTCACCGGTGTTGCCGAACACCATCGCAACGACGTTGACAGCGGTGCCGAGGTCTTCCGAGATATGGGCCGCTCGTCGATAGTCCCGGGCTCGCTTGCCATCCCAGCTGTCGAAGACCGCTTGGACGGCCATTCGCAACTGCTCGATCGGGTCAGCGGGAAAGGGGATCGAGGCGCGCCGGGCCACGACGCGTTTGAAGCCTTCGATGATGTTGCGCAAGGCGTCGACGGAGAGCTCGGCGTCGGTCTCGACGCCATTGGCAAGACGGGTGTCGGTGAGCAGCTTCTCGAAGTGCTCGTCGGCAACGCCGAGCACGACGGAGCCGAACATTTGGATGAGTCGCCGATACGAGTCGAGCACGAAGTGCTCGTTGCCGGACTTGGCCACCATGCCCTTGACGACATCGTCGTTGAGGCCGATGTCGAGAACGGTGTCCATCATTCCTGGCATCGAGAACTTGGCGCCGGATCGACAAGCGAGTAGCAAGGGTCGATTCGGGTCGCCGAGGACCTTTCCGGTTTGCTGTTCGATCGAGCCGAGAGCGGCAGTCACCTGGTCCCAGAGATCGGCGGGGAACGTGCCGTGGTGGTGGAGGTACTCGTTGCACGCGGCCGAGGTGATCGTGAAGCCCGGTGGCACCGGGATCTCCAAGCGGGTCATCTCCGCCAGGTTGGCCCCTTTCCCGCCGAGCAGACCTCGAAGTGCGTCCCAGTCGTCATTCACCGCCGTTCGTGCTTCAGCAATCTGGTCGAACCCGTATACCCAACGCTTCATCATGGCTCATGCCTCCTGCTCCGAGCATTGATCTGTTGACCGCGACCGACGAGGGCCTTCGGTCACTTTCGATGACGTTCGCCCCTTTCGTTCCCGGCGCAGCGGAAGCAACCTGAGATCAGGAACTCACGAGAGGTGTGATCATCATGGTGTTTGGATATCGAGACGACCCGAAGGCCGAACGATTGCGGGCCATCCCGCTCTTCGCCGATGCCGACGATCGAGCGTTGTCGCATCTGCTTACCGCTGCCGATGAGGTGCAGGTGAAGGCGGGGCGAACCCTCATCGAGGAAGGCCATCACTACGGTGAGGGCTATGTGGTGATGAGCGGGACGATCAGCGTTCTCGTTGGCGGTGACGAAGTCGCCGAAGTCGGCCCCGGCGAACTCATCGGTGAATTGGCGCTCCTCACGCACAACGGCGTGTCGAGTGCGACCGTTGTCGCCAAGACCGATGTCGAACTGCTGGTGATCCCGTACAACCGGTTCGATCAGACTCTCGATGACAACCCGGCATTGGTTCGAGCCATCGCGATCCAGCTTGCCCATCGCTTGTGGGCCATGGACGTGCTCTATCGCTCGTCCTGAGAGAGGGTCCAACGCCCCTGCCGAGATGTCGTTGCCAAGCCGACAATTGAGCCATCAGCAGCAGGAGCAAAGGGGCAGGCCCGTGTCGGTGAACTATGTCGAACGTCATGGAGAACTTCGTCGAGGTTTCCGCGATCTGAGCCGATCGCAGGGCGGCGTCATGGCTGGCTTTTCAGCGATGCATGTGGCTGCTGTCGGTGATGGTGCGCTGAGTACCGCGATCAAGGAACTGATGGCGCTCGCCATCTCCGTCGCCACCCATTGCGAAGGGTGCATTGCCTTTCACACGCACGACGCGCTTCGAGCGGGTGCCACCCGGCCCCAGGTCGAGGAGGCGATAGGCCTGGCCGTCATGATGGGCGGTGGACCGGCAGCGGTCTATGCTGCCTCGGCAATCGAGGCGCTCAACCAGTTCGAAGCAGCCGGCGTCGGTTCTGATGTTGGCTGATCAGTGGGTCGAAGCGCGCTCGTCACTCGACGGTCTTCCCGATGGTCGCGGGCTCAACATCGCCTACGAGGCTGTCGATCGGCATGTGCTCGCCGGACGTGGCGACGATGTGGCGTTGCGGTGGCTTGGCCGCCATGACGTGGCAGTTGATCTCACATACGGTGAACTGATGCGGCGAACGAGTCGCTTTGCCGGCGTGCTCGCCCAACTTGGCTACGGTCCAGGCGACGGTGTGGCGACGCTGCTGGGGCGAATCCCCGATTTGTATGTTGCGGTGCTTGGCACCCTGAAGAACCGCGGCGTCATTACCCCGCTGTTCTCGGCGTTCGGCCCTGAACCAATCGCGGTGCGGATCGAGATCGGGAACATCAAGGTGCTCGTCACCTCGGCACTGTTCTATCGCCGCAAGGTGTTGGCGATTCGACCTCGACTTCCAGAACTCAGGCATGTGCTGATCGTTGGTGGCGGGGCGGCGGCGTTCGACGATCCGAGCGTCTGCGATCTCGACGACCTGATGGCTCAGGCGCCCGATCGGTTCGAGATCGGGAGAACCGACCCTGGGGACCCCGCGCTGTTGCACTTCACGAGCGGCACCACGGGTCGACCAAAGGGGGCGATCCATGTCCATGAGGCCGTCGTCGCCCACAGCGACACCGGGCGCGTCGTGTTGTGTCTCGAGCCCGGCATCACCTTCTGGTGCACTGCTGATCCTGGTTGGGTCACCGGTACCTCCTATGGGATCATCGCTCCGCTGGTCAATGGTGTGCTGAGCATCGTCGACGAGGCCGACTTCGACGCCGAGCGGTGGTATCGAATCTTGCAGGACCACCGAGTGCAGGTCTTCTACACGGCGCCGACAGCACTACGCATGCTGCTGCGAGCCGGAGTCGATCTGAGTCGTTCGTTCGACCTCAGCTCGCTCCGGTTGGTGGCAAGCGTCGGCGAACCGCTCGATGCCGAGCTCGTCAACTGGGCACGCGAGGTGTTCGGTGTGCCCGTGCTCGACACCTGGTGGCAGACCGAAACCGGCGGCATCATGATCGCCAATCTGGTCGACGAAACGGTCAAGCCAGGTTCGATGGGTCGACCAGTGCCGGGGATCGAGGCGGGACTGCTGCGCACCGATGCCGAAGGCGAGATCGAGATCGATGACAGCGGTGTACCGGTCGAGGTGACCGATCCCGAAGAGATCGGCGAACTGGCTCTGGTCGCGGGTTGGCCATCGATGTTCCGTGGCTATCGGGGCGAGGACGAACGCTACCGCCGTTGCTTTGTCGGTCGCTGGTATCGCTCGGGTGACCTGGCCCGGCGTGATGCGTCGGGGTCGTACTGGTTCGTTGGTCGCAACAACGACTTGATCAAGTCGGCCGGGCACCTCATAGGACCCTTCGAGGTCGAGTCGGTGATGAACGAGCATTCCTCGGTACTCGAATCGGGAGTGATCGGCATACCCGATCCGACGGTCGGTGAAATCGTCAAGGCCTTCGTCGTGCTCACCGACGAAGCTGAAGCGAGCGAGGAGCTTCGTACCGAACTCATGGGCCACGCTCGCAAGCGGCTTGGAGCCGCAGTGGCTCCTCGTCGAATCGAGTTCGCCGTCGATCTCCCGCACACACGCAGCGGCAAGATCATGCGGCGCCTCTTGAAAGCTCGAGAGCTTGGACTGGACGAAGGGGACATCTCGACCCTCGAGGTGTCAGCCACGACAGGGGCGGCGCAGTCATGACCGTCGATCGCCGCCAGGTACTGGACAACATGATCCGCATCCGCGTGTTCGAGGAGCGCTGCGCCGAGCTCTACGGTCAGTCGAAGATCCGAGGCTTTCTCCATCTCTACATCGGGGAGGAAGCGATCGCAGCAGCGATCTTGCCGCAGCTGCGGTCGACCGATGCCTTCCTCGGCACCTATCGAGAACATGGGCACGCGCTGATCCGTGGGGTACCCGCGGGCAGCATCATGGCCGAAATGTTCGGCAAGGCCACCGGCTGCTCCGGCGGGCGAGGTGGGTCGATGCATCTCTTCGATGCAAGCCGTCGATTCTACGGGGGCAACGCCATCGTTGGCGGGCACCTGCCACTCGCTGTCGGCTTGGCCCTGGCCGACACGATGGCCAACCGCTCCGAGGTGGTGACGGCCTGTTTCTTCGGCGAGGGGGCGATGGCCGAGGGTGAGTTCCACGAGAGCATCAACCTTGCGGCGTTGTGGAATCTCCCCGTCCTCTTCTGCTGCGAGAACAACCGATATGCGATGGGCACATCGTTGGCGAGCAGCGAGTCGCAGACCGATCTCGCCCTCAAAGCCAGTGCCTACGGACTTCCCGCTTGGACAGTCGACGGGATGGATCCCGATGCTGTCGCCGCAGCGACAGCGAAGGCACTGACCTCGATTCGCGGTGGTGGTGGTCCGGTGTTCCTCGAATGCAAGACCTACCGCTTCCGGCCCCACTCCATGTTCGATCCCGACCTGTACCGCCCCGCCGAGGAGGTCGAGGAGTGGAAGCAACGCGATCCCATCACTGCGTTCGCCGAGCGGCTGACTCTTGAAGGTGTCGTTGACGCCGACGTCGTCGACGCGATGTGGGACGCCGCACGAGACGAAGTGGAACGTGCGGTTGTCGAGGCCGAGGCGGCGCCATTCGAATCGATCGACCGGCTTCTCGACCATGTGACGACGCAGGTGAGGTCATGAGAGAAGGAACGACGTACCGCGAGGCCATGCGGCTGGCCATTCGCGAAGCGATGATCGCCGATGAGCGAGTTTTCGTCATGGGCGAAGACGTTGCCGATTACGGCGGCACGTATGCGGTGACGATGGGATTGCTCGAGGAGTTCGGTCCCGAGCGCATTCGCAACACACCACTGTCAGAATCCGGATTCGTCGGAGCGGGAATCGGCGCCGCGCTCGGGGGCATGCGGCCGATCGTCGAGATCATGACCGTCAACTTCAGTCTGCTGGCTCTCGACCAGATCGTGAACACCGCATCCACACTGCGTCACATGTCGGGCGGCCAATTTTCGGTTCCGCTCGTGATCAGGATGACCACCGGTGCCGGCCGTCAACTGGCAGCGCAGCACTCTCACAGCCTCGAGTGCTGGTTCGCTCATGTTCCGGGTTTGAAGGTCGTGGCCCCGGCGACGGTCGAGGACGCTCGATGGATGCTTCCCGCTGCGCTCGCCGACCCCGACCCGGTGATCATCTTCGAGCACAGCGGGTTGTACCCGATGACGGGTTCGATGGGGGAGGGCCCGGTTGATCTGGTATCCGCCGCCGTTCGCCGGGCCGGCTCGGACCTCACACTCGTTGCCTCCGCAGGGATGGTGCCCAAGGCGTTGGCGGCGGCCGACCAACTGGAGATGGAGGGCCTGTCGATCGAGGTGATCGATCTGCGCTCGCTGCGACCACTTGATCGCAGCGCTTTGCAACGCTCGGTCGAACGAACGCATCGCGCCCTGGTCGTCGACGAGGGCTGGCGGAGTGTCGGACTGTCGGCCGAGGTGGCGGCTTCGATCACCGAGTCATGCTTCTATCACCTCGATGCGCCTGTTGGGCGGCTGGCATCGGCCGAGGTGCCGATTCCCTACGCCAAGCATCTGGAGGAAGCCGCCATCCCGCAAGTCGACGACATCGTCGCGGCGGCACGGATGGTTCTAGGTGGCGGCATGGTTCGAGATGGAGGCATCGTTCATGCCTGATCGCGAGCTCGATCGTCACGATGTCTTTGCCCTTCCGTCGCTTGGGGCCGACATGGACTTCGGCAGCGTGATCGAGTGGCGAGTCGCTCCCGGCGACACCGTCAATCGAGGTGATGTCGTTGCCGTCGTCGAGACCGAGAAGGCCGACATCGATGTCGAGATCTGGCAGGACGGAACCGTCGCCGAGTTGCTGCTCGAGGTCGGACGAGAGGTACCCGTCGGCACACCGATGCTGCGATTGGGGGCGAAAGCACCCGAGTCGGTGAGCACACCACCGGTGCAGACACCGGCCGCCACAGCATCTGCACCCCCAGGAGAACAGGCCGGCATCGAGGCGCCGCTGGCCTCGCCCTTCGCTCGGGCGCGAGCCGTTGAACTCGGAATCGATCTCCGCGGCCTGTCGGGCACTGGGCCTGGGGGAGCAGTACTCGTCGCCGATGTAGAGGCTGCGGCCGCAGCACCAACCTCGGAAGCAATCGCTCCGGCGTCCACTACCTCGAGGAGACCCGAGATCTCCGGCGACGGGGTGCGCTCGGCCAAGCGGGCCGAAGGCATGCGCCGCGCCATCGCCGAGCGGATGGCGTTGGCCAACCGCGACATCCCGCACTACCAGCTCGACGTCGATGTCGATCTCGGCCCCATGCTCGACGCGCTCGAGCGCCACAATGCGTCGCTGCCGATCGGGGAACGATTGTTGCCTGCTGCGATGTTTCTCGCGGCGGCAGCGAGTGCCGCTGCGGCGCATCCGGAATGTAACGGCACGTGGATCGACGGTGGATTCGTTGCCGCACCATCCGTCGATCTCGCCGTCGCCATCTCCCTTCGCAAGGGCGGTCTGGTGACACCGGTGATCACGGCCGCCGACACCCGCTCGACAACCGAGATCATGGCGCTGCTCAAGGAACTGGTGACCGCGGCGCGTTCCGGTTCGCTCAAGAGCAGTTGGATGGTCGATGGCTCGTTGACGGTCACGAATCTTGGCGACAACGGCGCCGATCGAGTGCACGGTGTCGTCTTTCCTCCGCAAGTGGCGCTGGTCGGGTTCGGGCGGATCAAGAGCCGACCATGGGCGGTCGACGGCGTCGTCGCCATTCGACCGTCGTCTGTGCGTCATTGGCCGCCGACCATCGTGCGACCGATGGCTTGGTTGGCAGTCGCTTTCTCAACACACTCGCTCGACGACTCGAACAACCGGAGATCACATGACAGGCCCAGGATCGACCACGCTCACGATTGATCAAGCGCTCGACCTCACCGTCGAGGTGATCGCGAGCATTGCGCCCGACATCGCCGACGAGCTGCCAACCCTCGATCGCACGATCGATCTCTGGGAGGAACTCCAACTCGACTCGATGGACCATCTCAACGTGATGAGTGAACTCGGTGACCGAACCGGTGTGACGATCGCTGAGCGCGACTACGCCGGTCTTCGATCGCTGGCGGCAATCGCCGACCATCTCGCCTCGGCAACACGATGAACGCAACACGACACCAGCGTCCTGACCATCCGGTACTCAGTTTTCTTGGCGGCGCCGGCACGGTGACCGGAAGCCGGTTCCTCGTCGAGACTGCGACCTCAACGGTCTTGGTCGACTGTGGCCTTTTCCAGGGGCTCAAAGATCTCCGCCTTCGGAACTGGAAGGCGTTCCCCTACGACCCCTCTGCGATCGACGCTGTCGTGATCACCCATGCCCACATCGATCACATCGGGTATCTACCACGACTGATCAAACTCGGCTTCAAGGGGCCGGTGTTCTGCACACAGGCAACCGCTGAACTCGGCGGGATCGTGTTGCCGGACAGCGGCCATCTGCAGGAAGAGGAAGCGGCAATCGCCAACCGGAAAGGTTACTCGAAGCATCAGCCGGCCTTGCCGCTGTACACCGAGGCCGAGGCACGGGACGCTCTCGGTCATCTCCGTGTTGTCGAGTTCGACACGCCAACGTCGGTGACCGCCGACGTCACACTGACGCTCCGCCCGGCTGGACACATTCTGGGCGCTTCGACTGCCACACTCGAACTGGCGCCATCGGGTCGACGTGTCGTCTTCTCCGGGGACCTGGGGCGGCCATGGCATCCGCTACTCGTTCCCCCGACTCCGCCGAAG
>JBBQUN010000178.1:0-10005 GCA_038212405.1 Acidimicrobiales bacterium | reverse complement strand
TTGTCGGTGAAGTCGATGGCCAGACCGAGCTGATGTTCGGAATTGCCCGGCGTTGCTGTTGGCGGCGAACAGGCACCGGCCGGCACCTCGTAGATGACTCGGTGTCGGTGCACGTCAACAGCGGCTGCATAGGCAGCGTGCTCGTCGGGGGGCGCCTCCGGAGTGGGGGCTTCGACGTCGAGCGGGACAGACCCGCCGCAGTGCAAAAGGCGGAGCGCAACCTGAGCCGCAATGGTTCGATAACCGCCGCCAGCGATGACCAGGCCATCAGCGCGGGCATCGGCAATCAGGCGGTCGACCTCGCTCTCGATCTCGGCGTTCACGATGATGGCGTTTGCCACCGACTGGAGCTCCACTTCATCGGAGAGCGCTGCCGCTGCGGCATCCGCTCGTTCGCCAGCTTGCTCGTGGGCCTCGACCAACTCATCGAACTGATCTCGACGAGCTCCGTGAACCTCGATCGACCGTTCCGCCTGCTGCTTTCTGGCCGTGGCGATGCGATGCCGTTGCTTTGCCTGCTCGAGACCCGACGTCGCGTCGAGCACTGCACGGAGCGCTTCTGACCGTCGAGCAACGAGTTGCGTTGCCGTCTCGCTGGCGAAGATCCCGTACGAATCAGCGATGAGTCCGAAGATGTTGGTCGCTTCCGCTTCACTGTCGCCGATGTAGCCCTCGATCGCAGCGACGCCAAGAGTGGCTTCGAGCGCCTCGAGCTCCTCGGTATGCTGGTCCAGCTCGTCGCGAGCGTTACGCAGATCCGAACTGGCTTCAGCGAGCATCCGGGCTGCACCTTGATCGACCATCTGCACGACGAGGAGGTCACTCATGAGTTGGGTTCGCATTCGCGACACTTCGGTATCGGTGATCGTGAGCGGATCGAAATCAGTCGGATCCAATGTCACTGACACCTCGATGCCGACCTCGAAGCCATCAACAAGATCGAGGTCGCCGCCAGATTGCGCTCCTGCGGGCTCGCAGAGAACGACCAGCACCGCGAGCGCGCCGAGAATCGCCGGCCCCGTCCTCCAGCCGGTCAATCGTCGCACTGGAATCGTTCGTCGCACCCGGACCGTTCGTCGCACCTGGCCCCATCGGCCCAAGCGCGTGATCCGTGAGACCTACCAGTCGGTTGGTTGGTAGTCCTTCAGGAAGGCGCCAGCGACGTGGGTCCCGGTGTTCAAACCGTCGATGATCGGATCGACGATGCGGGCGGCGCCGTCGACGATGTCGAGCGGCGGATGGAAGCGGTGTTCCTCGGTCTTCTGCCTGGCGATGGCAATCGGGTCCTCATCGCTGACCCAACCGGTGTCGACGCTGTTCATGTTGATTCCCGATGCCAGGTAATCGGTGGCCGACGTTCGCGTCATCATGTTCAATGCCGCCTTCGCCATGTTGGTATGGGGGTGACGGGTGGTCTTGTAGCGCCGGTAGAACTGGCCCTCCACCGCCGACACGTTGACGATGTGCTTGTGCGATCCGGGGGTTCGTTCCATGAGCGGTTTGAGGCGAGCGTTCAACACGAAAGGAGCAACCGCGTTGACCAGCTGTGTCTCCAGGAGCTCGACCGACGAGACCTCGTGCATGAGCAGCCGCCACGAGTTCCGATCGCGCAGATCGACCTGCTGGAGGTCTTGGTCGAGGCGGCCCTCGGGGAACAGGTCCCGCTGGTCGGCCTGTTCCTCGGGGAGCAGCGGTGTCTGCGACATTTCGGCGGCATTGGCAAGCCCGGGTGGTGCCGGCGCAATCGCTGCGGGCAGGAGGTCGTAGCGGCGCAGGCCCTCATAGGCCCCGACCAGCTGCAAGACCTTTGGGTCGAGATTGGCCAGCGCTGCGGTCTCGGACTCCATCATGTGTCGATAGAAATCCGGAGGCCGTCGGACCGTCTGGCAGGCGTTGTTGACGATGACGTCGAGGCGAGCGCGAGTGGTCAGCACGTGTTGTGCAAACGCTTCGACGCTCGGTGTATGGCGCAGATCGAGACCAAACACCTCGAGGCGATGCCCCCACTCGGTGAAGTCTTCTTCGGCCGCATAGCGGGCGGCGGCATCGCGGGGGAACCGGGTCGCAACGATCAGCTCGGCGCCACAACGCAGCAACTTGATGCCCGCCTGATAACCGATCTTCACCCGACCACCGGTGAGCAGCGCCACCATGCCCGACATTTCGGCGACCTCGGTGCGCTTGGTGAAGTTGAACGCTGCGCAGCGTGGGCAGAGCTGGTCATAGAACGCGTCGATTTCGTGATACTTCGACTTGCAGATGTAGCAGTGCTGAGCCTCAGTTGCTGTGCCCAGGACTGGTTGGTCGACCTGTTCGAAATGCTCGGGCGGAAAGACGTTTGGCGTGGTGAAGACCGGTTTGGCTCGCAAGGTACGAATACCCGTCTGGTCGAGCAACGCCTCGTCTCGGGCCAACTTCTCGGCCCTGCGTTTGTTGCGTTTCGACTTCACTCGAAGCCGTCGTTCTTCGGGGTCGGCGCAGAACACATCGCCGGCAGCGTTCAGGAACGCCGTGCGTTCCTCCAGCGTGAGCAAACCGAGAGGCCCCTTCGAGCGAGCGATCGCGGTGAGGAACTCGGTCGTCGACAGGAGCCGCTCACGCATCTGGTCGTCAGAAGTCACCGATCAAACCTATCGGCGTTCAGTCCAAGGAGGTTCGCAACACCTTCCCTGCTGCGTTCCGCGGAATCGTGTCGAGGTAGACGAACTCACGGGGGATTTCATAGCTGGCCAAACGGTCTTGGAGGTGTCGTTTGATCGAGGCCGTTCGCCGCGCCGAGCTCTGGCGATCGGTCGTCACGATGACCGCCCGGATCCGCTGCCCGAAGTCGGGATCGGCGATGCCGACGACCGCCACGTCGGACACCGACTCGTGTTCCAACAGGGCACGCTCGATGTTCGAGGGGTAGACGTTTTCGCCGCCGGTGATGATCATGTCGTCGGCCCGACCGACGACGCTGAGCCGGCCATCGTCGTCGAACACTCCTTGGTCGCCGATCTCCATGTGATCACCGACGCGGGCCTTGGTTCCGCCACCGGCGGTGTACCCGTCGAAATGCATCGACGAGGCAACGACGATCGTGCCGACAGTGCCAACCGGTACATCGTTGCCGGCGTCGTCGATCAGTCGAACGTTGATCCCGGGCAGAGGACGGCCAGCTGTTCCCGGGGCCTCCCGCAGGTCGAGCGGCGTAGCAACGGCGACTTGTCCCACCTCGGTCGACCCGTAGAGGCTGTACAGGTTGTCGCCGTAGGTATCCATCCACCGCTGTCCGAGGTCCCCCGGCAACGCCGAACCGCTGGTAGCGGTGATGCGCAGACTCGACCCGCTGGCATCGCTCCCGGACTCGAGAATCCGATGGAGCATCACCGGCACCGCTGCCAACACCGTTGCTCGGTGCTCGTCGACCAAGGACATCACCGTCATTGGATCGAAAGTGGTCGGCAACACCGCAGTTCCGGCCAACGTCGCGCACACGACCAGCTGACTCAGCCCCCAGGCGTGGAACAACGGAGCCGGGATCACGAAGACATCGCCACGCTCATAGGGAATCGCCGACATCACGCCGGCCGCCGTTGCCGCCGATCGTAAGCTGTTCGACCGCTTGGTTCCCTTCGGCGCGCCGCTGGTGCCCGAGGTCAACACCACCGCTTCTGGTGCCCGCCACGGCCGAGGAAGCAGCAGCGGCACGGTCGGTTTCGGAATGTCGGTGTAGGTCCAGCCCGGATCGAGGCCGGGGCGAGCGAGGAAGCGATCGATACCGCCGACCGCAGAACCAGCGAAACGTTCATCGAACTCGTCATCGAGCAGAACGATCGAGATTCCCTCTCGTTCGATGACCTCCGACAACTGTGCTTCGGGAAGCCCCGTGTTCAAGTAAACGAGGTGTACCCCGAGTTTTGCTGTCGCGATATTGGCTTCGACGAACCCCCGATGATTCCGGCAGAGCAGGCCGATGGTGGCGCTGCGCCCGACACCCATCGACTGGAGTCCGGCAGCAAGTCGAGAGGTGCGAAGGTCGAGTTGGCGGTAGGTGATCGAACCGTGGCGATCGATCAGCGCCTTTCGGTGGGGATGGCGCAACGCCGCTGCGGCATAGGGCGCGGCGACCGACGCCCCCCACGTGCCAGCCGCCGCCAGCGTGCTCCCGACGTTCAGCGGATCGAGCAGACCGGTTCGGCGACCGAGTTGGCCCGCCGCCGCCACGCGTTCCCACCGACTTGGCTGTTGCTCGCTCACCGTTGCTGCCTCATCATCGCCGCGACCTTAGCCGTCAGCTCTTGCCGTGCGCGAGGCTATGCGCATGACTGAACCCGTTCGCTATGAAGAGCGCGATGGCATCGCCATCATCACGCTGAATCGACCCCAGAAGAAGAACACGCTCAATGAGGCCGTCATCCAAGGCGTCGCCGACGGTATCGACGCTGCCACCAAGTCCGCAGCGGTCGCCGCTGTCGTGCTGCGCGGCGAAGGCGGAACCCTCACCGCAGGCTATGACCTGACCGCTGGCAACAGCAGCGACAACGGCCCGGCGCCATCGTGGACGACGCCCTATGGCGCCACCGGGCCAACGCCCCGAGCCGGCGCATGGGACCCGGTTCGTGACTACCAATTCATGAACAACAACGTGCGTCGTTTCATGAAGATCTGGGAGTGCCCGAAACCCGTGCTCGGCGAAATCAGCGGTTGGGCGGTCGGCGGAGCGACCGACCTGGTGCTGTGTGCCGACCTGTTGTACATGGCAAGCGACGCCCACATTGGCTACGCGCCCAGCCGGATCTTTGGGACACCCACCACGATGATGTGGGTGTATCGGCTCGGCCTCGAGCATGCCAAGCAGTACCTGCTCACCGGCCGAGCGATCGATGCGCCAACAGCCCACCGCATTGGCTTGGTCTCACAAGTCTGCGAGCCAGACGAGATCCAGGGCATCGTCGAGTCCGAGGCGAAACTCATGGCGAACATTCCCGCCAATCAGCTGGCCTTGAACAAGATGCTCATCAACCAAGCGTTCGAGAACATGGGCCTACGCACCTCGCAAATGCTCGGCACCTTCTTCGACGGCGTCACCCGCCATACCGAAGAGGCCCTGCGATGGCAGGAGTCCTTTGCCGACAAGGGCTTCCGCCAGGTCATCCGCGAACGAGACGATCCGTGGCAGGACTACGGCTCCAAACCAGGCGGCTCCAAACCAGGCGGCTCCAAACCAGACGGCTCTCGACCAGAGGAGGACGAACGCTGATCCAGGTGCGTCTTCGATGAGCACCATCTCCGCCAGTGCATCGGTGGCCATTCGATGGAAATCGGCTCCATTGCTGCCCATCGTGGGTAGTTTCGTCAACCCCAGGTCCTCCCATCATCGTCACCGCCACTGACCGAAAACTCCTGGCCCATCCCGTCGGCGATGGGGTCATGACGTTCGAACGATCGAAAGCATCCGTATGAGCAGCATTGTCATCTCCGAACTCGAGTACGCCCCGCCAGGGGCCGACTCGCTGTTCTTCGACATCAGCTTTGGGGTGTCGCCCGGTGACCACGCAGCGCTCGTTGGCGCCAACGGCGTCGGCAAGAGCACCATCTTGCGTATTCTGTCGGGCGAACTCGAAGCCGATGCCGGCGAGTTCTCGCTTGGTGGAACCGTGTTGACGATGACGCAGGACGTCGGCATGGCGAGTCCGAGCACCAGCTTGCGCGAGATGCTGATCGAGGTTGCACTCCCTGAGCTACGGACCGCCGGGCGAGCAATGGTTGCGGCCGAGAGGGCCATGATCGAAGGCACCGATGACGGCATGCTCTACGCCGAGGCGCTCACCGTATGGGGCGATCTCGGCGGCTACGAGCTCGAATCACAGTGGGCGGCGTCGGCTGCTCGCAGCGTCAAGACGCCGGTGGTCGACTTCTCCACTCGCCTGGTCGGCGAACTATCGGGCGGAGAACGCAAACGCCTCGTGCTCGACCTGCTCCTCAACTCCGGCGCCGATGTCCTGCTTTTGGACGAGCCCGACAACTATCTCGACATTCCAACACGGGTCTGGCTCGAGGAGCAGTTGCTCGCTTGCCGAAGCACGATCCTCATGGTGAGCCACGACCGCTCTCTACTCGAACGGGTTGCCACCAAGATCGTGGTGATCGAGGGGTCGAGTTGCTGGGTCCATGGCGGCTCCTACACCACGTTCCCCGAGGCTCGCACCAAACGCCAGGAGCTCCTGGGCGATGCTCTCAAACGTTGGAATGACGAGGAGCGCCGCCTCTTCCATCACATGAAGATCATGAAACAGCGGGCGGCGCAGAACTTCAAGAACGCCACCAAAGCCAACGCAGCGGAAACGCGGTGGGAACGATTCGTGGCGATCGGCCCGCCTCCCCCGCCGGTGCCCGATCAACACATCTACGTCAACCTTCGAGGTGCCGACTCGGCCCGCCGAGTTGTCAAGATGGACGACGTCTCGATCGGTGATCTCTTCCTGCCATTTTCCGACGAGGTCTACTTTGGCGAGCGGGTCGGCCTGATCGGCCCGAACGGCACCGGCAAGACCCACCTCCTGCGAGCATTGGCCGGTCAGCTCGAAGCCGACGAGGGCACGATTGCGCTCGGACCGCGGACCTCGGTCGGCGTCTTCACCCAGATCAACGATCGCCCCGACTTCGTTGGTCGCGAGGCCTTCGACATCACCCGCGAACGGGTCCCCGACGACGAAAAAGCCATGAAGTCCTTGGCCCGGTACGGCCTTGCGGCGCATGCCCGACAGGAATTCGAGACGCTCTCCGGCGGCCAAAAAGCTCGGCTCGAAATCCTCGGCCTCGAGCTGGAGGGTCACAATGTGCTCTTGCTCGACGAGCCGACCGACAACCTCGACATCGAGTCATCCGAAGCACTGGAACAAGCGCTCGACGGCTTCCAAGGCACCGTGATTGCCGTCAGCCACGATCGGACCTTCCTGGCCCGGCTCGATCGATTCCTGATGATCGATGACGACGGCAATGTCTACGCCGTCCCTGACTTCGAACTGGCGCTCGATGCCCTGTCTGACCCCGTCAACGTTGGCAAGCTGCGACGGGTCAAACTGCTCTCGATCTAGCAGTCTCGGCTAGCGTCTGGCAATGGCAACCTCCCAGCACGACCGTCAGGCCGCCCCGCACCGACTCCTCACCGTTCTGGAGTCCCGGGCCATTTTCGAACTGGGCGCCACCATCGCAGCCTCTCCACTGCTGCGTCTCGCCGGCCGCGGCGACGAGCATCCGGTGCTGGTGCTCCCCGGCTTCATGGGGAGCGATCGCTCCAGCGTTGCGCTCCGATCAGTGCTGCGCAGCCAGGGCTATTGGACTCATGGGTGGGGACTCGGCCGCAATATCGGCCCGACACAGCGCATTGTCGACGGCATGGCTGAGCGGCTCGAGATGCTGCACGAACGCCACGACCGACCTGTCAGTCTGATCGGTTGGAGCCTGGGCGGCATCTACGCCCGCCAGCTCGCTCGCAACGCGCCGGATTCGGTCCGACAGGTGATCACCCTGGGCAGCCCGTTCCGGATCGATGAAGAGTCCAAGAGCGCAGCGTCTGACCTCTATGACCGGATGAAGCCGTACCACATCGAGGAACTCGAATCCCTCACTGGCAGAAATCAGGATCCGCTACCGGTGCCGTCGACGGCGATCTATTCCCGTACCGATGGCGTTGCCCGCTGGTGGCAATGTCTCGAGACCACCGGACCGATGGCCGAGAACATCGAAGTGAAGGGCAGCCACAGCGGACTCGGCCACAACCCAGCAGTGATTGGCGCCATCAGCGACCGACTGATGCAGCCGATCGACGACTGGCGTCCGTTCAACCCCCCGCCGTTCCTGCGTCGCTCGTATCCTCGCCCGTCGAACTGGCGTGACGTCGAGAACGACGCGGCACGACGCTCCGGGTGGCGGCGGAGCGCAGCTGCCTGAGGGCCGCTACTACTTCTCGATCGGACCGTTGGCCTTGATTTGCGCCTTCAGGTCTCGGGCCAACTGCTTGTTGCGCCTTCTCGAGAACGAGAGATAGGCGATGCCCAGCGAGAGGGCGGCGCCAAGGATCACGCCGAACAGCGTTCCTCCGAGGAAGCCCGGTGCCTCGGTCCCGAGGTCGCGTCGCGCGATGTCGGCTCCTGAACCGGTGCCAGTCCAGATACCGAGCGTTGCCAGGTTGGGAAAGGCAACGACCAGAGCGATGGCAACGACGATCAGCCAGCGACGGAACGTCTTTCGGACTCGCCAACCAATCCAGAGGATGAGCAGCGGGATCGTCGTGAAGATCGCACCGACGGCAATGCCGACGAATGAGCCGATCGTGAGTCGCTTGTCGACCACGTTCCCAATGCGCGTCGCCCACCAGCGAGGCACGATTGCGCCGGCAAGCAGGATCAGCGCCGCGACGACCGCGAGCGAGATGACTCCGATGAGCAAACGCCTCTGGAGCGACCGCTTCGGTTCTGACACAGCACCCGAGGCTGTCGCGTCGTTCAGGTCTGCACGATTCCGGTCGCTCTCGGCCATCACCAGACCCTACGCCGCTCGGCCAACTATTGCCTCGTCTCGGCCGGGCGAGCAGGGCTCGTTTCGCTAGCGGAACTCGAGGCCGCCGGCGTCGAAGTCGACCGCAGGCAGGAGGTCTTTCTCGGACATGTAGTCCTGCGTGTGACGCCATGGCTCCTTGTCGCCCTGCTGCGGCAGCAGGTGAAGACCTCGGTTGATGTATCCGGGGTTGAAGTTCTCCGGGTCGACCCAGGGAAGCAGCTTCAAGCCAGCATCAGCCTCACTCAGCTTCGGCTCGACCACTGTAGCGCCGCGGTCATCCATGTGCCGAAGGAGCCGGCAAACGAAATCGGCGATGAGTTCGGCCCGCAACGTCCAGCTGGCCCGGAAGTAGCCGAAGACCCAGGCCATGTTCGGGATGCCGGTGAACATGGTGCCGTGGTAGGTGATCGTGTCGGCGAAGTTCAAGGGTTTGCCATCGATCGAGAACGCGATGTCGCCGAGAACGTTGAGATTGAAACCCGTGGCGGTAATGATGATGTCAGCGTCGAGGTGCTCGCCGGACTTGAGGGAGATGCCGGTGGCGTTGAAGGTCTCGATCTCGTCGGTGACGACCGATGCCTTCCCGCTCTTGATGCCGTTGAACAGGTCACCGTCGGGAACGAAGGCAATGCGCTGGCGCCAGGGCAGGTAGTTCGGGGTGAAGTGGGGCGCGAGGTCATAGTCCTCGCCCATCACTCCTTTGATCCCATTGAACAGCTCTTCTTTCACCATGTCCGGTGCATCGAACGAGGCTCGGGCCACCATGGCACCGTCGTGCAGAAGCTTGCGACGAACGATTTCGTGAATCCACATCTCGTCGATGTCGAGCTCTCGCAGCGTGTCCGCCAGTTCATTGGCGTTGCGTCCGGTGGAAAAATAGGTGGGTGAGCGCTGAAGCATCGTGATGTGGCCGACGTCGGCCGCCATGGCCGGGATCAGGGTGGCCGCGGTTGCCCCTGACCCAATGACCACGACCTTCTTGCCTGCGTAGTCGAGATCCTCAGGCCAGGTCTGGGGGTGCACGATCTGACCCTTGAACTGGTCCATCCCGGGCCAGGTGGGGGTGTAGCCCTCGGAGTGGCGGTAATAGCCTTGGCACATCCACAAGAAGTTGGCGGTGAACCGCATGAGAACGTCGGTTGTCGCGGCCTCGATAGTCCACTGCTTGTCGGTCTCGCTACACGACGCAGTGGTGATCGTGTGGCCGTAGCGGATATGTCGATCGAGGTCGTTCTCCTCGATCACCTCACCCATGTACTTGAGGATCTCCTCGGCCGAAGCGATCGGCGCACTGGTCCACGGCTTGAACCGGTAGCCGAAGGTGTAGAGGTCGCTGTCGGAACGGATACCCGGATACGTGTGTGTACGCCACGTGCCACCGAAGGAACCCTGGTTCTCCAGAACGACGAATGATTTGTCGGGACACTGCTGAGTCAGGTGGTAAGCACCCCCGACACCAGA
>JBBQUN010000177.1:0-10037 GCA_038212405.1 Acidimicrobiales bacterium | reverse complement strand
GAGTGGCCCATGTAGCCGAGTGCAAGCACGAAGTCCTGGTGCCCGTAGTGAGCGTAATGCTTCATGATGTGCCACATGATCGGCCGATCACCGATCTCCACCATCGGCTTGGGCCTCGATGCGGTTTCTTCCGCGAGGCGACTTCCAACGCCACCCGCCAGGATCACAGTCTTCATTTACTGACCTCCGTAGTCACTGTCCGAGAAGGCCTGCCGATGACTTGACATCAGCACCACCTGGCCCGCTCACCTCAAATTACTACAATCTGTCGTAATTAAATAGGTCGGCAGGCGTTTTGGTCCGTTTGACCCAAAGCGCTTCAGGATGCGGCGGGGCCGGCACACCCGGTCGCGTACGCAACCACGGCGGTGGGCATATTGTTACATCGACGATTCAACGACACAATGTAGTATTCAGCTCATGAAGACTTCCGGTCAGGCATCCATTTCACGATCGCAGCGGACCTGGACGACCCGCCGACTGGCGACGTTTGTGGCGACAACCTCGGTCATCGCCGGAATGGGAGTGGCAGTCGCGCCGCAGATTTCCGAGGGCGCTACGAAGCCGATCGTCTATCTGACGTTCGATGACGGGCCGTCTCGCGACAGCGGTTCCACTCAGATACTCGATGTACTTGATCGCTACGGTGTCGAGGCGACGTTTTTCGTCAACGGAGCCAATATCAGTGGCAACGAGGCGGTGCTGCAGCGGATGTACTCCGATGGACATGCGGTAGGGAACCACACGTGGAGTCACGCCAAGCTCAACACCCTCTCGATCAACGACGCCCGATCCGAAATCCGACGCACCCACGATCTCGTCAAGTCGGTGACGGGCGTGGACCTGACGTGCTTCCGACCTCCGTGGGGGTCCACCTTTCTCGGCGACTTCACTGATTCGGGCACGAGCACTGAGCTGATCTCGTCATTCGGGTATGCGCTCGAGACGTCGTGGCGGATCGACGCATCGGACTACACGGTGTCACCCGTCGGCGACCGCGACGCCATGGTCAGCCGTCTACTCCAGATGCAGGATGGCGACATCGTCCTGCTGCACGACGGCCATTCGGGGAAGCAGTCGACGGTCGCTGCTGTCGACTACTTCCTTGCCACTTACCGTGACCGGTACGACTTCCGCCCCCTGCCAACGTGTGCGGGCCCACCGCCTCCAACAACAACGACGACGACGATTTCCACGACATTGCCCGGGCCGATTGAACCAACCTCCGGCCTCCTGATCACGAACACGAGGTCCGTGGCCGAGATTCTGCTTGCGAGCGACTATTTGCCAGAGGATGCGAATGTCCTGCGGCTCTATCGGGCCTTCTTCGATCGCGAGCCAGATCTCGCCGGAGCGAAATACTGGCTGCTGCAATCACACGCGGGCGCTGACCTCGACGGCCTCTCGTTCGCCTTCTCCGAATCGAGCGAATTCGGATCGACCTACGGGAAACTCGATGACGACGACTTCCTTCGCATCGTGTCCTCAACGTTCTCCAACGATCCCCCGACGCTGCTGGTTTGGCGTATTGGGCCGGGTTGGTCCGCTCCGGCGAACTCACACGGCATGGCGCTGTTCGCTGGATTGCTTCGGGCACCGAATTCGCCCGGGCCTTTCCCTACCTAGCGGCATGACCAAGATCAGGCCGCACTTTCTCGGCCCCGCGGCTCTCGCTGCCTGGTGGCTTCAAGCACACGTCCGCTCGAAGGCGGTGAGAGCGTGGGCATCGCCGACCCTCGACCCCACTTCGACTCGCTCGCTCTATGCGCGGTCCGGCGGGAAGGGCAGTGCCGTGGTGCTTCTCCATGGGCTGGTGTCGACCGGTGACGTCTTCGGCTCGAGGTTCGACGCATTGGCCAGCACACATCGACTCGTCGTGCCGGACCTGTTGGGTTTCGGGCGATCGATGGATTCCTCTCGTGACGTCTTCTCGCTGGCTGATCACCTCGACTCGCTCGACGACCTTGCCGACCAGCACGGGCTGTTCGACCAACGGTGGACGATTGGCGCCCACTCGATGGGATCGTCGTTGGCGCTGCACTGGGCGGCGCGACATGCCAAGCGGGTCGATCGGATCGTTTGCTGGGGTGCCCCGATCCACCAGTCATCAGTCCAGGCCAGACGACAGATCGGGGGCAGTTCGATGGCACGCCTCTTTGCCCTCGATGACGAGCTCGCCGAACAGGCATGTGCCATCAGTTGTCGCCACCGCGCCGCCGCAGGTTGGATGAGTTCACTCGCCGAGCCGCGCCTGCCCGTCGCAGTGGCGAGAGCAGCCAGCCTTCACACCTGGCCGGCGTATCGAGATGCCATGCGTGAACTCGTCATCGAGACCCCGTGGCGCGATCTGATCCTCGAACTCGATGAGCGAGCAGTAGACATCCGCCTGGTCTGGGGCAGCGAAGACCACGTCGGTGATCGCCGCGCTGCTCGCGACATCCTCACGTCGTGCCGCCATGCCACGATCACCATGGTGCCGGGTGTCGATCACCACCTTCCGCTCTCATATCCAGCGGTCTGCGTCGGCCATCTCGTCGCAAAGAGGCCGATGTGAGGCTGCCCATCTGGCTCCGTCAGGAGGCGGCACCCACGAGGAAGGCCGTGATGACGATGACGAGCAACAGAGCCCCCGCCTCTATCGAAACGACGGTCCGAAAATGGCTAGCAAGGGCGTCGCCATCGCCCACCTCGTTCATCTCTGGGATGACGACCTGGTGGTTGTATCCGCCCCCCGCCGCAGCGACACCGACGACGACCAGCTTGGCCATCAGAAGTCGACCCCATGGCGTCGACCAGAGCTCTGATGGACTGTCGAGCACGATGACCGCCAGCGCGGTTCCGGCGACGGCGACGGCGAACAGAGCGACAGTCGCGACGACCGAGAATCGAACGGCTAGTTGCAGCGCACGCATGTCGTCACCTCGTAGGTGACGCCGCCAGAGCACCGCGACCAACATGATGACGCCGCCAGCCCACACCGCACCGGCTCCAACGTGGACCACGTCGATCAAACCGGTTAGTAGTCGGTCTCCCTTTGACACGGTGTGCCCGTCGAAGAGGTACGACAAGATCAGCAGGGCTGATCCAATGAAGGCACCGGCCGAGTCCGACGAGGCATCCCAGGCCTCGTCGCCATAGCGGACAAAGTGGTCATGGGACGACGGTGGCGCCATCTCACCCATTCCTCTCGAATCCTGAAAATTCTGCTCTGGTGCGGCGTGAGCGCCGACACCGACCAACTCGCGCAGCGCAACGACGGGATCGAGAATCTCGTCGGCAACGATGGTGAACAGTTGGGCGCCCGAGGTCAGCACGACGCCGCCGATCACCCGTAGGCCGATGGCGATGCCTGTGGATCCGTACACGACCGACCACAATGCTGACGGCGAGAAGAGCGCTGCCCAGTTGCCACCGTTCTCGAGCGCTACTTGGGAGACCATCTCGGCGAGAGCTGCCGCAACGACGATCACTCCGCTACGGCGAACCCAGAACATGACATAGCGAATGTCTCGCCTTGCTCCACGCAGAACGGTGGCGGCAAACACGAGGGCGCCGAGCCCGATCATTGTCCCGCCCAGCCCGAGGATCCGGGCGACAGCTGCCGACTTCTGAGCACCTTCGGTCGAGCCCTGCGACGAGGTCATGAACTCCGACATGTCCATCGGAGTGGAGCTGTCAGCTTCCATGCCCTCCATCGCAGCTCCGGGCTCGGCCATTGCTGTAGCAGGGGTTTGTCCATCGACCACACCGCCAGCCATCGCAGCGTCACCGGCCCCATCGATTGCTGGAGCTGCTCCGGCGATCGTGAAGCTGAAGCTTCCATCGACGGGATGAGCGTCGCCAGCCCTGACCATCCACCGCACTGCGGTCGCGCCCGCTGCGAGCGGTGGATCGAACGACAACACGAAGGTCCTCGTATCGTCGGTGGTCACCGCCGTCGGGAGTCGAACGACGCCGCTGGCGTCGAGGACCTGGAAGCCGTCTCCCGTCTCCTCTGAGTCACCGGTGAAGGTGATCGAGATTCGATCGAGCAAACCCTCGACGGTGGCTCCATCGGCAGGATCCGATGACTCGAATCCCGTGTGCGCCGAAGCCGGTAGCGCCGTGAGAACAACCGTCAGGGTGGCCACGACACAAACCACTACCAAACGACGAATTTTGAACATGGACACCTCGAAGTCGACGATCTAGCGGAGCCCCCGGTGCCCGAGAGACAACATATACGACAATGTGTCGTAGTACAACGTCGTCGCTACCGAGAGCCGAGTGATGCAGGTCGAAGGTCGAGTCGTCGCAGGAGTTGGGCGTTGGCAGCGACCACGATGGTGGAGAAGCTCATCAGCAGAGCACCGACTGCCGGCGGGAGAACGAACCCGATCGGCGCCAGAACGCCTGCCGCCAAGGGAATGGCAAAGATGTTGTAGCCGGCTGCCCAGCCGAGATTCTGCAGCATCTTTCGATAGCTGGCCTTCGAGAGCTCGATGACACCGAGCACGTTTCGAGGATCCGAAGAAGCGAGAACGACGCCAGCAGATTCAATCGCCACGTCGGTGCCCGCCCCGATCGCGAGCCCGACATCGGCGCGAGCAAGAGCAGGAGCGTCGTTCACCCCGTCGCCGACCATCGCGACCATACTCCCGCGTTCTTGCAGCTCCGAAACGGTTCGGTCTTTGTCTTCGGGGAGCACCTCGGCGAACACTTCATCGATCCCGAGCTGCTCGGCAACGTGGTCGGCGACCGCTCGAGAGTCACCTGTGAGCATGACGACCTTGATGCCACGCTCGTGGAGTGCGCCGACGACCTGCTTCGACTCCGGACGGATGTCGTCCTCGAGGGCGATCGATCCGATGATCTGCTCATCCTCGATGACGTGCAGAACCGCGGCGCCACGCGCTTCCCACTGATCGATCTGGGCGACGAGCCCGGTCGGCGGGCTCAGGTTCATTGTCCGCAACATCGACGGACCGCCGATGGCGATCGTCTTGCCATCGACGGTGGCGCTGACGCCACGGCCAGTCATCGATCGGAAGTCGCTTGCCTGCGGCACCTCGACAGACAGACTGCCGGCATGCCCCACGATGGCGCGTGCAAGAGGATGCTCACTGTCGGCTTCGACTGCTGCGGCCACCGCCATCAAGCGGTTGGCGTCTCCATCCACTGCAGAAACGTCGGTCACTGCGTGCTCGCCCGCGGTGAGGGTTCCAGTCTTGTCGAACAGCACCGTGTCGATCTTGCGCATCCGCTCCAGAGCAAGACGGTCCTTCACGAGGATGCCGTTTCGGGCAGCCATCGCCGTCGACAGGGATACGACAAGAGGGATGGCGAGCCCCAGCGCGTGGGGGCAGGCGATGATCAGCACGGTCACGGTCCGGATCAGCGCTTGATCGGGTTCTCCCAGGAGCAGCCAGACGACTGCAGTGATCGCCGCCGAGGCGATGGCGACGTAGAACAGCAGCGCCGCTGCCCGGTCAGCGATCGCCTGAGCCCGTGACTTCGATTCCTGAGCTTGACCAACGAGCCGCTGAATCCCGCCAAGGGCAGTGTCGTCGCCGATCGCTGTGACCTCGAGACGGATGGTGTTGTCGGTGGCGACCGAGCCGGCGATCACGAGATCGCCCACGGACTTCGCTACCGGATTGGATTCTCCGGTGAGCATCGACTGGTCAACCTCGACACTGCCCTCGATGATCCGGCCATCGGCAGGCACTCGGCTACCCGACCGAATCAGCAGCCTGTCACCAACCACAAGTTCGCTGATCGGAACCGTTGCGAAACTCCCGTCACCTTCGATGCGTTCAGCATCGTCGGGAAGCAATTCGGCCAATGCAGCGAGTGCTCCCCTGGCTTGACCGATCGCCTTCATCTCCTGCCAATGACCAAGGAGCATGATCACGATGAGGCTCGCAAGCTCCCACCAGAATTCGAGATCGAGCACGTCGGTCAGCGACAGCAGCGACGCACCGAAGGCAACGGTGATCGCCAGTGCAATAAGCAGCATCATCCCTGGCTGGCGTTGCCTGGCTTCGTCGTAGCCACCTGTCAAGAATGGTCGACCGCCATAGAAGTAGATGACCGTGCCCAACAGCGGAGCGATCCAGCCCGATCCGGGGAACGACAGGTCGAAGTTCAGCCACTCCTGGATCTGAGCCGAGAACACCAACACGGGAACAGCGAGCGCGAGATTGGCCCAGAACAACCGTCGAAACATCTCGGCATGTCCCTCATGCCCGCCATGTCCCTCATGCCCGCCATGCTCATCCCGTCCGCCATGTTCCTCGTGCGTCATATGGTCGGGGTCAGCCGTGTCCATGTCGTCTACTCGTTTTCAAAGTCGCCGGCGCACGTTCGGGTACTCGTCCCGGTGAATTCGGGGATCGGTCGTGCGTTGGCTTCCTCGACGGTGTCAGCAGGTCCGTTGTCGGAGATGTCGTCGATGAGCCAGTCCATCTCGTCGATCTCACGTCGCTGGGCTTCGATGATTCCGACGGCAAGATCGCATACCCGCAGGTCTTCGATCTCCGCACGCTCGCTCGTCAAAATCGCGATGGAGTGGTGAGGGATCATCGCGCTCATCCATGATTCGTCCTGCACCGTCTCTTGACTGCGCACCAGCCATAGCGACCCGGCAAATACGACCAAGGCACCGACACCGATCCCGATGTTGAGCTTGGTGTTGCGATACATGCTGAGCATGAACCCAAGCATGATGACGGCCATCGTGGCCCCCATCAAGAACGCCATGTAGAAGCGGGTCTCGCTCCAACGAACGTGATCCCACGCGAACGTGTTCAGGTACATGAGCGCAAACATCACGGCGGTTGAAGTGCCAATCATCGCAGCGAAGCGGCCGTAGCTCATGTGAACCCCACCCCCGGAGGACGAGCCCCCGTCGTCGCCGCCGTCTTCGGCGTGACCGGGCTTGAGATCGGTGTATCGGGTGTCAGACATGAGCGTGCTCCGTTCGGTCGGGTTTGGGTGACCCCGACCTACCCGCTGACCACTCCATCAAACTACTGACTGTAGAAGTTGGATTTGACCGAGCCGACACACCTGTTGCCGCTGAGTACCTCGACCCTGTCGTGGTGTCGCCGGGTCGCTCAGCTCGAGACAGGGTCGTCGGTGAGAAGGTCCCGACCGGATGCCGTCCAGGCGTTCATGCCACCGTCGAGATCGATTACGTTCGTGTAGCCAGCGGCCACGAGCTCGTCTGCTGCCTGGCCTGACATGCTCCCCGACCGGCAATACACCACAACGGGATCATCGAGGTTGGCCGGAAGGCCGTCGTGCTCGAGGATCTGTGTGAAGTCGACGAACTCGTCGGTCCCTTCGATGTGCCCTTCGTATGGAATGTGCACATTGATGACATCGACGCTTGGGTTCTCGTCCATGTAGCTGGCGAAGTCTGCGGGTGCGAGAAGTCGAATCGAGTCAGCGACCTCATCGGCGGCGGAGCTACCGGTCGAGCAGGAACTACCAAGCAGCGCCACCAGCGCTGCGAGCGCAACCAAGAAGTACCGCAACCGGGAGTGCCGTCCGATCGGTTCATACCCGCCAAATGATTCTGCACCAGACACGCTCGCCTACCTCCACTCGCAGCTCTCGGCCGCGAAATCATCGTGACGAGGTGATCGCCAACTCGGGTCGATCCTACAGTCTGTAGGTTCACTGAGGCAGTCAGTTCGCTTCGCCGTGATCCGACGCGAAGCAGGCGGCCAACGTCAACTGAGGCTCGCACTCGAGCTCTCGCCGACGGTCGCGGCTTCGCGATCGGCAGCTCCCGCGGCCACGAGTGGATCGCACTCATCGAGGTCGATGGATGGCGGCACGGCGCGACGTTGGGCAACGACGAACCAGAGTCCTCCAAGGAGCACAGCGGCTCCACTCACCCAGTGATTGACGCGAATCCCGGCGATCAGGGTCGCTTCGTCGGTGCGCATTCCTTCGACAACGAAGCGCGCAGCCCCGTAGAGGGCGATCCACAATGGCAACATCGAGCCGGGCTTGAGCAACTTCCTGCGGTCCAGGACGATCAGTGTTGCTGCGATCGTCACGTTCATAAGTCCCTCGTACAGGAAGGTGGGGTGGAAGGTCGTGAACCCTGCGAACTCGGCACTCGGATTGTCGATCCGGACGGCCCAGGGCAGATCCGACGGTCGCCCGTAGATCTCTTGATTGAACCAGTTGCCTAGACGCCCGATCGCCTGTGCGACGGGAACCCCAGGAATCACTGCGGTGAGCAAGCCAGGGACCGACCAGCCTCGCGATCTGGCGACCAGCACACCGACTCCAACTCCAGCCACCAGACCACCGGGAATTCCGAGCCCGCCCTCCCAGATCTTGAGCGCATCAATCCAACGCCCCTGGTAACGAGTCCAGTCAGTCGCAACATGGTAGGCACGCGCACCGACGAGCCCTGCCGGCACCGCCCACTTCGCGATCTCGGCGACATCGTCTGCCTCGCCACCTTGCGCCACCCATCGCCGTCGTCCAATCTCGACCGCTGCGACGACCCCGAGTGCGATCATCAGTCCGTAGTACCGAAATGTGAGTGGGCCGAGCTCGAGACCATTGCTCGAGGGAGACGGGAGGGAGGCGAAGGTCAGCGATGCAATCAACACACCCACAGACTACGACACCTTGTCGTATTTTATTGATCAGCGAAATGCGCCATGCGATGTGAGCGCCGACGGGCCAGCAAGTAGACGACCATGCCGAGTGCAGCGGCCGACGCCAGCGATGCGCCGCCGATGGCGATGGTCCCCAGACTCAACACCCCGAAAACAACAAGCATTGGCACTCCACAGCAGATCCCACAGAGGGCTACAAACACGGATTTGCCACGAGCGCCGAGTTCTAGATCGTTCATGGAAGACCTCCACATCATCGAGTTACTACTACAGTAAGTAGTCGACAGTTCCCTGAGGAAACTTGAGCATTTAGGCCCGCGACCCTGCAGCACGAAGTTACTCCTACACTCCGTAGCACTTCATCGGAACGGCAGATTGACTGCCAAGAGAGGAACCAGCTGTGGGTAAGGCGTCGAGGCACAACGGAACCAGCGAAATGGGCCAAGCCCCCACCCGGCCTGCTCAGCCGAGAGGTGTTCCGTGGTTCGCCGTGACATTGGTGGCCATCGCGCTGTCGGGCGCTGGCCTCGTTGGACTCCTGGCCACGCAACGAACGTCGGTGCTCGGGATCGCTCCCGAAGCGGGGATAGACCATTGGCACAGCGCGTTCGCTGTGGCGGCGTGCGGTGAGGTTCTCCCAGCGACACAGGACCCTCAGCACGGCGATGGGATCCATGCCCACGCCGACGGCTTGATCCACATTCACCCGACCTCGTCCCAGGCAGCCGGGCCTAACGCCACGCTTGGGAACTACCTGTCCACCGTTGGTGCGACCCTGACCGATGGTCGATACGAACCTGGACCGGGTGAGGCATCGGACGTCCTCGATGTCACCGAAGGGTGCAACGGCGAGCCGGCCGTGCTCCAGCTGGCGGTGTGGCCAAAGGGCAAGTTCGATTCCGATCCGACGATCATCACGAGCAACCTGGCCGACTACCGGTTCGAAGAGGATGGCCAGGCCATCACGTTGGCCCTCGCGCCGGCCGGCTCCGAGATACCGATCAGCCCCGTTGCCGACAACGTCAACAATCCGGGCGACCAGTGAAGCGAACGTCGTCAATCACCGTCGAGGCCACCGACCCGTCAGAGCGGAGCGCACTCGCCGGTCAGGTCAGGATCGGATCAGTCGTGCGATAGCGGCGGTGGCTTCGTCGATTTTGACACGGCCGGCCTCCTCACTCTCGACCAGCGCCTCCTGCACGCAGTGCCGGATGTGTTCGTCGATGAGACCGATCCCGACGCTCTGCAAAGCCTTGGTCACCGACCCGATCTGAGCCTGAATCCACCGGTGATGTGATCGGTTGAGGGGTGGTGCATCCGCGGAAAGTGCCTCCTGTGCAGGGACGATGACGGTGTCTGACGCCGACAAGTTCCCAACACGGGGAGGCACTTTCTGTGAGTACATCTTCG
>JBBQUN010000176.1:0-10087 GCA_038212405.1 Acidimicrobiales bacterium | reverse complement strand
GGGGGTGGCGTGATCGAAGATGCGGTGCCACGGCTTGGTGTGATGGAACGGCCAGGCGTGGTAGCCGATGCTGTCGTCGCCCGCTCGCTTGAAGCACGCCATCACGGCGTAACGACGGCCACCGGGAACGGTCATGTTGGTGCCACGATGGTAGACGTCGATGCTGTAGGGGAACACGCTCCCCGCCGGCGATGCCGATGACCGTGACCGTGCCAGGAGTTCGGTCTGGATTCTGGCGACTTCGTCGGGGTCCCCAGACAGGGTTCCCTCCGGTCCGGTGACCTCGAGGCTTTCGGGCCGAAGCACGTAGTGCGCTGGGCCGTGGCGTTCGCTGACATCGGTGAAGTAGCAGAGGATGGTGACGCTGTTGAGGGTGGCGTCGTCGGAGGGCACGGTGAGCGTGTGATTGGAGAAGTCACAGTGGAATGGCTGGTCGTAGTCGGCGTCGCCAGTGAATTTGGCCCACACCTGGCACTGGTAGAGGTGGACCGAATCGGCGTCGAGCAGTTGCTTGGCCAGCCCGATGAGAGCAGGATGCACGCCGATCAGATTGAGGGCGGGCGAGCAGTTGAACGGAATGGCCTCGAAGGTGGCGAACTGGCGCTCGTTGAATCGGCCGATCTGACCGTCTCGTTTCTGGTCGAGAGCTTCGGCGCCACCGTCGGATCGGCCAAAGACCGTCTCGAAGTCGGCTTGGACCGCCTGGACCTCGTCCGGGGTGAAGAACTCTTCGATCAGCACGCCGCCATCTCGGCGCCATGCCTCGATGTGTCCATGGTCGAAACGATCAGTCATGTGTCAATCCTCGGGTCCGGTCTCGTCGGGCGACGAGAAGTCGACCGACTGACTGTCGATGTGGTTCCCGACAGCGTGGTCACGTGAGCCGCTCGAACTGGTTCGGCGGTCACCTCGATGTCTCGCTTCGGTACGTCACGTCCCGGGCGCGATCAGGAGACGGCGACGATCGCGGCATGGATGGCTTGTGCGCTGGCGAGCAGGCCGGCTCGCTCGTGGTCGGCCATCGACACGTCGACGACGCCGATGGCACCGTTCCGCCCGACGATGGTCGGGAGCGACAGACAGACATCGCCGACCCCATCGAAGGTGTGACGAGTGGAGACGGGGAGCACCGCTCGCTCGTCGTTGGCGATTGCCGCCAGGATTCGAGCGGTCGAGAGGCCGATGGCCAGGTTCGTTGCTCCCTTGCCTTCGATGATCCGATACGCAGCGCGACGGATCTCGTGCAGCATCTCGTCGAGCTCGGTCCCGTTCAGGGAGAGCGGGGCACCACCAACGTTGGCCGTCGACCACAACGCGATCTCGCTGTCGCCGTGTTCGCCGACGATCGACGCGTGCACGCTCGAGACCCCAACCGACAGCGCAGTCGCGAGCCGATGGCGAAGTCGTGAGGTGTCGAGAACGGTCCCGGAACCGATGACTCGAGTGTGGTCGACACCGCATTCGGCGGCGGCCTCCTGGCCGATGAACGTGACGACGTCGACCGGGTTCGTCACGAAGAGCAGGATGGGGTTCGGGGCCAGGTCGATGAGCTGCGGAACGAGTTCGCGAGTCATGGCGGTGTTGGCCCCCGCCAGATCGAGTCGACTTTGACCCGGATGTTGCTTGGCTCCCGCCGTGATCACGATCACATCGGCATCGCGGCAGGCGTCGAGCTCGTCGCCACCTTGCACTTGCACCGGAGGGACGAACTGGAGCCCATGCTGGAGGTCGAGCACCTCGGCGGTGGCCTTGGCTCCGTTCAGGTCGTACAGCACGATCTCATCGGCGACACCTTGGATCGCCGAGGCGTACGCAATCGCTGTTCCAACCGTGCCTGCTCCGATGATGGCGATCTTCATCCTTGGATCGTAGACACCAAGCGGTGGGGGCGGTTGCCGCGAGGCTAAGGTCCGCGGCATGCGATGCATCGAAGAACCGGTAGGCCTTGCGTTCGGCGGGGATGGGGCTGCGACGGCCACGACGATCATGGAAGGCGGCCGGCCATGAGCGTCACTCGCTTGTCACCTGCTGGGCCGGTCACCGTGACGCGCGATCGGTGGGGTATTGGTCATATCACCGCTCCCGATGCCATGGCTGCGTTCGCGGCGCAGGGTTGGTTGGCCGCTTCGGATCGTATGTGGCAGATGGAGTGGGATCGTCGTCGGGCCCTCGGTCGATGGGCCGAGGTTGCCGGTCGAGGCGCGGTTGCCGAGGACAAGTTGTTCCGTCGTCTCGATCTGGCAAACAGGGCGCAGCAAAACTGGGAGCAGCTGAGCCCTGAAACCAAGACAATGACCGAGGCCTACGCCCGCGGTGTCAACACGTGGTTGGAGACCCATCTCGAGGACCTGCCTGCCGAGTTCGATGCCCATGGCACTGCGCCCGACCCGTGGGAACCGTGGCACTCGGTCGCGGTCTACCAGATCCGGCACTTCTTCATGGGCACGTTCCACCGCAAGCTCTGGCGGGGCACCGTTGCGTTGCGGGCCGAGCCGGCACTCGTGCAAGCAATGGTCGGCGCGGTCGGAGGTGACACCCCGATCGTTGCCAACGATGTCGAATCACTGGATCTGCTCGCCGACGCCGAGGCTGTGTTGCACTCGGCTGGTCACGATCTGGCTTCGCTGCCCGACACCGATGGTGGCTCCAACTCTTGGGCGGTGCATGGCTCACGAACCGCAACCGGTGCGCCGCTGCTTGCCGGCGATCCCCACCGCGGGATCGAGTTTCCCAACGTCTACCACCAGTGCCAGCTGGCGTGCGACAGCTTCGACGTGATCGGGCTAGCCTTCCCCGGAGTCCCCGGCTTTCCTCACTTCGGCCACAATGCCGACGTCGCCTGGTGCATCACTCACGGCATGGCCGATGACACCGACGTGTTCATCGAGCATGGCGCCCTCGCCGTGGAACGGACCGAAACAATCCAGGTGCGAGGAGCCGAGTCGGTCACGGTGACCTGCGCGACCACGCAGCGGGGACCGATCGTGCTCGGCGACCCAGCATCGGACGAGCCAACCCTCGGGCTGCAATGGACAGCGTGGCATGGCCCAGACACCACGTTCGAGTCCCTGTGGCCGATGCTCACCGCCGCCAACGTCGACGGCTTCGAAGCGAGCCTGCGGCCCTGGGTCATACCGATCAACAGCGTGCTGAGTGCCGACACGTCGGGCAACATCTCGTTCCAGCTCCGTGGACGCGTCGTCGAGCGACCGGTTGCCAACCGCTGGGTGCCAGTCCCAGGACACGACGCTCATGACTGGGATGGCATCGAGTCGGTCCCGTTCGAGAATCTTCACCGTTGGCGAAATCCCGAACGTGGGTTTCTTGTCACCGCGAACAACCGCATCGGCGACGCTCCGCCGTATGTCTCGCTCGACTTTGCCGGCCCGTCACGCCACGACCGCATCGTCGAGTTGCTGACGGCACTCGATCCGGCCGATGCCGACGTTGCTGCGATGGCCGTCATCCACCGCGACGTCCACTCGCCGGTCGCCGTCCAACTGCTGCCGCTGTTGCTCGCGGCTGCGCCGATGACCGTTGAGGGTCGGGCGGCCCAAGCACTGTTGAGGAATTGGAACGCCGAGATGTCGGCCGATTCGACGGCGGCGACGATCTACAGCGGTGTCAGGTTGCAATGGGCGAAGGAGGTTGCCCGCCTGCTCGACCTCGACGGTGCCCATCTCATCGAACCGGGTTCGCCATCGGCTCTGTTTGCCTCCCGAGCGCTTTTCGGAGCCAGCCATCAGCTGCTTGCCGGCGATGGCTGGCAACTGTTGCCGGGCATGGAAGCAGCCGATCTGCCCGGGATACTCGGCGCCGCCTTCGATCGGGCGGCTCTCGACTTGTCTGAACGCCTCGGTCCGGATTCTTCGGAGTGGACCTGGGGCCGGGTGCACACCATGGTCTCGCCTCACCCGTTGGCAACAGCACGGCCGGAGTTGGCTGACTTGCACCCGCCGGTGGTCGGGGTGCCGGGCGATGCCGACACGGTCCGGTGCGCCAGCATCATGCCCGTCCACGGGGATCGAGCGGCAACGGGTTCGGTCGCTCGCTATGTGTTCGATCTGGCGGACTGGGATCGTTCGGGTTGGGTCGTTCCTCACGGCGTCAGCGGCGTTCGGGGTTCGGGGCACGATCTCGACCAGCGCCAAGCGTGGCTCGACGGTGAGCTACTCCCGATGGTCTACAGCTCCGCAGCGTTGGCGGCAGTCGCCACTGTGACCGTCGAGTTGTAGTCGCCTCGAAACCAGGAGAGGGCTGCCCCCGAACGGGGATGGACGAAGCGAATGCGTTTCGCCTGCGCGCTCATCGCTCGATGGCATAGGTTGCGGTCATGTCCGCTTCGTTTGGTTCTTCCCGCACGTTCAAACAGCCGGTCGTTGCCAGTCGAGCAGCGGTTGCCACCAACCATCCGCTCGCTTCGGCTGCTGCGCTGGAAGTGATGGCCGATGGCGGCAACGCGGTCGACGCTGCGGTGACGGCGTTGTTTGCCTTGACCGTGGTGGAACCGATGATGGTCGGGATCACCGGATCCGGCTTCTTCGTGCACCGGACCGCAGCCGGCGACGTGGTGACGCTCGACAACTACGGCACCGTGCCAGGAGCAGCCCGGCACGACATGTTCGAGCCCATCCCCGGCAGCCTCGAACACGAGACCGTGGCCGAGCGGAACATGGTCGGTCACCTGGCTGCGACCGTGCCAGGAGCGCTTGCCGGTTGGTGCGAAATCTTGCGGACCCACGGCACCGTTCCCCTTGCTCGAGCCATTGCGCCCGCAGTGCGCTACGCCGAGGACGGCTTCGTTGTCTCCCCGTACCTGGCTCAAGCAATCGCCGAGTCGCCCGAGCTCGCCAGCCATTCTGCAGCAGCGTCGATCTGGTATCCGGGCGGCGCAGGGCACGGTCTGGCAGCGGGAACTCGGGTACAGCAACTCGACTACGCCCGCACGCTTCGTACCATCGCCGGTGACGGTCCCGACGCGCTCTATCACGGCGAACTGGGCGACCTGCTCGTTGCCGAGATGGACCGCGCCGATCTGACGACCTCGGTGCGCGGCATGACCGATCGCGGCGCCAGTGTCGGCCCGTGGATCACCAAGAAGGATCTCGCCGGTTACCGCACTCACCGACGTGAACCGGTGCGTGGTACGTACCGGAGTTGCGGGGTCATCTCGATGCCGCCGGCTTCGTCGGGCGGGACGCATGTGGTGCAGATCCTCAATCTGTTGGAGGGCTTCGATGTTGCCGGCATGGGATTCGGTACTGTTGCCGCCGTTCACCATTTCCTCGAGGCGCTCAAGCTGGCGTTCGCCGATCGCACCGAGTACCTGGCCGACCCAGAGAGCGTTTCGGTGCCAGTGGACTGGCTGACGTCCAAGGCGTACGCCGACCGCCGTCGCTCCGACATTTCGGGCGAGCGGGCGACCGACTTCTCTGCTGGTGTCGCACCACGCACCGACGGCGAAGGAAATTGCACCACCCACCTGACGGTGGTGGACGACAACGGAGCGATCGTCTCGACCACACAAACCATCAATGCGATCTTCGGAGCTCGTGCGATGGTCAGTGGGACCGGGATGATGCTGAACAACTGCATGTCGTTGATGGACCCGGTGCCGGATCGCACCAACTCGATCGCTCCGGGCAAGCGGGTGCTGTCGTCGATGTCGCCGACCATCGTGGAACGCGACGGCAAGCCGTGGTTCGCGCTCGGCACTCCAGGCGGCAACCGCATCTTTGCTGCGGTCACCCAAGCCATCCTCAACGTGGTCGATCACGGCATGAGTCTTCAGCAGGCCGTCGAGGCGCCCCGGGTGTGGACCATGGGCAGGGGCTCGTCGGTCCTGGTCGAGGACACGTTCCCCAACTTGTCCGAATTGGTCGCCGGTCTCGAACGGCTCGGACACCGAGTGGAAGTGGTCGACAAGGTCGCCGGCGGCATGAATGGTGTGCTCATCGACGACGATGACCTGCGCCACGGGGCTGCCTGCTGGCGAGCCGACGGTGCGCCTGCAGGGTTGTCCGGCGGCGCGGCCCGCCTCGCCTCCACCACCTTGGACCGCGGCCGCTGACGCCTGCGGAATCAGATCAGCGAGATGAGCGTCTCGAGATACATATGTATGATACATACATGCCGAACAAGACGATCAGTGTTCCCGAGGATGTCGTGCCGATCATCGACAGTCTCGGTGTGCCGTTCTCCACCTGGGTTGCCGACCAGCTTCGACGCCACGCTGCTGCCCACGGCGAGTTGGGTTTGTCTCGGCAACTCCTTGCCGATGCCGAACTCGCCGGTATCGAGCCACCCTCCGCTGAGGCATCGTTGGCGGCGTTGGAGCGGATGGAGCGTTCTGCGCCGTGGTGACGCGGGGCGCCGTCTACTGGATCGATCTCGACAAGCGCAGACCCTGTGTCGTGGTGTCGGCCGCCGACGTGCTCGATGTGCGTGTCTGGCAAACCCACGTCGTTCCCGTCACGTCGAACGTGGCCCGTGCCGGCCTTGCTGGCAACGTCTTCCTGCCGGCGAGAGCGAGTGGGCTGCCGACGGACGCAGTAGCAGTTCCGCTCGGCCTCGAGTTGATCGACCGATCGCTCCTGGGTGAACTGTCGGGTCGCCTCCCCGATGTCTTGGTCGCGGACATCGACGACGGATTGCGGGCGATCCTCGGGATCTGACCAAAGCCTGGTCCCGGCCGAGTGTCAGCGGCACAGCGGCTGATCTTCGACTGACCCCCGCACTTCTCGACTCGTCGACTCGACCGGCGCGAGTTTTGCTAGCTTCGGGCTGTGACCAACGCCTCGGAAGTAGTGCCATCGTCTGACTCGAGCTACGACGCCATCGTCATCGGCGCAGGATTCGGTGGGCTCTATGCGCTCTATCACCTGCGTGACGAGATGGGCCTGTCGGTTCGAGCCTTTGACGGGGCGAGCGACGTCGGAGGCACGTGGTGGTACAACCGCTACCCGGGTGCCCGGGTCGACGCGCCGAGTAGTCCGTTCTACGCCTACACCTTCAGCCAGGAGCTGGTCGATGAGTGGGTGTGGCCCGAGACCCAGAGCACCCAGGCCGACGTTCTCGCCTACGTGGAACACGTCGCCGACAAGTTCGACCTGCGAAAAGACATTCAGTTCGACACGTTCGTCTCCGACGCCCGTTATGACGAGGACGCCCAGCGTTGGACGATCGAGAC
Source organism: Acidimicrobiales bacterium (assembly GCA_038212405.1). Classification (GTDB taxonomy): domain Bacteria; phylum Actinomycetota; class Acidimicrobiia; order Acidimicrobiales; family SZUA-35; genus JBBQUN01. The sequence goes on along the minus strand of JBBQUN010000176.1, from coordinate 2,898 downwards.
CGACGGGGGTGAGCGAGCCACCGCCCGATTCCTGATCTGCGCGGTCGGGGCCCTCTTCGTCGCCAACAAGCCCGACTACGACGGTATCGACGATTTCACTGGCGACATTCATCACACCGGTCGCTGGCCGCACGAGCCGGTGTCGTTCGAAGGCAAGCGGGTGGGGGTGATCGGCACTGGTTCATCGGGTGTGCAGGCGATTCCGCAGATCGCAAAGACTGCCGATCACGTCACGGTGTTTCAGCGCACTCCCCAATACTCGCTTCCTGCCCGCAACAAGCCGTTGCCTCAGGAGGATCTCGAACAGTATCGAGCGGACTGGGACCAGCTTCGAGCCTCGATGCGATCCCGGGGTGGTTGGCCGTTCCCGACGAGCAAGCTTGCGGCCGCCGACCACACGTTCGAAGAACGCCAACAGCGCTACGAGGAGATGTGGGAGCGGGGTGGTATCCACCTCGCCATCAACAGCTTCATGGGCGTGTACGCCGATGAAGAGCTGAACGAGGAGATCGCCGAGTTCGTCCGGGACAAGATTCGGGGCGTCGTCGACGATCCCGAGATCGCCCGAAAACTGATGCCCAGCTACGCGTTCGGTACGAAGCGACTCATCCTCGACAACGGCTACTTCGAGACCTACAACCGTGACAACGTCACGTTGGTCGATTTGCGCGACGACCCGATCGAAGGGTTCACCGAGACCGGTGTTCACACGGCCAACGGCCAGCATCCGATCGACATACTGGTGCTCGCCACCGGATTCGATGCGGTCAGCGGGTCGATGCTCAAGCTCAATCCGAAGGGCCGAGGCGGAGTCCCGCTGCAGGACAAGTGGGCGGAGCGCTTCGACAACCATCTGGGAATGACGATCGCCGGCTACCCGAACTTGTTCATGATCCACGGTCCGGGTGCCCCCGGGGTGTTCTTCACCATGCCGCTTGGCGCCGAGCTACAAACGAAGTGGATCGAGTCGTGCATCCGCCACCTCGACGAAGCCGGTCTCGGCGCCATGGAGGCGACCGAGGAGGCGGAAGCGAGTTGGGATGCCGAGATCAACGCCATCGCCAACCGCACGCTCTACCCGCGAACCAACTCGTGGTACATGGGTGCGAACATCCCCGGCAAGCCACGCCAGTTCCTCGGTCACCTCATGGGCTCGCAATACTTCGACCGCCTGACCGAGCAAGCCGAGGGCGGCTTCAAGGACTTCGCATTCGAGGAGCGGCGCTAGCGACCGAACTGGCGGTGACGAGGCGCAGAAGAAAGAAGGACCTGCTGCCCGAGCATGGTCGGCGAGCCCGGTCGGGGCAGTGACGAAGCCGAGCCGCGAGCGCAACCGTCAAACGACTTCGGTCCTGGCCCGACTCGGTTCGTTGGATGCAAGGCAGATGTCGGCGACCTCGGTCAGGTCAGGTCCGCTGGAGTCAGACGAAGTTGCGTGTTCGATCACGACCCGTACCTGGTCGTCGTGATAGGTGACGACGGCCATGTTGTTGGCGAAGTGCGGACCGGTGATTACGTCGATTGGGACGGCCGAGGGGCCTCGCCGGGTGAGTCGACGGAGGGTGGCGCCGATACCGGCACCGATGCGCGTGAGGGTGAACCGCATCACGCCACGTTCGGGCGGGATGAGAGCATTGCGAATCGGTGAGCTCACGAGTTGGAACACACCCGTGTCGCCCTTGCCAATGGCGACACGGGCCACATAGCTGAAGTGGATGTCGCCGGAAGCAACGATCACGGTTTCGGGTCGCACCGCCGATCCGACGATCTCGGCGAGGAGTTGCACGAACTCGTCGTAGGAACCCGAGAACGCAGACCAGTCCTCGAGATCCAGGGCCCGTCGAATCCGCTCACCGAAAGCGACACCAACCCGCGTCCAGGCGCCATCACAAATCCGTTCATTCCAAACCTGCAGATCGTGGAGACCAGATGGGATGAACACCGGCAACGTGGTCGCCAACATGAGATGTCGGGCCGGTTCGGTCGCCTGCTGTCGGATCCAAGCCCACTCGGATTCGTTGACCATGCGCCGCTGTTCACCCAGGACCCGGCCGTGGCGGCCGTCGATCACAACCACCGTGACGTCGTCCAGATGACGGCTGAAGCTGAACCGATACAGGGTCGGATCGGCGTTCACACGAGAAGCCCACTGTTCCAGCACCGCTGTCGCGTCGTCAGTAGCGGACACCTGTTCGAGCAGACCCTCGGTTTTGATCTGATCGGGTGACTGGTTACCCAAATGCTGGTAGATCCAGTACGAAACCAGCGAACCCATGTTGTGGACCTGCCACCAGTCTTCCTTCTGGATGTCGGCAACCCAAGATGCGGAAATGTTCCAGTCGTCGATCACGTCGTGGTCATCGAAGATCATCATCGTTGGCACGACCGAGAACAACCACCGCTCCAGCATCGACGACCACGCCTCGTGATAGAGCCAGGAGTACTCGCCGAAGTCGAGCACGATCGACGGCGGCAGTTCGCAGTCCGAATCCCGCGTTTGTTCGATGCGGTCATTGGTGGAGGGTGAGGAATCGTCGGCGTAGATCTGGTCGCCGACGAGCAGCAGAGCCGTCGGCCACTGTTCGGTCGGGTAGTCGATCATCCGCGAGGCGTGGGCCCAAAGAGTGTCGACGCCGCGTCCTCGTTCATCCAGCGCGAGCTCCAACGTGTACGGCTCTTCGTGGGGAGCGGCTGCTCGGCACGACCCCACCAGCAATCTGACTGGTTCGTCACCCAGCGTTCGGATCACGCTGGGTGGCAGTGTCGAGTCTTTTGCCGGCCAGACCACCTCGCCGTTGAACCGGACGTCATATGGAATGACGCTGCCCGGCTCGAGGTCTTCGATGATCACCAACGCGTAGTGCCTCCCATGGACGCAGAACGTCTTGGCTGACTCGC
>JBBQUN010000175.1:0-10094 GCA_038212405.1 Acidimicrobiales bacterium | reverse complement strand
TCCGGCTGCTGTCGAAGCGCCGTTGACCGATGCTTCGTCGGCCGAGATGCCCGCCGAGTCGGCTGGGGCCTACGTGCCCCGCCAGATCATCGAGAACGACCTCGTCGGCTCCCTCGATGATGCCTACACCAACTCGATGGTGTCGGTCGAAGATGGTCAGATGGTCACCGGAACGATCGTACGAGTCGATCGCGACGAAGTGCTTCTCGACATCGGTTACAAGAGCGAAGGCGTCATTCCGTCTCGCGAGCTTTCCATCCGCAACCACGTCGACCCGTCCGAGGTCGTCAACATCGGCGATGTCGTCGAAGCGCTGGTCTTGCAGAAGGAAGACAAGGAAGGCCGTCTCGTCCTCTCGAAGAAGCGGGCGCAATACGAGCGAGCCTGGGGAACGATCGAGGCGGTCAAAGAGCGCGAAGGCGTCGTCTCGGGTCTGGTCATCGAAGTCGTCAAGGGCGGCCTCATCGTCGATATCGGTCTTCGCGGCTTCTTGCCGGCTTCACTGGTCGAACTCCGTCGAGTTCGCGACCTCCAGCCCTATGTTGGCAAGACCCTCGAGGCGAAGATCATCGAGCTCGACAAGAACCGCAACAATGTCGTGCTGAGTCGTCGGGCCTTCTTGGAAGAGACCCAGAAGGAGCAGCGCGAAGACTTCCTCACCAACCTGCAGCCCGGCGAGGTCCGCAGTGGTGTCGTCTCCTCGGTCGTCAACTTCGGCGCCTTCGTCGATCTTGGCGGCATGGATGGCCTCATCCACGTGTCAGAGCTTTCGTGGAAGCATGTCGATCATCCCGGCTCGGTCGTCACGGTGGGCGACGAGGTCACGGTGCAGGTTCTCGAGGTCGATCTCGATCGCGAGCGCATCAGCCTCTCGCTCAAGGCCACCCAGCAGGACCCGTGGCAGGAGTTCGCCTCGACGCACCGAGTTGGCGAGCTCGTCTACGGCCGTGTCACCAAGCTGGTGCCATTCGGTTCGTTCGTCCAGGTGGGAGACGGCATCGAGGGTCTCGTCCACATCTCGGAGATGTCGGCCCATCACGTCGATCTCCCTGAGCAGGTCGTCACCCCGGGTGAGGAACTCTGGGTCAAGATCATCGACATCGACCTCCAGCGTCGTCGCATCAGCCTCTCGATCAAGCAGGCTGCCGAGGGCGGCGTTGTCGCTGCTGAGTACCAGGAGCACTTCGGCGAGCACGCCTTCGACGAAGAAGGCAACTACATCGGCCCAACCGAGGTCGACCCGGCAACCGAGGCTGCTTGGGCGGAGTACTACGAGAACCTCGAAGGCGGTGGTAGCGGCGAGGCCGATGCCCCAATGCCTGAGGCTGCTGACGAGGAAGCCGAAGTCGAGGTCACCGAAGAAGCTTGACCACATCCTGATCAATTCTTGATTTGATCGATGGCCGCTCCCGCCCCGGGGGCGGCCATCGGCGCGCCTGGACTCAGCATCACCAGATTGGCAGAAATTCTTTCTCACGATCACTAAGTACGAGGGTGATCTCGGCCGACATGAGAAACGAGCAATCGGGTATCGGATGATCCGCATCCGGCAAGTCACCAGGAGCGTGTCGTGAACTCACGGCGAACAATCATTCTCATCGTTGCAGTTGTGGTCGGTGCTATCGCATCGTTTGGTTTGCTGAATTATGTGCGAGGACTCGAGTCCGAAGCACAAAAGGACGCAGAGTTGGCCGAGGTATGGGTCGTCAATCAGCCGATCCCTCGTGGCACACCGGGCGAGACCGCAATCACCGGGGACTTCATCGTCAAGCAACAGGTGCCGGTGCAGTTCATTCCCAGTACGGCGATCACCGACCCAACGGTCGAGCTGGCCAAGCTCGTTGCTGTGACCGACCTTGCGCCGAACTCGACGCTCGTCGCCGGCAACTTCGTGACCCCGGGCGTGATCACGACCGGTATCACCGATCGCCTGGAAGAAAAGGGAATGGTCAGCTTCACGCTGTCCCTCGACCAGGTCCGTGGCGCTGCCTACATGATCCAGCCGGGTGACTTCGTCAACATCTTGCAGGTCGCCCCGATCGTCGAGGAAACCACGGACGAGAACGGTGCCGTCATCGAGGGTGCACCTGCTGCACCCGCCGATCTCGGTCCCTACACCCAAGAAGCCCGCTACGTCTATCAGAAGGTCGAAGTCCTGGCCATCGACAAGTCACTGCCGGCCGACCTCGGCGAGGCTGCCCCCGAAGAGGGCGCAGCCGCTGGCAACCTCGGCATGATCACCCTTGCCGTGCCGCCAGAAGCGGTCCAGGTCCTGCTCGCCGTTGGTCCCGAGGACTTCTACCTCTCGCTCGTCCCCTCGACCTACGTGCCGAAGGTGCTGCCAAAGCCGACCTTCGATCTGACACTGCCCGGTGAAGTCGAAGGCAAGCTCACCCCGTATTGGGAGATTCCGCAGGACGATGCCGAAGCCACCGATGGTGGGACCGAGTGACGTCGAACGTTCGAGAGCCAGGAGCTGACATGGATGAGATAGAGGACTTCTCGAACTTCCGCTTCGAGGACTTCGGCACAGAAGGATCAACCGAGACGATCACCGAGGAGCCAGTCAGTGGTGATATTCGTCTCCCCAATGGTGCAGCGCTTGCTGTGGTCGATGCCGACCAGGCCGTACGGGACTACCTTGCTTCGCAGCTTGGCGAAGGCGTCGCAACGGTTGCCTCGCTCGTCGACCTCGAACATCGACTCGGCCTTGGCCCGGTCGTCGTCATCCTCGGCCCATCGTGTGTGGATCCCACTGACCTGGCGGTCGTCGAACGATGGAGCCGCACCAATCCCGAGGTGGGATGTATCTTGGTGACCAGCGAGTTGACCACCACCTTGCTTCACACGGCGCTCCGTGCGGGAGTGAAGGACGTCATTCCGGCGCCCATCGATCAGATGCAGCTCGTCGATACGGTCTCTCGGGTTGCCGAAGGCCTCAGCGTTCGTCCTCGACCGGCGGTCGGTGGCATTCCCGAGGGTGACTTCCTGGAGCCGCTCGAGGGCGATCCGGGTCAGGTCATCTCGGTGTTCTCGACCAAGGGCGGTTCCGGTAAATCCGTGACCGCGACCAACGTCGCTTGTGCTCTTGCTCAGATGTCGAATCGTCCGGTCGCGCTGATCGACGGGCACCTCCAGTTCGGTGACGTCTCGGTGATGCTCAAGCTTCAACCGCAACACACCATCGTCGATGCGGTTTCCCAGATCGACAAGCTCGACCCGAGCATGTTGCAACAGCTCATGACGGTGCATCAGCCAACCGGGATGATGGTGCTGCCGGCACCGCTCGAACCAACGTTTGCTGATCAGATCAGCGGCGAGCAGATGGTCCGTTTGATCGAGATGATCAAAACCTTCGTCGGTCACGTCATCGTCGACCTCCCCGCCATCTTCAACGACGTGGTGATCAGCATGCTCGAAGCGAGTGACGACGTTCTTCTCGTCGCCGGTCTCGACATTCCGAACATCAAGAACGTCAAGATCGGCCTCAGCACGTTGTCGTTGCTGAACATCCCGAAGGAACACCTGCATTTGGTGCTCAACCGGGCCGACTCCCGAGTGAAGCTCGACGTCGGCGAGGTCGAAAAGACGTTGCAGTTGCATGCGATCGCTCACATCCCATCCGATGTGGTCGTACCGATCTCGGTGAACAAGGGCAGTCCTGTGGTGCTGTCGGCAAGCAAGTCGGGCGTTGCCCGCGAATTCGAAAAACTGGCGGCCCTGTTCCTGGACGGAACGGGTGTTGCGCCTGGCGCTGAATCCTCATCGGGTCGGCGCCGATTCTTTGGTTCTTGACTAGGAGCGGTGAAACAGCATGTCGTTGTACAAGCGGTTGCATGAAAACGGAGATGGTCCAGTGGCGGCTCCATCGTCGCTGAGCGTGAGGAATGACCCAGCGCTCGATGAGCTGCGTCACCGAGTCCACGGTTCGCTGATCGAAGAACTCGGTCCGATCCTGTACGACAAGCGCCTCGGAGAGGACGAGCTTCGCAGCAAGGTCCACGAGGCCCTGCACAGTGCGATCGCGCAGGAGCGCACGCCGCTCTCTGCTGCCGACAAGGCCCAGCTGATCCAAGACGTCTCCGATGACATCCTCGGCTACGGCCCGATCGACAAGCTGTTGCGAGACGAAGACGTCTCCGAAATCATGTGCAACGGTCCGAAGCGGATCTACGTCGAACGCAAGGGCAAGCTCACACTCGACGATGTGACCTTCGTCGACGAGATGCACCTTCGACGCATCATCGACAAGATCGTGGCCCAGGTTGGTCGACGCATCGACGAGTCATCACCGTTGTGTGACGCTCGCTTGCCCGACGGCTCCCGTGTGAACGCGGTCATTTCGCCGCTTTCGGTTGGCGGCCCGTTCCTCACCATCCGCAAGTTCGCCGCCGACCCGCTTCGCATCGACGACCTCATCCGCTTCGGTACGGTGTCGGTCCACTCGGCTCGGTTCCTGCAAGCGTGCATCGTCGGCAAGCTCAACGTGGTGGTGTCGGGTGGTACCGGTACCGGCAAGACCACGATGTTGAACGTGCTCTCTTCCTTCATCCCTTCCGATGAGCGCATCATCACCGTCGAAGACGCCAAGGAACTCCAACTCATCCAGGACCACGTCCTCTCGCTCGAAACTCGCCCACCAAACGTGGAGGGCAAAGGCGAGGTCAGCATTCGAGACCTGGTCAAGAACACCCTGCGTATGCGGCCTGACCGTATCGTGGTGGGGGAGTGCCGCTCCGGCGAAGCGCTCGACATGTTGCAGGCAATGAACACCGGCCACGATGGGTCGTTGACCACGCTCCACGCCAACAACCCTCGGGACACGCTCAGTCGTCTCGAGACGTTGGTGCTCATGGCTGGCTACGACCTGCCCGTTCGAGCAATTCGCGAGCAGATTGCCTCGGCGGTCGACATGATCGTGCAGCTCCAACGTCTACGTGATGGCTCTCGCCGTATCACCCACATCACCGAGGTGGCGGGCATGGAAGGCGAGGTCGTCACCTTGCAGGACGTGTTCCTGTTCGACTTCAGCGCCGGCGTTGATGAGCAAGGCCGCTTCAAGGGATCACTCAAACCAACGGGTGTTCGTCCGAAGTTCGCCCAGAAGCTCGCCGATCACGGCATTCGGCTCGGTCCAGAAATGTTCTCGACCGGAACCGAGGCAGGGCCGGCCCAGCGAGGCCGACGATGAGTCGCCCGATCGCGACGACGACGAGGAGGAGTCTGTCCCTCGTTGCCCTCATTGCTCTCGTCCTGGCACTCCTTGCCCCAGCAGCGTCAGCACAGACCGAGTTCGCACAAGACACCCCTCCATCGGGGCCTGCCGTTCTCGTTGCCAACGCGATCGACGCCACCGAGCCGGTGACCGAGGTCATGCTCCTCGCCGACGTCTATGACGCAAAGCTCGGCGACGTTGGTGTGATGATCGACGACCAAGCGGTCGAGGTCAAAGCCGTGCAGCGAGCGACGGCGAGTGGTCGCACGCTCGAGATGGTCTACGTCCTCGACTCGAGCAATCGCTTGGCCCGCGGCGACGTCTTCGACGACATGCGAGCCGCCGTTGTCGAATCCATCGCATCATTGCCTGAGGGGACGATCATCTCCGTCGTTGATGCCGGCGACACGGCGGTCCTGCGGGTCGAGAAGACAACCGACAAGGCCGGAGCTATCGACTCGGTCAACTTGATGGCGATGTCCGGTGGGTCGAAGCTCTTCAACGCTCTCGATCGTGCTGCGGCGCTGATCGATCCAACCCAGGATCACATCAGCACGATCGTCGTCTTCTCCGGCGGTATCGATACAGGTTCGACGGCGCAGCCGGAGGGGATCCAGAGCGCATTGATCGGGTCTGAGGCCCAGCTGATCTCCGTGCGCTACCAGGGTGGTGAAGCACAGCTCGATGACATCGTGACCAAGACCGGTGGTCTGACGCTCGGTGTCGATTCCGAGGCTGAGGTCGAAGTAGTCATGGGTCGAGCGCTCGTTGCTGCCAGCGACCGACTGCTCGTTCGCTACGACGGCTCGACCGACGTCACTCGGATCTTCAACACGACGATCAGTGCTGGCTCGGCGTCGGTTTCCTACTCACATGCGGGTGGCATCAAGCTCACCAAGCCCGTCAGCTTTCCTCCTCGCGCGGTCATCGAGCCGTCCGGGTTTGCCTTCTTCCGAAGCAACATGGGGCTCTACGTTGCGCTCGGACTGGCGTTCGCTGCGATCGGCCTGACGGTCTTCTCTTTGGGATCGCTCTTTGCCGGTGGCGAGACCTCCCTCGATGGTCTGATCTCTCGGTACTCGGGTGACTCCCTCGGCGACGAACTCGACGACGAAGAGTCGGCGATCGTCCAGACGGCTCTCGTTCGCCGTGCGGTCGAGATGTCGGAGAGTTTCGCCGAGAACCGAGGTTTTCTCCTCAAGGTCGAAGAAATGCTCGAGCGGGCCAAGGTCCCGCTACGAGCAGGCGAGGCGATGGGGCTGTGGTCGGTCGGTGTTCTCGTTTCGGGTGCATTGGGCATGGTGATCGCCGGTGGCCTGATCGGGGGACTCATCTTCGCTGTCCTGGGCGGCTTCCTTCAGCTCTTCGCCCTTCGCTTCAAGGCGAAGCGTCGTATGCGGCAGTTCGAAAAGCAGCTGCCGGACGCGCTCCAACTCCTTGCCGGCACGCTTCGCGCTGGTTACTCCCTTCCCCAGGGCCTCGAGGCTGTGTCACGGGAAATCTCCGATCCGATGGGCTTCGAGCTGCGTCGAGTCATGACCGAGGCCCGCCTCGGCCGTGAGCTCGAAGACGCACTCGCGTCAGCTGCGGATCGATTGTCGAGCCCCGACTTTGCTTGGGCGGTCATGGCGATCGCCATTCAGCGAGAGGTCGGCGGCAACTTGAACGAGCTCCTCATGACGGTGTCCGACACCATGGTCCAGCGCGAACGGCTCAAGGGCGAGGTCGCAGCACTCACCGCAGAAGGCAAGGCATCGACCGTGCTGCTCGGCGGTATGCCACCGGGCCTCGGGGTGGTGATGTACATCATGAACAGCGAGTACATGGGTCTGCTCTTCACCGAGACGCTCGGAAAGATCATGCTTGGTGGTGGTCTCCTTCTCATGGCGATCGGGATGGCCTGGATGAAGAAGGTGATGACGATCAATGTCTGAACTCATTGGCAGTATCAACCCGATATTCCTGGTGGGAATGCTGGGCCTTGGCATCGGCCTCGTGCTCTATGCCGTGCTCACCCAGGCCGAGGAGAAGTCGTCGTTGCGAGCGACCTTGCGTCAGCTCGACGACTACGAACAGGTCGAAGACGTGCGCGAACAGGAGCTCCTTGCTCCGCTCAGCGAGCGGTTGTTCGGCCCGGTTGCGGAGTTCTTGTCGAAAGCCGGTTCTCGCTTCAATCCACCCGAGTACGTCGAATCCGTGAGGAAGAAACACCTTTCCGCTGGTATCAGCAGCCCCGATGCTATCGAGCGTTTCCTTGCTACTCGCATCATCGGTTTCGTCTTCATTCCGCTGTGGCTCATCTTCATGCTGGTGATCAACCCCCTCGATCTCGGCGGCATCAAGATGCTCGCCATGCTCGGGTTGGGTGCGATGGTCGGAGCTCTTGGTCCGATCTCTCAACTCAACAAGAAGGTGGAAGCCCGGCAGAAGGAGATCATGCGGACGCTTCCCGACACGATGGACCTGTTGGTCATCTCGGTCGAAGCTGGTCTTGGTTTCGAGCAGGCGCTCGATCGAGTGATCGTCAACGTGCCTGGCGCCCTGTCAGAAGAGTTCTCTCGTGTTCTTGGTGAAAGCCGAGCCGGGTCGACTCGATCCGATGCCCTGCGAGCCATGGATGTTCGTTGCGACTCGCCCGAGGTTCGGTCCTTCGTCCTCGCCATGATCCAGGCCGATACCTTCGGTGTCAGCATTGGTCGAGTGCTCCGGTCTCAGGCCGACGAGATGCGCATCAAGCGTCGTCAGCGAGCCCAAGAGATGGCGCAGAAGGCGCCAGTGAAGATGCTGATCCCAATGGTGTTCTGTATCTTCCCCGCGCTCTTCGTCGTCGTGCTCGGTCCAGCCATCATCAACATTTCGAAGGCGTTCTAGCCCCACAGCTGTCGCAACACCCAATGGGTCTGAAAGCGAGTCTCATGTCGTTGTCTTCGGTCGATCAGCTGGCGCCTCCAGCGCAGCGCACACCCGATGACCCCGAGAGTCACTCCCATCGGACCCTGACATTGGGTACAGCACTTGGGTTGCTGTTTGGTGCACTCGGCTTCTTGATCGGCAGTCGGATCATCTCGGACAACAGCTTTCTCACCCATTTCGCCAACGGGCGTCTCGTGCTCGATGGCAAGGGAATTCCGCGAGTCGATCCCTACAGCTTCACCGCTGCCGGCGAGAAGGTCACGGTCCAGAGCTGGCTGCCGACCATTCTCTACGCCTGGCTCGATGTCAACGTTGGTGGATGGTCGGTTCGCTTGCTGAACGGCGCGCTGGCCGCGGCCATAGGCAGTGGTCTTTGGCGTCTCGGCGCCGCCGCAAAACAGTTGATCCCGCGGGTGGTTCTGGTGGGCATGGCCGTTGGTGTCGGGTCGGTGATGTGGGGGCCGCGGCCGTTGCTCTTCGGGCTCGTGTGCATGGTTGGCCTGTTTCTGGTCAGGCAGCGCGATCTTGCGCTGTGGACACTGGTGCCAATCATGTGGATCTGGGTGAACTCGCACGGCTCGTTTCCTCTCGGGCTGGCGGCACTCGCCGCCTTCGCCGTCGGCCGTTCGATCGATGACCGCTCAGTGGCATGGAACGACGTTCGAGTGCTCGCCTGGGCGACGCTGGCGACGGTCGGTGGGGCGCTCAACCCGCTCGGTTTCGACTTGCTGTTGTTCCCTGTCCACCTGATGAAACGACGCGAGGCGTTGGCCGCGGTTGCTGAGTGGAGCAGCCCGGACTTCGCCGGTCCGCTGGGGCTCCTGCTGGTGGGATTCATGGGACTCCTCGTCCTTTCCGCAGCCCGCGGTGCCCGATGGGAGGCGCTGCTTCCGGGCTGTGCATTTGCCTTCGGCTCGATGCTTGCCGTCAGGAACCTGGCGCCGGCGGCGGTGGTCTTCGTCGTTGCGATCGCGCCAACCATCGATGTTGGTGGGTCGTCGCTTTCGGCATCGGCCCGGGGACTGATGCCTCGTGCCATCACGGCGCTGTCGATCGTCGGTGTCGCGCTGAGCATCATGTTGGTGATTGGTCGGGCGCCGACCTCGTTCGAGCGCTACCCGACGAAGAGTGTTGATTGGCTCGACGCCCGAGGACTGGTCGCTACCCCCGAGGTCCGCCTCGTGCATCGCGACATCGTTGGCAACTATCTCGAGCTTCGCTACGGCGATGCGGCCAACGTCTTCATCGACGACCGTTTCGACTTCTACCCGATCGAGGTTCTGGACGATCATCGGGCACTCTTCTTCGGCGGAGACTATCGCGAGATTCTCGACCGCTACGGCGCTGATGTGGTGCTGTGGGACGCGGACAGCGGATTCGGCCAGTGGCTCGAAGAAGCACCCGAATGGGTCGTTGCTCACCGCACCGATGACTGGCTGATCGCCTGCCGAGCCGGCTCGGCAGCGGCTGATCGCTGCACCTGATCCTCGCAGCCTCGACACACGACCGCTTCGCTCGTTGATCGTGCATCGCAGCAGCGTGGTGTCGTGCGCCCAAAACGACGAAAGCCAGCGCAGGGGACGCACGAGGCGTTCTGCGCTGGCTTGGGTTGGTTCAGGTCGAGCGTCTTTGCGTTACTGATCGATTCCCGAGTTGATCTCTGAGAACTTGTCGGAAGCCGTACCACCGAGGGTGGCAACTGCAGCAACGCAAACAACGGCGATGAGCGCCACGAGGAGGGCGTACTCCACGAGGGAAGCGCCTCGCTCGCTGTTCGTGTGAGCCAAGGCATACGCCTTGATGAAGTGGAAGTGCAGCATGAGTTGGGTTCTCCGTTCGTCGATTGCGAATCAAAAACACGAACGCCAGGGCGGCATACGCACGAAGCGCTGACCGCCCTGGCATTCGAGTCAGGCAAGATCGAGACCCTGCCTTACGATTCGCTGTGAATCAGCTGCCGGCGATG
>JBBQUN010000174.1:0-10136 GCA_038212405.1 Acidimicrobiales bacterium | reverse complement strand
CCCGCACCAGTGCCGAGCCAGCCCTCACCGGCCCAGCCCCAAGGTGGAACGCTGCCGATCACCGGTAGCGAGTCGATGATCTTGTTGCTCTCGGGCATGTGGCTCTTGGCCGCTGGCACGACTGCCACCCTGTTCGTCCGCACTCGCTGACAAGACAATCATCCGCTCCGAGGCCGTGACGTCCCCTGGATGTCACGGCCTCGGCCGTTTTCGGCGAGCAGCAGTGGCCGAGGAACCGCCGACGCCCCCAGGCCGAACGGTTCCCGGGTAGCGTTGCGGCATGGCCGATTTCGAGTACCACGATGTCTTCCCTCTGGGCGAGGATCCAACTCCGTACAAGCTCCTGACGACCGACGGTGTCGAACTCGTCGATCTCGGCGGGACGCAGTTCCTGCGAGTCAGCGACGAAGCCATTCGACTCCTGACCGCCACCGCGATCAAGGACATCTCGCACCTGTTGCGACCGGGCCACCTCGCACAGCTTGGCAAGATCCTCGAGGATCCCGAAGCCTCCGCCAACGATCGTTTCGTCGCCACCGAGTTGTTGTTGAACGCAAACATCGCGTCGGGGTACGTCTTGCCAGGTTGTCAAGACACCGGGACGGCGATCGTCAAAGCCAAAAAGGGGCAGTTCGTCCTGACCAGTGGCGACGACAAGGCGCCGATCTCCCAAGGCATCTTCGATACCTACCAGTCGTCGAACCTTCGCTATTCCCAGATGGCACCCATCACGATGTGGGAAGAGAAGAACACCGGCACCAATCTTCCCGCCGAAGTGAAGATCGAGGCCGTCACTGGCAGCGCCTACAAGTTCATGTTCATGACCAAGGGTGGCGGCTCGGCCAACAAGAGCTATCTGTTCCAAGAGACCAAGGCACTGCTCAACCCCACCAGTCTCAAGCGCTTCCTCGACGAGAAGCTTCGCTTGCTCGGCACTTCGGCCTGTCCGCCCTATCACCTTGGTCTCGTGATCGGCGGCACGTCAGCCGAACAGGCCGTCGAGACGGCGAAGTTGGCCTCGACTCGCTACCTCGACTCCCTTCCGACCTCGGGCTCGGCCTCTGGCCACGCGTTCCGCGACCTCGAGATGGAGGCAGAGGTGTTGGCACTCACCCAGGCCTTTGGTATCGGCGCCCAGTTCGGGGGCAAGTACTTCTGCCATGATGTGCGCGTCATTCGTCTGCCACGCCACGGTGCTTCACTGCCGGTGGGTATTGCTGTTTCGTGTTCGGCTGACCGCCAGGCCCTCGCCAAGATCACCGCCGACGGCGTCTTCCTCGAACAGCTCGAAACCGATCCGGCCAAGTACCTTCCCGAGGTCACCCACGATGATCTCGCCAGCGAGACGGTGCAGATCGATCTCGACCAGCCGATGGCCGACATTCGCGCCGAACTCTCACGGCACCCCGTCAAGACCCGCCTGTCGCTCACCGGCACGCTCGTGGTCGGCCGAGACATCGCCCATGCGAAGATCAAGGAACGTCTCGATGCCGGCGAAGAGATGCCCGAGTACCTGAAGAAGCATCCGATCTACTACGCGGGGCCGGCAAAGACCCCCGAGGGATACGCCTCAGGGTCGTTCGGTCCAACAACGGCTGGCCGCATGGACTCCTATGTCGATGCCTTCCAGGCGGCGGGCGGTTCGATGATCATGTTGGCCAAGGGCAACCGCAGCCAGCAGGTGACCGATGCGTGCAAACGCCATGGTGGTTTCTATCTCGGTTCGATCGGTGGTCCCGCTGCTCGCCTCGCCAAGGATTCGATCCGTTCGGTCGAAGTCCTCGAGTACCCCGAGCTCGGCATGGAGGCCATCTGGAAGATCGAGGTCGAGAACTTCCCGGCCTTCATCGTCGTCGACGACAAGGGCAACGACTTCTACGCCGAAACCTCGAGACCAGTCGATATCGGCGTCAAGCGCTAACCAACCAGGGTCGTGCCGCCGTCGACAACGAAGATCTGACCGGTCGCGTACTTGTTACGCAGCAAGCCGAGCACCGCTTCGGCGCAGTCGTCGGGCGTTGCCGAGCGTCCCAGCGGAGCGGTTCGTGCCACCGATTCGTGCAGCGCATCCCACGTCTGTGTCCACGGTGTCGCCACCAACCCGGGGGCAACGGCATTGACTCGGACCGGGCCTTGTGATTTCGCCAACAACAGCGTCATGTGGTTGAGCGCCGCCTTGGTCATGGCGTAGGCCACCGAGGAGCCAACCGGCCGGACGCCGGCGATCGAAGTGATGTTGACCACGGATCCGTCGTCGCTGGCCCTGAGGAGCGGCATGGCTGCCTTGGTGAGCCACCAGGTGCCATAGACGTTGACCTGAAACGTCTTGTCGAAGATGTCGTCGCTGAGTGCTTCGAGATCGTGATGGGGAACAACGGTGGTCCAGCCTGCATTGTTGATCAGGTAGTCGAGCTTGCCGAATTGCGCGACCGTGGCGTCGAGAAGCGCTTGGCCCTGTGCCTTGTCGGCGATGTCGGCTCGAACATAGATGCTGTCGCCGGGCAGCGCCGCCGATACCGCTTCGCCGGCCTCGACCGACGAGGCCGAGTTCACCACCACCTTGGCGCCGAGCGCGCTCAGCCGGTGAGCGGTTTGTTCGCCGATGCCACTGGACGACCCGGTGACGATGGCGACCCGGCCCTCGAACTCGTTGGTGGTGTTTTGCTGGCTCATTGGTTTCTCCGGTTGCTGGTTACGACATCGTTGTTCGGTCGCTGACATCGGACGGTTTGGGCGAGACGTCAGGAACCCTCAGCGGGGATTGGTTGCGTGGGCATCCAATACCCCGGCAAGGCAGTTCGTCAACTTCTCGGCATAGGCGAGATGCAGGAACTCATTGGGCCCATGGGCGTTCGACTCAGGGCCGAGGACGCCGGTGATCACGAACTGCGATGCCGGAAACAGTTCACCGAGCATGCCCATGAAGGGAATGGATCCGCCCTCGCCGAACCGCTGCATTGGTTTGGCGAACGCCGACATCGATGCCGCGTCGAGCGACTCGGCGAGCCACGGCGAGAGGTCGGGGGCGTTCCACCCGGCCGCCGCCTCGGGCTCCTCGAACCTGACCGTGGCTCCCGACGGCGCCAGATTGGTCAACGTCGCTTCGAGTTCGGCCAGGGCGACGGCGGGGTCGACGGTCGGTGGGAGCCGGATGGAGAGCTTCAGTACCGTTTCGGGGCGCAGCACATTGCCGGCGGCCCCGGTCGGGGGAAGACCATCGGCCCCGGTCACCGACAGCGCCGGCCTCCACGTTCGGGCCAGCAACGCATCGGCTGGACCGTCGCTCATCAGCTCGAGACCGGGCACGATGGAAAAGGGTTCCATCGATGCGACGCCGAGTTCATCGGCGAGCGCTTCCGCCTCGGCGATGCGGTGGGGAGGGATCTCGGCCCAGGCCGATTCGATCAATACGCGACCGGTCGTGGCATCTTCGATGCGATCGAGGAGTTGTCGGGCGATTCGGAATGACGATGGAACCACGCCGCTTGCTGCTCCGGAATGAATGCCCTCGGTGACGACCTGGACCCGCAGCTTGCCCCCAACGAGACCACGCAACGAGGTCGTGAGCCACAGTGTGTCGTAGTCGACGCACCCTGAATCGAGGCAGAGCACGAGGTCGACCTCTCCCAATACATCCGCCAACGCTTCGACGTGCGCGGCGAGATCAGGGGAGCCGGATTCCTCGGACGCCTCGATGAGGAGGAGGCAGCGAGCGTGCGAACCACCAGAGGCTTGGACGGCTTCGATCGCGGTGAGACTGGCAAAGGCTGCATAGCCGTCGTCGGCCCCACCCCGGCCATACAACCGACCGTTCTCGATCACTGGTGTCCACGGGCCGAGGCCGTGACGCCAGCCGGTCATTTCCGGCTGCTTGTCGAGGTGCCCATAGAGCAGCACGGTGGTATCGGTCGCTGGACGGCCGAACGGATCGATCTCGACCAGAATCAGCGGTGTACGACCGGGCAGGGTCTTGACCTCGATGCGCCGAACCCCGGCGACGGGCCGCGACCGCAGCCACGAAACAATGTGGTCGACCGCAGCACCGATGTGTCCTGAGGCCTCCCAATCGGGGTCGAACGCCGGCGACAGCGCAGGGATCGCGACGTAGTCGACGAGCTGGTGGATGAGATCGTCAGCCCAGCGCTGTTCGATGAAGGTCGAAGCTCGTTTGGTGTCCACGTGATCGGTGCTCCTTTGTCTCGAGTCAGCAAGCGCGTCAGTCCGGCAACGCGTCGCAGTCGTAGGTGGCAGTGAAGTACTTGTCGAAGAACTGGTCGGTCATCTCGCCTCGCATCAAGACCTCGAGGTCTTGGTCGTCGAGGTCGCCGACGAGGGCAGTGGCGACGCAGTTGGCTTGGTCTGGGTCGAGATCACGCTCGACCAACATGGCGATGACCTGACGCAGCACATCGTCGGTTTGCCCACAATGGAACTGGGCCAGGTACTGCGCCTCGGCAAAGGCTGCCGAGGACGAAACCGCTGCGAGTTCGGTCTCGACGCCAACGATCTCATAGGCATCGACGAGTTCACCGACGACGCAGCCGGCCGTCTCATCAGAGGCAGCGGGGTAGCTGAGTTGATACGCCTCGACGAGGTCGTCTTCGGTGAGGGCCCGAGAGCAGCCCGGCAAGGCCACCAATGCGAACAGCGCCACCATCGCCCCTCCGCACTTCGCCCGATGAACAACACGCAGAAGCGACGGCATCCACTGCGTCCTCAGTTGACCATCCGATCGCGGCCTTCCCAGAACGGCGCCCGCAGTTTGTACTTCTGGAGCTTGCCCGTTGCCGTGCGTTCCAGCGACGAGCGGAACTCGATCGAGGTTGGGCACTTGTAGTGCGTGATTCGCTCGCGGCAGAACGCAATCAAGTCGGCCTCGGTGACGCTCCCGCCTTCGGTGAGCACGACCAGGGCCTTGACCGTCTCGCCCCACTTCTCGTGCGGGACGCCGATGACGGCCACTTCGGCAACGTCGGGATGAGAGAACAGGGTGTCTTCGACTTCGATCGACGACACGTTCTCGCCGCCGGAGATGATGACGTCTTTTTTGCGATCGGTGATGGCGTAGTAGCCCTCGTCGTCGATTTGGCCGCCGTCGCCGGTGTGGAACCAGCCGTCTCGCAACGCCTCGGCCGACGCATCGGGATTTTGCCAGTAGCCCTGCAACACGTGATTGCCTCGCGCCAACAACTCACCGTCGGGGGCGATGCCCATCGAGATACCAATGGTGGGAGCTCCCGCTCGGCTGAGCTTCTGCGCCCGCTCGAGCCCGGTCAGGTCGTCCCACTCCGATCGGGTGCGACTCATCGTGAGGAGCGGCGCGGTCTCGGTGAGACCGTAGATCTGGATGAACTCCCAACCGAGTTCGCGCTCCATTCGTTCGATGACCGAGGTGGGCGGCGGCGCACCGGCAACGACCATTCGCACGGTGCCGCGTCCGGGGATCTCGCCATCCCAATTGGCAGCCGCGTCGAGCACCGCGGTGACGACGGCTGGTGCACCGCACATGAGCGTGACACCTTCGGACTCGATTCTGCGGAGGATCTCGGCGCCGTCGACCTTGCGTAGGACCACGTGCTTCACACCCATCGCGGTCACGGTGTAGAGCATGCCCCAACCGTCGCAATGGAACATCGGCAGGGTGTGGAGGTAGACGTCTCGGTCGGTGACGGTTGCGTGCCAACCGAAGGTGACGGCATTGGTCCAACGCGCTCGATGGGTTTGTTCGACGCCTTTGGGACGAGCCGTTGTTCCCGAGGTGTAGTTGATCGAGGCAATCGCATCTTCGTCGGGCGTCCACGGTTCGGGCGTTCCCTCACGATCGAACCAGAACGCGTCGGAATCGGTGCCGATGATCCACTTGTGTTTGCACTCGATGTCGGCCAGGTCGTCGGCAAGTTCGGGATCGATGAGCAGTACCTCGGCGCCGCAGTGCTCGATGATGTACGCGACCTCGTCAGCCGACAGACGAAAGTTGATGGGGACGAACACTCGGCCGTTGCCCGACACGCCGAAGAACGACGCAAGCATGCGCCCGGCGTTGTGGGACACCATCGCAACTCGGGCACCGAAAGCGAGACCGAGTTCGTCCATGGCCACGCCCATCGATCGGCGCATGTCAGCCAAATCGGCGTAGGTGACAGGACCCAATGGCGGTGCCACCTGGTCGGGCTCGTCGACGATGGCAATACGGTCCGGGTACACCGCGTTGCCACGATCGAGGAAGTCGTTGACCGTCAATGGGACCTTCACTGCAGTCTCCCGTCGTCGATGGCAGCCGGCGTTCTGGCTGCCCAAAGTATTTCTGAAGCTAGTCGACCAGCGTCGGGACCGAAAGCATGGCGGGTGATGACGCTGCCGCTCACACCTCGAGACCGTCGTTGGGGGCTCGTCGTGGTCCATACGGCCTACGTTCGCCAGGATTCACGCCGAAAGGCCTTGATCACTTCGACGTCGTGCCGACAGGAGCCGAGTGACTCCCAAGGCACCACCGATTGCTCCTGGCGAATGGCTGACGACGAGCCCCATTGGTCCGGCCCATCTCGCTGGCCGTGTCTCGATCATCGTCTTCTTCTCGATCAGCAGTGAGGCATCCTGGGTACGTATGCGACAGCTCGAAGACCTCAGCGCCGATGTCGGCGACACCCTGGCCATCGTCGCCGTGCACAGCCCACGCCATCCAGCCGAGCGTGATGTCGACGCCGTCAACCGAGTGCTCGACCGAGCCGGCATGGCTTTCCCCGTCATTCATGACCCTGACCTGACCACCTGGGCACGGTTCTCCCCCGGAGGCTGGCCGTCGACAGTGGTCATCGACCACCGGGGTGACATCGTTGGCGTCAGCCAAGGCATCGACGATCTCGATGTGTTGTTCGAGGCGGTCCGCCTTGCCGAATCACTCGCGGTCGCTGATCGCCCGACGCCAACCGCTGACCGACTCAGCCCCCTTCCTACGCCGACGCCGAACAGGCGCAGCACGGATCGAGGGTTGTCGTGGCCTGGCGGTTTGTGCCGGCTGTCGAACGGTCGAGTTGCGATCGCGGACTCTGGCAACGATCGGGTGATCATCGTCGATTTCGACGAACGAGCCACCACCGCTCGGGTTCGCCGTATCCATACCGGACTCGATCGACCGTCCCAGGTGTGCGAATTGCCCGACGGATCGATTGCGGTCTCGGAACCCAAGAACGGTCGCATCCTGCGTCTGCGTCAGGACGCGGAGAGCATTGCCAGCGGCGTCGAACCCGAGGTGATCGTCGACGGCTTCCTTCGACCGCGCGGTCTGGCGGTCGATCGGGATGGCTCATTAGTCGTTGCCGATGCGGGCGCCGATCAGCTCTTCCGGGTCCTACTCGACAACGGTGACGCCGGAGGTCGTTCTGGCGTCCAGGTCGGTGCCATCGCCGGGTCCGGCCGGACGGGTTGTTGTGATGGCAACGCCGTCCGGGCCGACCTGGCCCAGCCGATCGCACTCGCCCGGGCCGAACGTGGCCTCGCGTTTCTCGACGTTGCCTCGAGCAGCTTGCGTCTTCTGGCCGACAATGGTGTTGTTCGGACCGTTTCCGGCGGCCAGATCGACCGCGCCGGGTTCGTCGACGGCCCCGCCGAATCAGCGGTGCTCGACCGTCCGATGGGCCTTGCGGTGCTCTCGGACGGCTCGATTGCCATCGCCGACACCGGCAACCATCGACTTCGGATCATGACCGACCGCAAGCTGTCGACGCTCGGCGTTGCCGGACTCGATCAGCCAGAAGCGGTGATCGAGTACGACGCTGGGCTCTTGCTCGTTGCCGACACCGGCAACCACCGGGTGGTGATGGTCGACATCGACACCCATCGGGTGTGGGCCATCGAGATCGATGAGCCGGACCGTCGCTCGGCGCGGTCGACGAGCGGTTCGAACATCACCGGTTCGTCCGGCTCGACCGTGTTGGTCGAATACCCAACGCCTGGTCCGGGGCCTTGGCGTGTTTCGATTTCATCGAGTCCCGACCAGCTGCTCGCCTGCCCGCTCCGGGTGGTGCGCCACACGGCTGGCGATCCCGTCTCGGTCCGCCTTGGCGAATCGGGCCGTGGCCGCATTGCGGTGCATGTGACCGGAAGCGATCCGGCCAGTGCCCGATTGCAGGTCCGACATCTCACGGTCATCGACCGCTGAAGCACGGTCAACGATCGCCAAAGCACGGTCATCGACCGCGAGAAGGCGGTCAGTTTTCGAGGGGGCGGACGATGCTTGCCATCTCGGCGAGTTCGGTCGCCCAGTCGTCGGGCTCGGCCACCGGGATGATGACGAACTTCGAGAATCCCTCGTCGACGAATCGACCAATGGCTGCCGGCAATTGTTCGGTGTTCGGAACGATGTCGGCGGGGTCGGCGTCGGGGTTTCGGGCCTTCACGATCGCAGACATCGCGTCGGACACTTCCGCTGAGCCAGTCCGGTAGGGAATGAGCGCGCCGTAGTGCTCGTCTTCGATTTCGCGATCGTGCTCCTTGGCAATCGCCTCGATCGTGATACGGGCCTCGGCCACCTGTTTCGGGGTGCAGAACGACGGCAGCCAGCCATCGCCGAAACGGCCGATGCGCTTGAGCTCGAGCGGAGCGATTCCGCCGAGCCAGACCTCGAGTGGCGACTGAACGGGGCGGGGGCGAATGGTCACATCGTCGATCGTGAACCGCTTGCCGGCATGCGAGACATGATCCTCGGACCACAGACGCTTCATCAGCGGCAGTGCTTCGTTGAACCAACCACCGCGGTCGGTTCGCTCGACGCCGAACGCTTGGTGTTCCGCCGAGTTGGCGACACCGAGCCCGAACGCCGGTAAGAGGCGTCCGTTCGACAGCCGATCCAGGCTTGCCAGCGACTTGGCCAGCACCACCGGGTTGCGCCCTGGGAGCACCATGACCGACATGCCGACCTTGAGTTTGGTGGTGCGAGCGACGGCGAAAGCCATGCCGACGAGCGGGTCGGGGCACTCTCCGGTGATTCGTTCCGACAGCCAGAGCGAGTCGAAGCCCTCACGTTCGAGTCCGTCGACCAGCTCGGAGAACCGATCGGCGTCGTTGGTGTCACTTCGGGTTCCAAGGCCGTAGCCAATGCGAATCTTCACAACGAGAGACTGTCACGCATCACGACGATCCGCACCTTCGCCTCGCTGATCATCGAAGTGACGACTACGTTCGCCAAGGTGAAAACAGGACTTGCCTTCGCCAATACCGGACCCTTCGCCAACCTCGACGGTCTCGTCGATCTGGCCCATGCCTGCGAACACGCTGGCATCGAGTCGCTGTGGACGGTCGAGCACGTGATCTGGCCGACCCAATACGACTCGGCCTATCCGTACTCCCCCACCGGCAAGATGCCGGGCGACAAGACCTCGCCGATCCCTGATCCATTGATCTGGTTGGCATTCGTTGCTGCCAACACCACCGAACTCGTGCTCGGCACCGGCATTTTGATCCTGCCCGAGCGCAACCCGGTGGTGCTGGCCAAGGAGGTGGCGACGCTCGACCATTTGTCGAACGGTCGACTCCAACTCGGAATCGGTGTTGGTTGGCTCGAGGAGGAGTTCGACGCCCTCGGTGTGCCGTGGCCGCATCGGGGCAAACGTACCGACGAGTACGTCGAGGCAATGCGCGCCCTTTGGGCGAGCGACGATGCTGACTATCAGGGCGAGTTCGTGTCATTCACCAACGTCAGCTCGAACCCGAAGCCCGCTCGGTCGGTGCCGTTCGTGATCGGCGGTCACTCCAATGCGGCGGCTCGTCGTGCCGGTCGCCTCGGCGACGGCTACTTCCCTGGCAAGGGTTCGATCAGCGAGCTTCGCGAGCAGTTCGACGTCGTCCACCAGAGTGCGGCCGATGCCGGTCGCGACCCATTGGCCATCGAGATGACCGCGGCGCACCCGGGCATCTTGGGCGATGACCCAGTCGGCGCGGCCCAAGAGCTGGCAAGTATCGGCGTCACCAGGACGATCCTCCCTGCCTTCTTGTTGCTCGGCGCCGAGGGCGCCGAAGCCAAGGCCGCCCAACTCGCCGAAACCATCATCGGCCCCATCGCCAACATCTGACCCTCCCCAGATCAAGGCAAAGGTGGCAGAACCGACCATTCATCGTCGCTTTTGCCACCTTTCACCGGC
>JBBQUN010000173.1:0-10176 GCA_038212405.1 Acidimicrobiales bacterium | reverse complement strand
CTGCGCGATGATGCACTCACAGAAAGTGTCTCCTGTTGTTGCGATTCCGTTGATGTAAGAGACCAACAGACTCCCAGCTCAGGAGGCCTTTCTGGTGGACGCGACCTTTCTCACACGCTCACCAGGCGGTGGATCGAGGCTCAGAGCCACCTCGATATCTTGGTCTACGACCAGACTGTTCCCGACGAGACCTTCGGCCAGCACCAAGCACTCGACCAGATCTTCGAATACCACCGGGTGCCGTATGCGCTCGACGACTACGTCGGACTCACACCGGGAACACGGGAACCTCACGGCGAATGGCCCAAACGTCGGCCAGATCTGATCGTGCTCGCTGATGTCACCGGCGTCTACCTCGATGAGAGGAACGAACCCGACGAGTTCGGAGGGCGCGCGGTCGGTGATGTGATTTGGCCAAGCCAGGCAGAGAACGTCCAGCAATGGGTCGATGCCGGCACCCCGGCATACGGCGAGTTCTCTCTGATGGTCGAACCCACCCCTGGTCCAGCTGGAGCGATCCTGGAGGACGTGTTCGGCGTGCACTCGACCGGTTGGCGAATCCGCATGTTCGACGATCTGACGCTCGTCTCGCCCGGGGTGAGAAACCTGGGCACCGACCCCTGGCCCTACACCGGGCGAGGTCTCGTTGCGGTGTCAGGACCGGCAGGCGGACGCGACCAAGGTCGCGACCTGGTCGTGCTGACCGAGGAGCAGCTCAGCGGGTTCGTGATCAGAATCGTGGGCGGGCCACCGGGCAGCACCGGGGGCGACGCACGCTTCGACGGGTGGGTCGAGGTGGTGCAACCCGACGTCGGTACGGAGATCGATGCAGTTTTCGAACTGCCGGTCAACGACGAGGGTCAACGAATGCTTGCGCTCATGGGGGTGCCAACCAGATTCGCCGCCCTCGTCCGCACCGAGCGGACGATCTACTTCGCCGGTGACGGGCTTCGAGATGAGACTCCGTTCCGTCTCCGCAAGCTCAAGGGTGGCGCCACCTTTGCCAGGCTCATCACCGGTGACGAGTTCCAGTTTCTCTACCAGGTACTCGAGCCCTCATTTGGCTGGCTCCTCGACCGGATTCCCGAGAGCGATGAACCAGTCGCCGTTGATGCTGCGGGGAACTGACTCACAGTGCCCCTTCATGGGTCGAGCCTCCTGACCGGACGACTCACATGAGGATCGCCAACGATCGTGAATCTCCATGGCCGGTCGACGGCCTTCGAGATTCCAATGCGCGGCCCGCTGGCGATGGTGAACACCGAGGTGTCAGCAACGGCTGGCGCCACGAGCTGGACCGAGGCGTTTGGAGCAAGAAGCGGCACGCCATCGTGTTCGAGTCTGATGCCCAATGCCTCGGTCAGCTTGCCGGGCCCGTTGCAAAGGTCTCGCGCTCGACTCGCACGAGGCCGGTCGGCAGCCATGTCTTGCAGACCAGCGATGGGCTCGAGCGCTCGAATCAGAATGGCCGACGCATCCCCAGGTGGCCCACACACGACATTCGCACAACGGTGGATTCCGTAGCTCAGGTAGACATAGAGCAGACCGGGTGGACCGAACATCGAAGCATTTCGTTTCGAACGCCCGCGGAACGCGTGGCTCGCCGGATCATCGTCACCACCGTATGCCTCGACCTCGACGATTCGACCGGCCCGACTCCCGCAGCGCAGCACCCAACCCAGGACGCAGGGAGCCACCTCATTTGCCGGCCGTGCGAGATCGACGCCGAACGCCTCGACATTCACGTCACTACGACGGCTCAGATGCGCGCTTGATCAGCGACCAGTTGAGCCCTGAAGCGCTCGAGCTGAATGGCAACGGCCTTGGGCCCGCCTCCGCCCGGTGTGTTTCGACCGCGAGCCGATGCCCCGGGTTCGAAAATGGCTGCGGCCTCGGGTCCGAGGTCGGGATGAGCGGTGACGAGCTCGGGCAGGCTCGCTTTGCCGGCCAAGGCCGAGCGCACCAGCTCCCCCACAATGGCGTGGGCGGCACGGAACGGTGTCCCCCGCAACACCAGAAAGTCCGCCAGATCGGTGGCTGCTGCATAGGGAGAATTGGCCTGAGCCGCCATGGTGTTGGTGTTGAAGTGCAGCGTTGCGAGCATGCCATCCAGGGCAAGAAGCGTGAGTCGGATCGTGTCGCACGCATCGAACAGCGGTTCTTTGTCTTCCTGGAGGTCTTTGTTGTAGGTGAGCGGAAGCCCCTTCAACGTGGTCAGCAATCCGGTGAGATGCCCGACCAAGCGCCCAGCCTTCCCCCGCGCCAGTTCAGCGATATCGGGGTTCTTCTTCTGTGGCATCATCGACGAACCAGTCGAGAAGGCGTCGTCGAGCGTGACGAATCCGAACTCCTGCGTCGCCCAGAGGATGACTTCTTCGCCAATGCGCGAAAGATGGACCCCTAGCAAGGCCAGTGCGTACAACGAGTCGACCACGAAGTCACGATCGCCAACGGCGTCGAGCGAGTTCTCGAAACGAGCGCCAAAACCGAGAGCAGCTGCTGTTTGATCCGGATCGAGCGGCAACGATGACCCGGCAAGTGCGCCGGCGCCAAGCGGGGACACATCGCTGCGTCGGCGGGCCTCGAGCAAACGGTCGACATCGCGCGACAACGCCCAGCAATGAGCGAGCAAATGATGAGTCAGCATGACCGGCATGGCCTGTTGCAAGTGGGTGTAGGCAGGCAGGTAGGCATCGATGTTTGCCTCGGCCTGGTCGACCAACGTCGACTGCACCTGGGTGACCAACGATGCCAGGTCACCGAGCTCTCGCTTGGTCCAGAGTCGAAGATCGGTCGCCACCTGATCGTTGCGGCTCCGGCCGGTGTGCAACTTGGCTCCTGCTGGCTCGAGCTCGGTGACTCGACGTTCAACCGCCGTGTGAATGTCTTCATCTGAGGCGACGAACGCGAACGTGGCGTTCTCGATCTCGGCTTCCACCGCATCGAGTGCGGTGAGAATGCCATCGCGCTCCTCGGTCGAAACCAGGCCGACCGATGCCAACATGGTGATGTGCGCCCGCGATCCCTCGATGTCTTGGGCATACATGCGCTGATCGAACGGCAGCGAGTCGTTGAGCTTCTGCAACGCCTCGGACGGTCCGCCGGCGAACCGTCCGTGCCACAGCGTCTTCCCGGTTGACAGCGTCTTCCCGGTCGACAGCATCTTCCCGGTCGACAGCGTTTTCCCGGTCGACGGTGGGTTTGCCGAGGTCGTACCCTCGGTCATGTCTGAGGGCCCCGCTTCGATGCGAGGGTACGAAGGCGCAGCGCGTTCAACTTGATGAAGCCCTCGGCGTCGGCCTGGTTGTACGCGCCGCCGTCGTCTTCGAAGGTCGCGATCTTCTCATCGAACAGCGACTCGTCTGATCGACGGCCGACAACGTCGACGTTGCCCTTGTAGAGCTTCAGGCGCACGTCGCCGTTGACGTGGAGCTGGCTGTGATCAATTGCCTGCTGGAGCATCACGCGCTCGGGGGCGAACCAGTAGCCGTTGTAGATCATCTTGGCGTAGCGAGGCATGAGGTCGTCCTTGAGATGACAGACCTCTCGGTCGAGCGTGATCGACTCGATGGCGCGGTGCGCCCGCAGCATGATGGTGCCGCCTGGAGTCTCGTACGCGCCGCGAGACTTGATTCCGACGAAACGGTTTTCGACGATGTCGAGCCGGCCGATGCCGTTGGCTCCACCCAATTCGTTGAGCTTGGTCAGCACCGTGGCCGGTGTCATCGGCTCACCATCGATCGCTACGATGTCGCCCTTTTCGTAGGTGAGATCGACATAGGTCGCGTCGCTCGGCGCCATCTCCGGGCTCACAGACCAACGCCACATCTCGCTGGGCGGTTCGGTCCACGGGTCTTCGAGCGGCCCGCCCTCGTAGGAGATGTGCAACAGGTTGGCGTCCATCGAGAACGGTGACTTCTTGCCCCGGGCCATCTCGATCGGGATGTTTCGGTCGGCGGCATACGCCATGAGCTTCTCGCGGCTGAGGAGATCCCACTCGCGCCAAGGAGCAATGACCTTGATGCCCGGTTCGAGCGCATACGCATTCAACTCGAAACGCACCTGATCGTTGCCCTTCCCGGTGGCGCCGTGGGAGATGGTGTCGGCGCCGGTCTCTCGTGCGACCTCGACCAGGCGCTTGGCGATCAGCGGACGAGCGATCGAGGTGCCGAGCAGGTACTCGCCCTCGTAGATCGTGTTGGCCCGAAACATCGGGAAGACGAAGTCACGGACGAACTCTTCCTTGACGTCGTCGATATAGATGTTTTCCTCCGGGACGCCCATCAGTAGCGCCTTCTGGCGAGCGGGCTCGACCTCTTCACCTTGACCGAGGTCGGCGGTGTAGGTGACGACCTCACATTCGTAGGTGTCCTTCAGCCATTGCAGGATGACCGAGGTATCCAAGCCACCGGAATAGGCCAGGACGACCTTTTCTACCTTTTCGGTCTTGACGGTCTCGGTCTTGGCGACGTCTTGATCAGCCACTGGATGCTCCTTGTCGACGTTCGTCGTGTTCGGGGTACGGGGTACGGGGGAGAATGGTCGAAGGGTTCTTGCCGTTTACAACGGCGATCAGGACGGTCCGAGCCCCGCGAGATCTCGCAGTACACCAGCGAGTGCCTCGCCATCACCCTCGGACGCAATGGCGAGGATCGTGTCATCACCGGCCACGGTACCGATCATGCGGGGTAGCCCCGATCGGTCGAGAGCGTTGCCGACGACGTGCGCCGACCCCGGAGGCGTTCGAAGGACCACCAGGTCACCGGATCGCTGGACGTTCACCAACCATTCGCCGAGCACTCGTCGTAGATGATCAGTGGGTGCGAGCTGCTCGGTCGGCAACTCAGGAATCGCATAGACCGTTGCTCCACCGGGCACTCGGACCTTGATCGCACCCAGGTCTTCGAGGTCTCGCGACACCGTCGCCTGGGTGGCCGTGATGCCCTCATCTGCGAGGAGTTCGACGAGTTGGCCTTGGCTGCCAACGGCGTGATCGGCGAGCAGTTGCCCAACGATGTGTTGGCGCTGCGCCTTGCCGACACTCATGAGGCGAGAGAGCCTTCGAGCTCGAGCCAGGCCAGAACGGCCCGGACGGCGTTCAGCCGGTTCGCAGCCTGAGGCCAGATCCGACTCTGCGGGCCATCCATCACCTCGGTGCTGACTTCCTCACCCCGATGGGCCGGGAGGCAATGCATGAAGATGGCCGCCGGCGCAGCAGACATGAGGTCGTCATCGACCATGAAACCTTCGAAGTCACGGAGTCGTTCGTCTCGCTCGGCCTCTTGTCCCATCGAGACCCAGGTGTCGGTGTAGACAACGTCGGAACCAGTGATGGCATCGGCCGGACGATCGAAGTACTCGACAGGAACGTTGGCGAGTGCCAGCCGGTCGACGTCGACCGGTGTGAACTGGTGACCGGGCGGGGCGGCAATTCGAGTCGTCCCACCGGCGAATCCAACGGCGAGCGCGAGCGATCGGGCCACGTTGTTCGCGTCGCCGACATAGGTGACGACCTTGCCCACGACCGAACCGAGCTCGTGATCGATCGTGAGAACGTCGGCAATTGCTTGCAGCGGATGCGATTGATTGCTGAGCAGGTTCACCACCGGGGCCACCTGCTGTGCCGCCATGCGTTCGAGCACACCATGGTCGAAGACTCGCGCACAGATGACGGCGTGATACTGCGAAAGCGTGCGAGCGACGTCTTCCGCCGACTCGCGTTGGTCGATGCCGACCTCGGCGTTGGTGATGTACACCGGATGCCCACCGAGCTGGACGACGGCCATCTCCGTCGAGTTACGAGTACGAGCTGACGGCTTTTCGAAGACGCAGGCAACGCCAAGACTCGAGTACGTGGGTTCGACCTGCTTCTTGTCGAGACGTCCCAGGGCGAGGATCGCTGCGAACTCCTCTCGTGAGAGATCGTCGATTTCGAGGAGGTGTCGCATCATTCGGCGACCCCGGCAATGACCGCACCCAGAATCGAGACGGCCTCGTCGATGTTCTCGCTCGTGATGATCAACGGTGGAGCGAGCCGGATAGCGGTCGGCGAGATGCCGTTGACCACGAGACCGGCATCGAGGCATGCTGCTGCCACCGTCTGGGCGTTCACGCCGGTGAGTTCAGCAGCGAGGAGCAGACCGAGGCCTCGGACTTCGCTCACGTTCGGCAATGCCATGAGCTTGTCGGTGAGCTCTGCTCCGGCTTCGGTTGCCAGACGGGGGGCATCGATGGCGATCATCGTGTCGAGAACGGCTCGGGCTGCAGCAGTGGCCAGCGGCTGGCCGCCGAACGTGGTGGCATGATCGCCGGCCTGCATCACCGACGCAACGCTGCGATGGGCCCACGTGGCCCCGATCGGCACGCCATTGCCGAGCGCCTTTGCCATGGACACCACGTCGGGCAAGACACCGAAGTGCTGGAAACCGAACCACTTGCCCGTGCGGCCGAGCCCAGTCTGCACCTCATCGACCATCATGAGGATCCCTCGCTCGGTACACAGCTCGCGCACACCTTGGAAGTACTCGATGGTGGCGGGATTGACGCCACCTTCGCCCTGCACCGCTTCGAGCAGGACCGCAGCGACGGTGTCATCGAGCTGGCGTTCGAGATCGGCCAAGTCGTTCCACACCGCGTGACGGAATCCCTCGGGGAGCGGCTGGAACGTCTCCCACTTTGCCGGTTGACCCGTGGCATGCAGCGTGGCGAGCGTCCGACCGTGGAAGCTCTGGAAGGCCGACACCACGACGTGGCGGCCGTGCCCACCGAATTTTCGGGCGATCTTTATGGCGGCCTCGTTGGCCTCGGCACCGGAGTTACAGAAAAATACCTGCCCGGTTTGGGTCTGCGAACCGCTGATCAGCTGATCGAGCTGCATCGCAACTGCTGCGTTGTGTTCGGTTGCGAACAGATTGGAAACGTGGAGTAGCCGCTGGGCCTGAGAGGCCAACGCCTCGGCGACAACCGGATGCGAGTGACCGAGGCTGGTGACGGCCAAGCCCGACAGGAAATCGAGATAGCGCTTGTCGAAGCGGTCGAACAGCTCGACGCCCTGCCCTCGAACGAACTGCACCGGTGGCGGTCCATACGTTGGCATGATCGGACAGAAGGAGAGGTCGGCAGGGTTGCCGACGGCATCAACGTGGCTCATTTGGCGAGGCCTTTCGTGGCGGGAGAGGTGAGTTCATTCGGGCCGGCGGTGATCTTGGTACCAATGCCAGCGTCGGTGAAGAGTTCGAGCAGCATGACATGTGGCCTGCGACCGTCGAGCATGTGCGCACTACGTGCACCCATCCTCACGGCTTCGATGCAGGCATCGACCTTCGGGACCATGCCGCCCGAGATCACGCCATCGGCAATGAGTTGTTCCAGCTCGGCGATCGTGGCTTGGGTGACGATCGAGCCCGGGTCATCGACGTCGAGCAAGAGGCCGGGGACGTCGGTCAGGTAAATGACCTTCTCGGCATCGAGCGCGCCGGCGATCGCTCCGGCAACGGTATCGGCGTTGATGTTGTAGGCCTGGCCTTGATCGTCAGAGCCGATGGTCGAGATGACCGGAATGAGTTCCTCGGCGAGCAGGCGTTCGAGAATGCCCGGGTTCACCGACACGATGTCGCCAACGAATCCCAGCGCAGGATCACGCAACTCGGCTTTGATCAAACCGCCGTCTTCGCCCGACATTCCAACGGCGTAGGCGCCGTGGATATTGATCTGCCCGACGATGTCACGGCCGACCTTGCCAACCAGCACCATGCGAGCGACATCGAGCGTTTCGGCATCGGTGACTCGCAAGCCATCGCGGAACTCGGTCTCCTTGCCGAGTCGAGCAAGCAGCTCACCGATCTGTGGCCCGCCGCCATGGACGACAACTGGCTGAAGGCCGACCGATCGCAGGAGCACGATGTCCTCGGCGAACGTCCGAGAGAGATCGGGATCGACCATCGCATTGCCCCCGAACTTCACAACAACGACCGCACCCCGGAACTGTTGGATGTACGGGAGCGCCTCGATGAGCGCCTGGGTACGCGTCTCTGGCGAGTAGCCACGCTCGGCGAGTGTTGGATCGGGCTCATTGCTCATGAGCGGTACCCCGCGTTGATATCGATGTAACCGTGGGTGAGATCGCAGGTCCAGATCGTTCCTCTTCCGTCGCCGATGCCAACGTCGACCGTGAGTACGACTTCGTCTCCCTGAAGGTGGCGCGTTGCCCGCTCTTCGGAGTAGGAGTCGAGCTTTTGGCCCGCGGCCGCGACTTGCTCGTCACCAATCCAAATGGCGAGGGCATCCCGATCTGCAGCTTCACCGGACTTGCCGACCGCCATCACCAGCCGACCCCAGTTGGCATCGGATGCAGCGAGCGCCGTCTTCACCAAGGGCGAGTTGGCGATCGCCCGAGCGATTCGTGCCGCGGCGGTGTCGGACTCGGCGCCCGTGACGTTCACGGTGACGAACTTCGACGCCCCCTCACCGTCGCGGACGATGAGATGGGCGAGACCCAGATTGACTTGATGCAAGGTTTGGGACAGTTCGGCATAGCCCGGCGAGTCAGGACCGGTGATTCGATCGTTGCTTGCCAGCCCAGTGGCAAAGACCAGCACGGTGTCACTCGTGGACGTGTCGGAATCGACGGTGATTGCGTTGTAGCTGGTGGTGACCGATGGCAGCAGCATCGACTGCAATGCCTCGGCCGAGACCGCAGCATCGGTGAAGACGAAGGACAACATGGTTGCCATGTCTGGCTCGATCATTCCTGAGCCTTTGGCAATTCCGGCGACGCTCAGCACGACACCCGATGACAGCGTGGCCTGCGCTCCTTGAGCTTTGGCAAAGGTGTCGGTGGTTCGGATGGCCTGCGCTGCGGTCAACAAGTTGTCGGCATCGGCCGGAACCAGGGTTGCAACGAGGTCTGGCATCGCGGCCACGATCGGCTCGACGTCGAGAGGTTCACCAATCACGCCGGTCGACCCCAGATAGACCTGGTGCTCGTGGAGGCCGAGCGCTGCTGCGGTTGCGGCCGCCGTGGCCTTCGTCGAGGTTTCGCCGTGGCTGCCGGTGAAGGCGTTGGCATTGCCGGCGTTGACGACGAGCGCACGAGCCTCTTGGTTGCCGAGGATCGCTTTGCACCAATCGACTGGCGCCGACGGGCATTTGGAGGTCGTGAATGCGCCGGCGACGGTGGTACCTGGGGCGAACGTGGCCAGCAGCACGTCAGGTCTCCCCTGGTATCGAAGGCCAAGTGCAACCGCGCTGAGTTGCACGCCGGCAACGCTCGGCAGGTCAGGCAGCGATGATGGGGCGAGGGGCGAAACAGTCATGGGTACACCCCAACAATCGGCAATCCGGCGGCTTCATCCAGGCCCAAGGCAAGGTTTGCGTTCTGTACCGCCATACCCGAAGCGCCCTTCATGAGATTGTCGAGAGCAGCAATGGTCATGACGAGTCCGGTTCGCTGATCGACTCGGGCCGTGAGATGCACGGTGTTGGACCCGAGCGTCGCCTTGGTCGACGGAGGACGGTCGTCGACGACGATGAACGGCTCGTCTGAGTAGAAGTCGCGAAGTGCCGCCATTGCCTCGTCGGTGGTGGTGGGCCGGGTGGGTCGCCCGTAGCAGGTGGCAATGATGCCGCGATTCATCGGAGCGAGGTGTGGTGTGAACAGCACCGACGTTTCGATCCCCGTGCGATCGTGCAAGGCCTGTTCGATTTCTGGCGTGTGGCGATGCGTCAGCAAGCCGTACGGCGTCACGTCTTCATCGACGGTGCAGAAGGTGGTGTTGGGTTTCGGCGGGCGGCCGGCGCCACTGACCCCGGTGACGAGATCGACGATGAGGCCCTGACCTTCGACGAGGCCAGCCTCGAGGACCGGCGCGAGCGCGAAGGTTGCCGCTGCCGCGTTACACCCGGTGGCGGCAATGAGCTCGGCGCCACGAATACTGTCTCGAAACAGCTCCGGGAGTCCGTAGACGAATTCGTCGAGTAGTGCTGGTGCGGTGTGCTCGGCGCCGTACCACTCGGGGTAGAGCGAGGCGTCATGAAGGCGGAAGTCAGATCCCAGATCGACGATGTGACCAACTCGACCCCGAACACCGGGAATGACCCCCATGCTGACGCCGTGCGGCAACCCGCAGAACACCAGGTCGAGACCATCGAGTCCCTCCTCCGAGAACGCATCGAAGG
>JBBQUN010000172.1:0-10227 GCA_038212405.1 Acidimicrobiales bacterium | reverse complement strand
CTTGGTCCGACAGGAATCCAAGTCGCGAGGAGACTGCAATGCCCGGATCGGAAACTGAGCTGAGGGAGCTCGACGAACTTCGTCACAAGGTGATCGAGTACGAAGCAGCGTTGCGTTCCGCTGCGCCGCGCCTGGCCGCCTTCAAGCGACTCGAACAACTTGCCCGCACGCAGGGGACATCGCCAGAGGCGATTGCCTCTCAGGCTGCGGTCGAAGTGATGAAACGAGAGAAGGATGCTCTCGTGACGCTGCTCGCTGGCCTGGCCAACGAGCGGGATCAGCTCAAAGGAGAAGTGGCGATGCTGTTGATCAACAAGACCGAGACCGTCAAGGCTGTCACCCACCTCAACCTCGAACGCGAGGAACTCGTTGTCGAAGTAGCGGCCATTGTCGATCAGTTGGCGAAGATTCGAGGTGACGCTGTCCGCTTGATGTCGGATCGGAGTGAACTCACCGTCGAAGTCTCCGCACTACGAGAAGAAGTGCGGGCGCTCCACGAGGCGTTCCAGAGCATCGAACGCGCACGCAGCGAGCAGGACCGTGCACTCGAAGCACAGCGACGCCACGACGATCTGGCAGTCGAGATGGCATCTGCTGAGTCCGCCCGCAACCTGGCTGTCGTCCCCGAAGCCGAAGCCGCCCTCGAAGTCGCATTCGAAGAGAGCGACGAAAACGAGCTCGACAATGGCAGCGACGCAACGATCGACGCCTTCACCGGCGAACGGGCGATCTCTCCTGAAGCCGAGGCGCTGGCCGCGGAACTCGAAGAGAACAAGTTGGCCAGGCAGCAGCGGGAAACGCTCGTTCCTCGTCGCACCCATGCCTCGACCATCGAGGCCGATGATGAGACCGAAGAGCTCGAATCGCAGGCATTTGATGCCTTCTTCCACGCCGAGATCGACCACGACAAGTCTCGCGACTGGATTCTTGGCTGATCGGCGAGTCTGACAGATCTGACTGAAGGCACCGCTTTTCGCCGCAGTCGTGTGAGACTGGACGCGATGTCGTGTCTGCGATCACGAATGGCTGCACTCTTGTTCGGGGCGCTGGCAATTCTCGTGCCCCTCTTTGCTGTTCCCGCTGGTGCTGAGCCTCCGGTCGACGTCGTCACCGGCGCGATCGACGGCGTCTACATCGCCCCCGGCCGTGACTTCGATGCGGCTGCTCTCGCCGCAATCGTCGATTCGGCCCAAGCTCGCGGTGTGAGCATGCTCATCACCGCCCCCAGCGACCCACAGCCCGAGGCCGCGGCGTATGCCCTTCGGCTGCGGCAACTGTCCGAGGTCGATGTCGCCCTGGTCTTCGGTCTCGAGGGCGAGGTCAAGGGCTCGGTGTCAGAAGAGTATTTCGACGGTTTCGCTCGGGCCGAAAAGGCAGCAGCGAGCGCGTCCACACCTGCTCAGGCAGCTGATGACTTCGTCGCCGAGCTCATGAAGGAGCCGCCAGGCGGGCTGCCCGACATCGTCAAAGACGTCGCCCGCTACGTGATGATCCTGGCCCTGGTCATCGGAATCGTCACCGCCGCCGAAATGGTGCTCCGCTCCCGTCGATACGCACGCGCCGACGCCGAGACCACCGTTTGATTCACCACTCGCCAAAGGGCCACAGGCGACGAGGCGGTGCGCCAGCGGAAGGGACCGGCGTCTCGCCGAAGCTGATGGCCCGTCTGGCAGCAGCCCTCTTCCTGGTGTCCTTCGCGTTCGGTGGATTGCCGCAGTCGGCCGCGGTTCGCGAGCGCCTGGCTCGCGCTGGACTCGTGTCGAGCGAGCGTGCTGACACCCAGCCCGAGACCACCCCGACCACGCTTCCTCCACCGGTGGTCCCCAGCGATGTCGTGGCGATGCTCGCCTCGTCGGGCTATCCGGATATCAGCGCCAGCGAGCTCGATCGCGTTGTCACGTTGCGTGGCACCGTTCCCGACGAGGCATCCCGACGGGTGATTCTTCGCCTGGTTGGCGACCTGGCCGGTGTGAACGACGTCATCGACGAAACGGTGGTGGCCGCACCGGGTGCAACCGGCGACGTCGTCATCACGGGCAATACGAGCCAGGTGACGCTCACCGGTTCGTTGCCGGATGCAGAAACAGCGAGTGCGGTGCTCGAGGCGATCCAAGCGGTGTACGTCGCCGATCAGGTCGATGGTGCCATCACTGTCGATCCCGAGGTGGCCGTTCCTGCTCGGGTCGCCGTCGCCATCGAATCGACGAGGCCCGAGATCGGTGAACGCCTTCGTGCCGAGTTCGATGAGCTCGACCAACAGCGGGTGCGGGTCGACTTCCGCTTCCGCCAGCTCGAGATACCGCGCATCGAAAGCGATCTCGGCGAGCTCCTTGCGGCCGAGCCGATCGAGTTCGCCATCGGCTCGAGCCAGGTCGACGACTCCTCGCAGGCAACCCTCGACAAGGTGGCAGCCCTGCTCGACGCCTTCCCAACCGCCGTCGTCGAAGTCGGCGGACATACCGACGACACCGGATCTGACCGCGCCAACCGACAACTCGGTGCCGAGCGTGCCGCAGCGGTCATTGCCGAACTCCTCGACCGCGGCGTCAGCGTCGACCTGGTGCCGGTTGGCTACGGCGAGACTCGCCCCCGAATCGTTCCGTTCGACACCGACGCGGCCCGAGCCGCGAACCGACGCATCGAGTTCGTGCTCGTCTCCTCCTGAGGGCCTCCATAGTGGCCCGCGATTGCCGCCGGCATGGGTCGAGGTTTCGAGGTTGACGTCGCCCTCTGAAAGGTCGTAGGAATTGCGACCCCGGGAGCGTTGCCCGACGATCAGGACGTTGGCAGCGTTGCGTGCTGAGCGATCCACGCATGCATCGCAATGCCGGATGCGACGCCGGCGTTGATCGATCGGGTCGAGCCGAACTGAGCAATCGAGCGGGTCTGATCGAGAAACGGACGCATGCCATCGGAGAGGCCAGGACCTTCCTGTCCGAAGACCAGGACACAGGCCTTTGGCAGGGTGCCGACTTCGAGCGGCGTCGACCCAGGGAGGTTGTCGATACCCACCAGCGGCAGGTGGTGTTCCTCAGCCCACGAGGCAAGATCTGCCGGAGTCGGGTGATGCCGCACGTGTTGGTAGCGATCGGTCACCATCGCTCCCCGACGGTTCCATCGCTTCTTGCCAACGATGTGCACCTCGGCGGCCAGAAACGCGTTGGCGGTGCGGACCACGGTGCCGATGTTCATGTCGTGCTGCCAGTTCTCGATCGCAACATGGAATCCGTGTCGACGCTGATCGAGGTCGGCAACGATGGCGTCGAGTGTCCAGTAACGATAGTGATCAACCACATTGCGTCGATCACCCTCCGCCAGGAGTTCCGGGTCGAAATGATCGCCAACCGGCCACGGGTCAGGGTGCGGCCCGACCCCGATCTCCGGCTCGGTCACAGGGTTCGCCTCCGGCTCGGTCACATGGTCGGTCACTGGGCGAAGTCCGCAACCATTGCCCCGGCCAGACGAGCCAGCACCAGTGGCTCGATCGGAAACACATGCCGCGGGGTACCAGCGGCCGCCCACACCCGGTCGAACGTGAGGAGATGCGGATCGATCCACGTGCGGACCGGCGAGCTGTGGCCGAACGGCGGTACACCGCCAATGGCAAAGCTCGTGGTCTCGCGCACCTGATCGGCGCTCGCTCGGCCGCATTTTCCAACGCCCGCCAGCGCGGCGAGCGCCTTCCCGTCGACCATGTTGGCGCCACTCGTGAGGGCAAGCACCAGCTCTCCGTCGGCATCGAAGATCATCGACTTCACGATCTGATCGACCGAACAACCAACGGCCGCTGCTGCGTCTTCGGCTGATCGAGTGCCATCGGGGTACTCGATCACTTCGATCGATGAGCCCTGGTCGGAGGCGAACGCGACGACGCGTTGTGTGCTTGCTGGAAGCGGGGCGGCCGGTGCATCGGTCATGATGCGTCGGCCTCTTCGGTGCCGACGGCAGGGATGCCGAGGTCGGCGTAGGTCGCCAGCGGGATGAACGTGACGCCGGCATCGGCGAACGTCGTTGCCGGCTCGTCGGACCGGGCAACAAGGGTCGAGGCTAGAACAACGACACCACCCTCGGCGTCGATGCGCTCCTTGGCAATCAGGCTGGAGCCACCGGTGGTGATCACGTCGTCGACGAGGAGCACGCGCTTTCCGGCGAGCGCAGCACCCTCGACGTACTTGTCGGTGCCGCGTCCCTTCGACTGTTTGCGAACCACGAACCACTCCTTGTTGCCAACAATGGCAACACCGTGAGCGAACTGATCGGCGCCAAGGGTCAGACCACCAACCGCATCGAATTCGATGCCGGCGGCTTCGGCCAGATCGAGCAGACAGTGGCAGGCCAATGCAAGGTCGGCGCCCTGGGCCAGAGCTTTCTTGCCATCGAGGAAGTAACGGCTCATGGCCCCCGAAGACAGTTGTACTGGCGCATCGAGTTCGAGCAGGCCTTTGGTCTTGAGGATCTCGAGGAGCGCGCTGCGTCGAGCCGCCGGGGTGGAGTCGGCTGCGGCCGACACGAGTACGTGGTTCACGCGATCGACGTTACCGGAAGGGTGATGTGGTGCCATGACGGTCGTGGTTCGAGACCCTTGGTTCGAGTGATACCACCGTTCGCACCCGGTTCGGGGCACAATCAAGGTCTATGGCGAAGCTCCAAATCGGCTGGCGAGAATGGGTGGGTCTCCCCGGCCTCGGTGTCGACGCCGTGAAAGCCAAGGTCGATACGGGGGCGCGAACCTCGGCCATCCACGCGTTCGGCATCCAGCCCTTCGAGATCGACGGCGCCGAATGGGTCCGATTCCAGGTGCACCCGCGCCAACGTTCGCGGTTGCCCACCATCACCTGTGAAGCACCGGTGCACGACCGACGCTTGATTCGCTCGTCCAACGGCCTTCAGCAGAGTCGAATCGTCGTGAAGACTTCCCTGGAAATGGGGGGGACCAGTTGGCCGATCGAGCTGTCGTTGGCGTCGAGAGATGAGTTGGGTTTTCGGATGCTGATCGGCCGCCAAGGGTTGCGAAAGAAGGTGCTCATCGACCCAGCCCGGTCTTACGTCACCGGCAAGCGAAGCATCCCTCGGCCATCGTGACCGACGACCAACGATTGGCAGCGATTGCCACTGACCTTGCCGATGGGCTCGAACGTCACCTCGCTGCCTGGTTGCGTCGCCTCATCGAGCATCGCTCCGATGGAGCCGCTGGGCCTGAGGCAGTTCGAGCAACGGTCGATGCGATCACCGGGCCGATGCTCGAACACGTGCGGCTGTTGCTCACCACCGACATCGATGAGCAGCGGGCCAATCCGCTCGCCATCGTGCGGTCGGGTCTTGGCCCGGCAACGATGCTGTTGGCGTCGCTGGGGTCAGCCACGATCGAACGCGATCCTTTTGCGGTGCAGGCATTTCCCGACGACGTCTATGACCTGGCCCCTGCCACCTTCGGCGACATCGACGAGTCGCTTCAGGAGTTGGGACTGAGGTGGGGAGCGGCCAAGGCCCACGTCCACCTCAGCCGTCGGCGAGCCGAAGGGCTCCTGTAGCCGTTCTTCACTTCGTTCGTCTCGTCCGGCGTTGCTTGCTCCGCTGCGCAACAGTCCACGGTTCGAGGGCCGTTCGTCTCTTCCGGCGGTGGATCAAGGCCAAGGCGAGATCTGGGCGATCGTCGACGTCAGTTCTTGATCAGTTTGGCGGCGGTGTCGAAGTCGGTCGATTCCAGCGTGGAAAGGGCCTTGCGTCCGAGCTTGGTGACATCGCCGATGTCGGCCAGACGTACGGCTTGTCGATTGATTGCCTGCTCGAACAGGGTGCGGGAGTAGCGGGCGTTGCCGAATCCGTCGCTGCGGATGGCACGTTCGAAAATGCGTTCCAACGAAGCGTGTACGTCGGGTGCGAGCGAGTAGTCGGCGTCGCTCGCCACCTTCTCGGTGATGGCAACGAGTTCGGCCGTGCTGTAGTCGTGGAAGGGAATCTCTCGCGCGAACCGCGAGCGCAGACCGGGGTTGGAATCGAGGAACGCCCGCATCAGCTTCGGATAGCCGGCGACGATGACCACGAGTCGCTCGCGGTGGTCCTCCATCCGCTTGATCAAGGTTTCGATCGCCTCGGCGCCGAAGTCGTTGCTCTTGGGGCCGGTCGGGGACAGTGCGTAGGCCTCGTCGATGAACAGCACGCCGTCGAGGGCTCGCCTGATGGCTTTGTTGGTCTTGACTGCGGTGTGGCCGACGTACTGACCAACGAGTCCGGCCCGGTCGACCTCGACGAGGTGGCCACGCTTGAGTAGCCCGATCGAGCCGTACATCTCGGCGATGAGACGGGCGACAGTGGTCTTGCCCGTTCCCGGGTTGCCAAGGAACACCAGGTGTTGGCTCGTTGGTACGTCGGAAAGTCCGTGCTCACGCCGCTGAGCTTGCACCTGGAGGAAGGCGATGAGCGTGCTGACCTGGTCCTTGACCGAGTCCAACCCAACGAGTCCGTCGAGTTCGGCCTGGATCTCGGCGAGCGGGCGCGCCGGGGTCGGCCGGGCCATCGGCATGTTGCTGCGCCGTTCCTCGATGTTGCGATCGGCAGCCCGCATGGCCTGTTCGCCTGCGGCCTTGAGTTTCTTTCGGAGTTGATCTGGTCGCCTCACCATGGATGCGACGCTACCGAGGGGACGACCCGGTCCGCGAGATCGTCGGTGAACCACGCCAACGATCGAGGACCCAGACGAACGACATCGTTGGTGATCGACACCTTGGATTGGCCGAGGATCTCACGCGGTCTCTCAGTGAACCCTGCGGCGACGAGCACTGAACGTTCGACGCTCATCCAGTCGTCAGACACGTTCGCCAATCCGACCAGGCGGCCATTGCGAGGGTGGTAGTGGCCGAAACCGAACACTCGCTGATCGACGCCGTCGATGATCCACGTGGCTCCACCTTGCGCCATTGCCGGAGTCGACGCTTTGACCGCCAACAGTTGCAGTAGCTCGGATCGAATCCGGTGGGCGACCGTGCCCGGCTGCGACGCCCGTTCGACGGCCTCCCAGTCCATGAACGGGCGTTGCATCCAGCGTGAGTCATCGGCCAGATCAGGATCGCCCAGGTAGGAGTGATCATTGAGCGTGCCAAGCTCGTCGCCCATGTAGAGCAATGGCATGCCGAACGACGCAGCGAGGCCGTACGCAAGCACAATTCGTTCGATCGCGGCGTCGACCGCCGCGACGTCGCCAGACGCAAGCGCTCGTTCGAGTCCAGCCAGCGATGCGGTCGACCCGCAGGTGCGCTCATCGCCGGTTCCCTCGTTCACGCTGAACGAGGTGCCTTCAGCGAACGAGCCGGGGAAGTCGCCTCGGTAGAACTCGGCGAGGAACGCTCGGTGGGTCGATCCGCTGACGCCGGTCTTGGCTGCGTTCGTGTCGTCGACTGCCCACCCGATGTCATCGTGGCAGCGGACGTAGGTGGCCCACCCGCTTGTTCCCGGCGTGGCAGGCAGAGCAGCCATCGACGCAGCGAGCAGCCGTGCGTCACGGCTTGCGAGTGCACTCCAGATCATCACCATCAACTGGTTGTGATACGCCAGGTGGCACTCGGCCCGCTCGCCCTGCGCTCCATGCTGGCCGAGGTAGCCGAGCAAATCGGCGGGCGCCACGATGGCTTCCGCCTTGAGCAGGACACCCGGTGCAGCCAGATTCGTGAACTGACGCAGGATCTGCGCAATCAGGTGGGCCTCGGGCTGATTCTGACAGTTGGTGCCCCTGCGCTTCCAGGTGAAGGCCACGGCATCGAGTCGCATCACCTCGACGCCGGTGTTGGCCAGGAAGAGCACGACGTCGAGCATCTCGCCCAGTACGGCGGGGTTCGAATAGTCGAGGTCCCACTGGAAGGTGTTGAACGTGGTCCAGACCCAACGCTTCAGATCGTCGTCCCAGGTGAAGTTGCCGGGGGCGATTTCGGGGAAGACCTCGGGCAGCGTCACCTCCCACTGGTCGGGCTCGGTCCGGTCGGGATAGGTGAGGTAGTAGCCGAGCTTGTCGGTGTCGCCGGATCGGGCGGCTTCGGCCCAGGCGTGCTCGCGTGCGGTGTGATTCATCACCACATCGACGCAAAGCGAGATACCAGCAGCGCGTAGCGCAG
Organism: Acidimicrobiales bacterium; assembly: GCA_038212405.1. Classification (GTDB taxonomy): domain Bacteria; phylum Actinomycetota; class Acidimicrobiia; order Acidimicrobiales; family SZUA-35; genus JBBQUN01. The sequence goes on along the minus strand of JBBQUN010000172.1, from coordinate 2,122 downwards.
CAGTGAGCGACGCGAGGTCGTCGAGGGTCCCGAGCGTTGGCTCGACATCTCGGTAGTCGACAACGGCAAAGCCGCCGTCGTTGGGTTCTGGCCGAGCGGCGATCACCTGCATGAGATGGAAGTAGGTGACTCCCAGCGATTGGAGATACGGCACGCGCCGCTCGACGTCGGCGATGGTCGGGCCGAACCGTTGGCAGTAGGCGACGTAGCCGAGACGGTCCGGCGCTTGGAACCAGTTCGACTCGACTTCCCGAGAGGCGTCGAGGATGGCAAGGTCGCTCGGACGGTCGGCGAGGGTGCGGGCCGCAGACGAAGCCAGGTCGAACAGCACCGTGTCGGCTCGGTGCTCGCCATACAACGCAACGAGTGACGGCCGCGAGTCGACGACACACCGGCGATAGCGAGTGAGGAAGCGGGCTCGAACGGTAGGAGCCAGGGCGCTCAGGTGCTCGAGCAGGGTTGCTTCGGTGTCGTTCGTGGCCGCAGCAGTGGAGAACACAGGCGCGAACGGTAGCGGAATCCTCGGGTTGGCCGGTTGCGGAAGTCCCGCGTCAGATTGGCGACACCCGCTGGCGATGTCGGTCAGCGATAGCGTCGAGGTGTGCCTTTGTCACCCGCTGAACAGTTGGCCTACCTCGATCGGATCGGCATCGACCAGGCGACGGTCGCGGCCGGGCCGTCGATCGAGACACTGCGCGTGTTGCACCGAGCCCACCTCGAACACGTGCCGTTCGAGAACCTCGATATTCACATCGGTCGACGCATCGAACTGGACGAGGAACGCATCGTCGGCAAGATCGTGCACAACCGACGAGGTGGTTTCTGCTACGAGCTGAACACGGCGTTCACGGCCCTTCTTCGGTCACTGGGCTACGAGGTGACCCTGCTCGAAGCACGGGTATTCGACGATGGCGTCATCGGGATGGCGTTCGATCATCTGTGCCTCTTCGTCGATCTCGACCGTCGCTACCTGGTCGACGTTGGGTTCGGCGACTCGTTCATCGAACCCATCCCGTTCGAACTCGATGGTGATCATCGAGACCCCGCAGGGAGCTTCGGCATCGTCTCGATCGGCGAGCCATGGTTCGATCTTCGTCGTGATGGCGAGGCCCAGTATCGGTTCAGCACCATTCGCCGTGTGCTCGAAGACTTCGAGTCGGGCTGCAACCACCACCAGAACTCGCAGGTTTCTCACTTCACCCATCGACCTGTTGTCAGCCGGGCGACGCCAAACGGGAGGGTGACACTGAGCGGTCTTCGTTTGATCGAAAACGTCGACGGCGAGCGATCAGAGACCACGCTCTCGAGCGAGGAGTTGAGCGGAGTGATGACGACCGTGTTCGGGATCGACCTGCCTGATGTCGACTCGGCACTCGTTGCGGCGGCCTCGGGGAGTGGCGCAGCGCTCTTCGACACGGTCATCGGTCGATGTGGCGTTGGCTGGGTCGAGCAGCGGATCACGGTGGTGACGCTCCCCGAGGTCTCGAACACAGCAACGTTGGCTCGCTCCAGAGCCGCTGTTGGCGGATCAGAACTGTCGACGCCGCCAACCTTCGTACAACGTGGGATCGAGGCAATGGCTCGCCTCCTTGCCGGCGAGCGCCGCAACCTCGACGATGTCCTGGTCGATATCAGCGGCCTTCCTCCGTTCGACGCTTCGGTGTACGAAATCGCCCGAACGATTCCACCGGGCGAAGTGATGACCTACGGCGCGGTTGCCAAGCGTCTCGGTCAGCCGGGCGCCGCGCAGGCGGTTGGCGGTGCCATGGGTCGTAACCCCGTTCCGCTGATCGTGCCATGTCACCGAGTGATCGCTGCCGATGGCCTGCTGGGTGGCTTCTCGGCCAATGGTGGCACGGTCACCAAGCGCCGACTCCTCGAGATCGAAGGCGCCCCCATCGACCGCTCGCTGTTCTGATTCGACCTCGACTCACGCGACCAGCCCGCCGAGCGAACTCCTCTACCAGAGTGCCGTTGACGGCATTTTCGTAGAGGAGTTGGTGGTCAGCAGCTTGGCTGGTCCGCATCTCCGCTACCACGATGCCGTTTGCAGCACGTGCGTAGAGGAGTTCCTTGGCTGATCTGGTCAGTCGTTGATCAGGGAGTCAGGAACGGGGTGGAG
>JBBQUN010000171.1:0-10396 GCA_038212405.1 Acidimicrobiales bacterium | reverse complement strand
GTCAGGTCGAGGTAGAAGAACGCCGATCCAATGAGGTCGGAGGTGGTCTTGGTCCAGTTTTCGAACCGGTTCTCCACGAAGTAGGCGGAGGGAATGACGAGACGTCGGTGGTCCCACGACTTGACGACGACGTAGGTCAGCGTGATCTCCTCGACGGTGCCGTACTCGCCCTCGACCACGACGACGTCGTCCAGGCGAATGGGCTCGGCGAAGGCAATCTGCAGACCGGCAACGAGGTTGCCGAAGGTCGATCGGGCCGCAACACCGGCAAGGACACCGATCAAACCGGCCGAAGCGAGAATGGACGTGCCAAGCGCACGGACCTCCGGGAACGTCCACAGCACGATGCCAACGGTCAAGATCGCAACGCCGAAGGCACCGACCCGGCGCAGCACGCTGACCTGAGTCTGTGCCCGACGCGACCGCAGGTTGTCGGTTTCGTCGAGCGGCAGCCGCGAAACCAGTCCATCGGCGGCGACACCGAGGAGGCGGACGAACAAGAAGCCGAAGCCGCAGATCACGATGATCCGGCTGGCGTGGATCAGGCTGGCGGCGGTGTCGGATTCCAGCGACGACTGACGAATCCAGAACAGCAGCACGGTGCCGATCAGAATCACGCGGATCGGTGCTCGGGTCTGCACGAGGGTGGTGCGCGACAAACTGGGCTGTTGCAGAAACGCTCGGACGGTGAGCGAGACGAGCTTGTGGCCAACGAGGAAGGCGGCCAGCAGGACGGCGGCACCGATCGACCACTCGAGGAACGTGTCTGGTGACGGTAGGACGTCGGTTGGCGGGGTTTCCTGAGCGAGCATCACGGTTCGAGTGTGCCAGAGCTGGGTCGTGCGACCTATCACCTTCCGGCATTGGAATCCGAAACTGCGTCCATGCCAACGATGCGCATCAATCGGTTCACTGCCGGCTTCCCCGACCTCGAGGTTCCGCTCGACGAAGGCCAGAACCAGATTCTGGAGGCGTACCGCCAGCTTCGTCCGGAGTCGATGACGCCGCTGCCGCGGCTCGCTGTCGGGGCCGTCAGTACCTATCTGGCCGAGGAGCTTCCGGCCGGCGGCATCGGTGTCGAAGAACTCGAAGCGGACTCACGGATTCGCAGCCGCTTGACCGTCGGCATGCTCGGCTCCTGCCAAACTGCGCTCGTGGTGTGTTCGAACGACCCCGGCATGGGCGCTCGCCATTCCATCACTGTTCCCGAACACGACCTCGTGCGAGCAGCCTTCGAGGCGATCGCCGAGGGGGCCAACGAACTGGGCCAGGCAGGATCAGAGGGGCTCGTGCATCTGGTGAGCCGCGCCGCTCCTCCAACCGTCGATGGCCTCTTGCGGTTCTCGACCGACCCGGACCGTCTCGCCCACCACGTGGTGACGTGGTACCTCCTGACGCTCAGCCTTGGGTTCAACGCCGACGTGATCGACCGCGAGGTGCAACTGGGATTGGCCATGGTGCTTGCCTTGAGCGGACCGCATCTCGCCTGAAACCAGCCCGGTTGACCAGCGATCCCAAGGCGCTACCTTTGCACGGTGCTATTGGAGTTGGGCACCCATCGTTTCGATGTCTCGCATCGGGCACTCGTGATGGGCATCTTGAACCGGACCCCCGACTCGTTTTACGACGCCGGCGCGTACTGGAGCTTCGATCAGTTCCTGGCCAAAGCCGAGCAATTGGTCGACGACGGCGCCGACTTCCTCGACGTTGGTGGCGTGAAAGCCGGACCGGGCGACGACGTCTCACTCGAAGAAGAGCTGGAACGAGTCGTGCCCGCCATTGCTGCGCTCCGGGCCCGCTTCGACCTGCCGCTGTCGGTCGACACCTGGCGGGCCGAGGTGCTGCGAGAGTCGCTCGCCGTTGGCGCCGACGTTGGCAACGACATCAGCGGGTTCGCCGACCCCGACTACCTGTCGGTGGCGGCTGCCGGCAACGCCACCGTTGTCGCCACCCACATTCGATTGGCGCCACGCGTTGCCGACCCCGACCCGGTCTACTCCGACCTCGTCAACGACGTGCGCACCTTCCTCACCGAACGGGCCGACCAGGCCATTGCTGCGGGAATCCGGCCAACGCAGATCATCGTCGACGCCGGACTCGACCTCGGCAAGATCAAGGATCAGTCGATCGAGCTCCTGCATCGTTCCGATGATCTGGCCGCCCTCGGCTATCCGCTACTGCTGTCGGCGTCGAACAAGCGCTTCCTCTTCGAACTGCTCGACACCGATCGGCACGACATCGCCGCCGGCACGATGGCGGCCCACGTGGTCGGCATCACCAAGGGGTGTCGGGTCCTGCGGGCACACGACGTTCGGGGCTCCCGACGAATTGCTGACCTCATGGCAGAACTGCTGAGCACACCCGTCCGGAGCTGATCATGACCGTCGTGATGATCAAAGGAGACGACCCGTCGTTGGTTGCCCAAGCGCTCCAGCGAGAAGTCAAAGAACTCCTCGGCGATGGTGATCGATCGCTCATGGTCGAAGAGGTCACCGAGGAGCAGTACTACGGCAACCGGGCCGATGCAGTCATCGACCCGTTGGTCTACGCGGCGCATACGCCGGGGTTCTTGACCCCACGTCGTATCGTCATCGGCCGCAACCTTGCCATGTTCACCCGGGCCGATCAGGTGGCACCGCTCGTTCGCTGGCTCGAGGCGCCCCTCGACACCACCGATCTCGTGCTCGTGTGGGAGAAGGCGTCGGCCAGCGGGGCCCGCATGGGTGCGGTGCCGAAGAGCCTCAAGGAAGCGATCAAAGCGGCCGGTGGACGAGAGGTCGACGCCGCACCAAGCGGCAAGGGTCGTAAGGCGCTCATCGAGCGACGATTGCACGATGCGCCTCTACGGTTCGATGCCGCGGCACGGAACCGTATCGTCGAACATCTCGGCGATGACGCCGGTCGGGTGCAGCCAATCATCGAGGCACTCGTTTCGACCTACGGCGAGGGAGCCGGACTCGGCCTCGCCCAGATCGAACCGTTCCTGGGGATGGCGGCCGATGTCCCGCCGTGGGAACTCACCGATGCGATCGATTCGGGCGACATCGCGCTTGCACTCAACAAAGCCGATCGCATGGTCCACGGTGGGGAGCGCCATGCGCTCCAGATCATGGCCACCCTGCACGGTCACTACCAACGGGCCCTCGCACTCGATGGCTTGGGTCTGCGAGACGAGAAGGCGGCAGCCGACGTGCTCGGCATCAAGGGATCGACGTTCCCGGCCAAGAAGGCGCTCACGCTGTCGAGAAAGCTCGGTCACGAGCGGCTCAGAGAAATCACGATGCTGCTCGCCGAAGCCGACCTCGACCTGCGCGGCGCCTCTGCCGTGCCCCACGACGCCGTGATCGAAGTCCTCATCGCCCGCTTGGCGCGCGTGTCGCGTTAGCTGGCAGGCGCTGCCGACGGAGGAGGCACACTCTCCGGTGACGAGTCGGATGGCCGAAGGCCGAGCTGCGGAGCAGTTGAAAGCAACTCAGTACCAGTATTGCGTCGGGTCGAGCTGGGTTGCACAGCTCCAGCTGCCCCAGCGCTGATTGCGGAACGAGCTGCTGCCGTTGATCCGCCAATCGCTGTGGTCGACGATCCAGCGGGCCATGTACAGGTTGACCAATGGATGCAAGAGCGCTTCGTCGCCGCCGCCCATGGCGGCGACGATGGTGGCGATGTCGGCTGGTGCCTCGGCGAAAGCGGTTCCGATGTCAGGGCCGTTGTAATAGTTGTTGATCTGCATCAGCCCGAGGTCATAGCTGGAGAAGCCGCCGTGATTGTTCGTGGCGTATCGGGTGGTGTGACGCTCGGACTCGCACTCCATGATCACCAGCGCTTGTTCGAGGCGCTCGCCACTGAAGAAGCGGCTGGCCATTTCCCGGGCCTCGCCCGGGGTGAGCTGGTCGTTCCAGCGAATTTCCGACGTCGTGGTGGAGGAGCCAGGATGGGTGGCGACGAACTCGGCTGATTCGGTGAACCCGATGACGATCCGCTCGACGGGGTTGCGCTTGATCTGATCGGCCCAGTAGGCGAGACCCGCCGCATCGGGATCACGCTCGAGGACGTTGCGGTAGAGGCTGGCGACGATGGCGGTATTCGAGGTGCCGAACCGATTGACGAACTCGGTGGAACGAACGAAGTCCTTGGCCATCGCTTCGAGCGGGAGGCCCGAGTTCATCCAGTGCGAAAGGCCGGCAGCGTCAGGGCCACGGCCGAGCACGCCCATGTACAGACGCTCGATCGCCGCTTGCGAGCTCCCCGTCGTCGAGATGGCGACACTGCCATTGTCGACCGAGAGCAGCGCCCCATTCGGGGCGTCGGCGGCGCTTGCCGGTGGCACCGGGCCGGCCATGGCGAAGAGCAGGGAAAGGGCGATCAAGGCGGCGGCGGGCGATCCGGCCACGCGTTTGATCAGTGCGGATACAGCAATGCTTGCGCTCATGGGGGATTCCTCCAGCGTGCGATGACACCAGTGCAGGCGGCCCAAGGCGTTGGGGCGGGTGAGCCAGCGACCGGCGAGCGGATACTCGCAAGGGCGGTTGCTGGTGCGAACTTGTGTTCGCTGTTCTGGCAGTGGTGTCGAGGCAAGCTACCCACCCTGCGTCACAGAACGCTCGCCTCACACGTGTGACATCGGTCCTTGACAAACGAACCGGCAGCTCAGGACGACCGGTTCAGTGATGCCGGCGGGAACGCAAACGAGGGGCCCGGGGGCCCCTCGTTCATCGATATCGGGTTGTCGGCATCAGCTGCTGCCGGTGCCGGTGCTACCGATCAGGAGTCGGCGGCTGCGGCCTGATTGCGCAGGCGAGCGATGAGACGGCTCTTGCGGCGGGCGGCAGTGTTCTTGTGGAGCACGCCCTTTTGGCTGGCCTTGTCGATCTTCTTGATCGCCATGCGCAGGGCTTCGGCCTCGTTCTCGGTGCCAACGGCAGCGGCCGCCGTCTTGGCTCGGGTGTTCAACTCGGAACGGACGGCGCGATTGCGAACACGGGCCTTCTCGTTCTGCTTGTTGCGCTTGATTTGGCTCTTGATGTTGGCCATTAGAAAAAACCTCTGACAGTGCGTCGGACCCGTGGAGGATAACGGACGAGGTCGGCGATTCCGACACCGTCAGACACTCGCTCGGCCCATACTCCGACTTCGTCGTCCAACAGATACCGTTTGGGCCATCATGGAGCGCTCGAAAATCCGGAACATCGCCATCATTGCGCACATCGACCACGGCAAGTCCACGCTGGCCGATCGTCTGCTCGAGATCTGCGGGGCAGTCGAGAAACGAGACATGCGTGCGCAGTACCTCGATTCGATGGACATCGAGCGCGAGCGGGGCATCACCATCAAGCTCCAGAGCGTTCGACTCAACTACAAGGGCTACGTCATCAACCTGATCGACACGCCCGGTCACGTCGACTTCGGCTACGAAGTCAGCCGATCGCTCGTCGCGTGCGAGGGCGTGGTGTTGGTGGTCGATGCCGCCCAGGGCATCGAGGCGCAGACCTTGGCCAACACCTACCTGGCGGTCGAGAACGACCTCGAGATCGTCCCGGTACTGAACAAGATCGACCTTCCCGCCGCCGAGCCAGAGCGCTATGCCGCCGAGATCGAGAAGATCCTCGGCTTCCCCGCAGAAGACATCCTGCAAATGTCGGCCAAGACCGGCCAGGGCGTCGAAGCGCTGCTCGACGCCATCATCGAACGGATCCCACCGCCCGAGGGCGACGAGAACGCCCCACTCCAGGCGCTCATCTTCGACTCGCACTTCGACACCTACCGTGGCGTCGTCTCGAGCGTGAGAGTCGTCAACGGCATACTCCGCACCGGCGACAAGCTCCGCTTCATGCAAGCCGGATCCACCTATGACGCCGACGAGGTCGGCGTTCGCCTGCCGGTCAGCAAGTCGGTGAAGGAACTGGGGCCCGGCGAGGTCGGCTATCTCATCGCCGGCATCAAGGACGTCCGCGAAGCTCGCTCGGGTGAGACCATCACCACGTTTCACGACGGAGCGCCCGAGGTGCTCGAGGGCTACCGCGAGCCTCAGCCCATGGTCTTCTGCGGCCTCTACCCGGTCGACGGCGACGACTACGACAACTTCCGAGACGCCCTCGACAAGCTCCGACTCGACGACGGCAGCTTCACCTTCGAGCCCGAGACATCGACCGCTCTCGGCTTCGGTTTCCGCTGCGGCTTCCTCGGTCTGTTGCACATGGAGATCGTGCGGGAACGACTCGAGCGCGAGTTCGACCTGAACCTGATCGCCACCTCACCGTCGGTGTCCTACCAAATCACCATGCTCGACGGCACCGAGCGCTTCATCGACAACCCGTCGGTGCTGCCGCCTTCGGGCGATTGGAAGCAGATCACCGAGCCGTACCTGCGGGCCTCGATGATCACCCCCAAGGAATACACCGGCACGCTCATGGAGCTGTGCCAAACTCGGCGCGGTCGTATGGAACGGATGGAGTATCTCTCACCCGAGCGACTCGAGATCGTCTACACGCTGCCGCTGGCCGAGGTCGTCGTCGACTTCTTCGACCAGCTCAAGAGCCGCACACAGGGCTACGCCAGCCTCGACTACGAACCCGTCGACTACGAACCGGGCGACCTCGTCCGAGTCGACATCTTGTTCAACGGCGAACAGGTCGATGCCTTCTCCACGATCGTTCACCGTGACTCGGCGTATGACTACGGCAAGAACATCACCGAGAAGCTCAAGGAGATCATTCCCCGCCAGCAGTTCGACGTGCCGATCCAGGCCGCCATCGGCGGACGAATCATCGCCCGAGCCACGGTCAAGGCCTACCGAAAAGACGTCACGGCCAAGCTCTACGGCGGCGACGTCACTCGAAAGAACAAACTGCTCAACAAGCAGAAGGAAGGCAAGAAGCGAATGAAGTCGATCGGCCGGGTCGACATCCCGCCCGACACCTTCATTCGCGCCCTCCGCCTCGACGACTGATGGCTGCGCCTGTCATCTTTTGGTTTCGTCGCGATCTGCGGGTGAGCGATCATCCTGCCCTGGCGGCGGCCGCGGCGCGAGGGCCGGTCGTTCCCGTGTTCGTGCTCGACGAGGCGCTGCAAAAGCCGTCGGGGGCGAATCGTCTGGCGTTCCTGGCGAACAGCCTGGCCGACCTCGATCGGACATCGCTCGACGATGCGCTCGTGGTTCGCAATGGTGCCCCCGCGGCGGCGTTGGCCGCGGTGGCCACCGAGACGGGCGCCAAGGCGATCTATGCGACCGATGATCACGGTCCGTACGGGCGTCGTCGAGACGATCAGGTGGGGGCCGCGTTGGCGGAGCATGGCCTCGAAGTGCACTACCTCGATTCGAACTATGCGATTCCTCCCGACACGGTCAAGACCGGTTCGGGCACGGCCTACAAGGTGTTCACACCGTTCTATCGAGCGTGGTCTGATGTCGGCTGGGCCGAGCCAACGGACCGGGTCGAGGCCGAATGGGTGACGGGCGTCCGCTGCGACGGGTTGCCCCAGGCGCCGGCAACGAGCGCCGAACTGCCGCCCGTTGGCGAGCAGGCGGCGATGGACCGGTTCGAGTGGTTCCTCGAGCACGCGGTCGCCGCGTACGACACCAACCGTGACCGCCCGGCCGTCGATGGCACCAGTCGCCTGTCGCCCTACCTCAAGTGGGGTGTGGTTCACCCTCGTCAGCTCCTGGCCAAGCTGAGTGGTGGCAAGGGCGAGCAGACCTTCCGCAAGGAAATCGCGTGGCGAGAGTTCTACGCCGATGTCCTCTTCCAGCGACCCGAGACCGCACACCACGCCTTCAACGTGAAGATGACCGAGATGGAAGTCGACTCCGACGATCGGGCCAAGGAGCGTTTCGACGCCTGGTGTCGAGGCGAGACCGGTTACCCAATCGTCGACGCCGGCATGCGTCAGCTGCTGGCGGAAGGCTGGATGCACAATCGGGTGCGGATGATCGTCGCCAGTTTCCTCGTGAAGGATCTGCACCTCGATTGGACGTGGGGTGCTCGTCATTTCATGGAGCACCTGGTCGACGGCGACCTGGCTTCGAACCAGCATGGCTGGCAATGGGTGGCGGGGACCGGCACCGACGCCTCGCCGTACTTCCGCATCTTCAATCCGACCGGTCAGGCCCAGAAGTTCGATCCGAGCGGCGACTACGTTCGTCGTTACGTGCCCGAACTGGCAGGAATCGACGCCAAGAACATCCACGAACCGTGGAACGCCGGGCTCGCTCGACCGGCCGACTATCCGGGGCCAATCGTCGATCACGGGGCCGAACGAGCCGACAGCCTCGAGCGGTACGACAGGCTCAAGGCGTCCTGGGAGTAGACTTCGCCGCTCATGCTCGATGCACGAAAAGCCGCCATCCTCACCGCCATCGTCGAGGAATACATCGACACCGCCCAGCCTGTCGGCTCGGGCTCGGTCGGTGCTGCGGCTGATCTGCACGTGTCCACCGCAACGATCCGCAACGAGATGGCAGCACTGGAAGCCGATGGCTACCTGGTGCAGCCCCATACGAGCGCCGGACGCATCCCCACCGAAAAGGGCTACCGCTACTTCGTCGACACTGCGGGCGAGGTGCAGCTGCAACTCCCGGAGCGGCACCAGATCTCGAGTTTCTTCGCCGAGATGCGGGGCGAGATCGAGCACATGATGCGAGACACCGCATCGCTGCTGAGCGACCTCACGCGCTATGCCGCGGTGGTCGTCGATCACTCGACCGACACCGTCACGGCCCGCTCGTTGCAACTCGTCGGTCTGACCCCGAGAGTCATGCTGGTCGTTGTCGTCATGAGCAACGGCACGATCGACAAGCACACCATCGAGCTCGAACGCGAGCTGTCGGAGTCCGACGTCGCGCTCCTGCAAACCGCGCTGGGCACCGCGATCTTGGATCATCCACTGTCGCAGCCCAACCCGTTGGCCTCGACCGGCAACCACGAACTCGATCGGGTCGGCGAGGTCATGTACGCCTCGGTCACCTCACATGGGCCCGAATCGGACCGAATCTATGTGAACGGCGCAGCGAGAGTCGCCGGTGAGTTCCAGGCAATCGAGTCCGTCAAGAAGGTCCTGACGATCCTCGAACAACAGTTGGTGGTGGTGAACGTCATGAGTGGCATGCTCGATCGTGGACTCAGCGTCGCCATCGGGACCGAGACCGGCGAAGACCGGCTGGGGGAGTGCAGTGTCGTGCTCGCTCCCTATGAAATCGACGGCGAGCGGGCAGGCTCGATTGCAGTGCTCGGACCGACACGAATGAATTATCCGCAGGCAATGGCGGCCGTGGCTGTGGTTTCACGCCAACTCGGTCGCCGTCTCAGCGAAGGGTGAGTGCCGCAACGTATGGCTGACTTCTATCAACTCCTGGGTGTCGACCGCTCGGCGTCACAAGACGAGATCAAGAAGGCGTATCGCAAGCTCGCCCGCGAGCTGCATCCCGACGCCAACCCCGGCAATGCCGAGGCCGAGGCGAAGTTCAAGCAGGTTGCCGAGGCGTACGAAGCGCTGAGCGATCCAGCGAAACGGGCGAACTACGATCGCTTCGGCTCTGCCAATGGGCCCGGTGGCGGTGGTGGCGATCCCTTCGGCGGCGGGTTCGGCGACATCTTCGACGCGTTCTTCAACATGGGCGGCGGTGGTGGTGGAGGCCGAGCGGTCAACAATCGTGGTGCCGACCTGCAAGTGGTTGCCGATCTCACCCTCGAAGACACCGTGCGTGGCTTGGCCAAGGAGGTCACCGTCACCACCGCCGTCGAATGTGAGACCTGCGATGCCTCGGGTGCCGCTCCCGGGGCCGAGGTCAATCAATGCCTCCAGTGCGCCGGTACCGGCCAAGTTCGCCAAGTTCGCCAGTCGATCCTTGGTCAGATGGTCACCACCGCAGCCTGTCCCCGCTGCGCCGGTGAGGGTCAGGTCGTCTCCGAGACCTGCGGCGACTGCAGCGGTGAGGGCCGCCAGGTCAAAGAACAGACCTACACCATCGACATCCCCGCCGGTGTCTCGCATGGCACCACGCTCCGCCTCAGCGGCCGCGGCGCGGTCGGTCCCCGTGGCGGTGGCCCCGGTGATCTCTATGTCGAGGTGCGAGTTGCTCGCCATCCGGTCTTCGTGCGCGACGGTGATGAACTGCACGCCGAGCTGCACCTGGCGGTGACCCAGGCCGCGCTCGGGGCCACTATTTCGTTCGACACCATCGATGGTCCTGTCGACGTCGAGGTGCCGGCAGGCACACTCACCGGCAAGAAGTTCGCGCTGCGCGAGCGCGGCATCCCGCGGCTTCGTGGCCGTGGTCGCGGGTCCATGATCTTGTCGGTCATCGTCGACACGCCGACTGATCTCGATGATCAGCAAACCGCGCTCTTGCGCCAGTTGGCCGAGCTGCGAGGTGAGGCGGTCAAAGCGCCGAGCGACGGGA
>JBBQUN010000170.1:0-10403 GCA_038212405.1 Acidimicrobiales bacterium | reverse complement strand
GGCTGGGCACGCCAGAAGAAATTGCCAACGTCGTCGTGTTCATCGCCAGCGAACAAGCCAGCTTCGTCTCGGGGGCGAACATTCTCGTCGATGGCGGATCGACCAGCGGCCTCCAGATCTGACGGCGCCGACCCCAACGGTGGCGCGTTCAGCTCAGCGTCGAGTTCGGCTTCGAGTTCGGTCCGATCGAAGCCGAGAACTTCGAGAACGGTGTCAAGCGGCAAGCGAGTGGCGTTGTCGTTTGCAGCCGCGACAGCTCAGCGAGGAAGGCAAGCTCCATTCCACTTCGGGACATCATCGTGGCGCGTCATACACCGTTGGTAAGTTCAGTCGATGGGAAAGAACAACAAGGCGCGGCGGGCAGCGAAGGCGAAGAAGCGGGCGAACGATCGCAGGCAGTCGGGTCAGGGCGGGTCGGGATGGTCAGGGTCCGACAATCGCTCGCAGCAGAACAACGGGCCGATGTTCAGCGAGCAGGAGTTGGCCGAGTACTACTTGGCGTTGGCGGTCCTCGATGGCCAATCGGCGAAGACCCCAACCAAGAACGAGGCGCTCGACGAGCTCGACAAGCTTCGCCCATCGGCGGTCACTGCCGAAGCCGAACGAATGATGGCAACGCTGATCGGGAAGAACTGGGAGTCAGGCTGGCAGCCGGCCGAGCTTCTGCGTCGAGGCCGGAGTGAGGCATCCTCGGCGGCGACCGGCCGACTCATTGCCTTGGCCATCGCCTCCGACAATGCCGGCCGACGCGCCACCACGCTGGACTCGCAATGGATGACCCAGATCGACCGGCTCGATCTCCCGGCGGTCGATGGGCATGGCGGATGGGTCAGCCGTTGGATCACCACCGAGGGGCTGGCCTGGTCGAAGGCGGTGCGAGGGATCATCGACGCCATACGGGTGGCTTCCTCCATCCCCCATCTGGAGACGCTCATCCCGCCGCCCGGCAGTTCCCGCACCGGTTCAGCTTGGCCGAAGGCACGTCGAAGTGAGAAGAGCGCAGGTGCTGATCCGGTCCTGGAGAAGATCCGCAACTTGTTGGCCAAGGCCGAATCATCGGAGTTCGAGGCCGAGGCCGCGGCGTTCACCGGCAAGGCGCAACAGCTCATGACCCGCCACGCCATCGACGCCGCCACCGTCGAGCGTGGTACTTCCGATCCAGACGAAGCGCCGATCATGATTCGGGTGATGATCGATCCGCCCTATGTCGATGCCAAGGCGGTCTTGCTCCACGTCGTCGCCGAAGCGAATCGGTGTCGGGCCGTCACGCTCTCCGGGCTCGACATGGTCAGCGTCGTTGGGTTCGACAGCGATCTGGCGGCAGTCGAGATGTTGTTCACCTCACTTCTCGTGCAGGCCCAAAGTGCCATGACCGACGCGGCTCGGCGGGCACCCGCCGGCACTCGAGTTCGGAGCCAAGCCTATCGATCGAGCTTCCTGGCCGGATTCGCCAACCGCATCGGCGACCGCCTCGACGAGATCAACGCCCACGTGTTCAACGAGGCCGAGGCCGAGGTGGGAAGCAGGTTCCAGCTCGTGCTGCGCGATCGGTCAGCCACCGTCGAAGACGCATTCAACGACTGGTTTGGCGATTTGACGCGCAAGGGCGTTCGTGGCGGCTACGACCACGTCGGCCGGGCCAGCGGGCAAGTAGCCGCCGATCAGGCCCAGCTCGGCTTCGGCGACCTCAGCGATGCACGGAACGCATCTGACATCGACCTCACCAACGCCATCGATCTGACTGGCATCGACCCACAGTCCGCTATCAGGCGCTGATACAGCAGAAGAGCCCCTGCGCAGTGCCCCGATGAGGTGAGTGACGACAACCCGAGTTGGCTCGCACCGCTGGACGCCTTCGTCGACTTTGCAAAGGCTGCCGACAGCGTTGGGCTGGCGCCGCCAGTGACAGCACAGCTGAGGTCGCTAACCTGGGCCGCCGACGGATGGAGCCGACCAATGGCCGCACAGGACACACCCCAACAGGACTTCTCGAGCAGTGATTCCAACGCGGCTGCCAAACAACCAGCACCGGCGACTCGGCCGATCGCCGATCTGCTCCGTGCCCCGCTCCATGATGAGCGGCCCACCCTCGTCAGCGGCATTGCTGCCCTTCCCCAGCGGTGGACGGTCGCCGATATCCGGGAGCGAGTTGGCGCCACCGTCGTTCCCATCACCGACATCGCGGCCGGCGCTTACATGGGGGCCAAGCAGCGCAACCTCTCGGTCGCCGACTACCTCGACGAAATCGACCAACCACCGAAGCACGACGCTCCGGCCGCGTCGATGCCTTACCTCGCCGAGCTCTCCTACGACGAGCACTTCCCCGAGCTGGCGAAGGAACTGGTCGACCCGCCGGCCATCAACGGTGAGCGCTTCCTCGGCCGGGTCATGTACCTCGGCCGTTCGGTGCACTCACAGACTCACTTCCACACCGCCGGTAGCGCCATGCTCTTCTGCCTGGCCGGTGAGAAGATCGTTCGGCTCTACCATCCGGACCAAACCCCGTTCCTCCACAAAGCACCGGGGCGCAACTTCAGCGAGGTACTCATCTCGAGCCTCGGCGAGAACACCTACGTCCACGACGAGTCGGCCTACCCCGACTTCGCCCAGGCCGAGTACGTCGAGTTCCGGGTCCGCCCTGGCGACGTGCTGTACATCCCCATCTACTGGTGGCACAGCATCCAGAACGTCGACGAGATCAGCCTGACTGCGGTGTACTTCTGGCGTGAAGTGTGGCGTGACGGCCTGCGTCGCCTCGCCCCTCCGTACCTGCCACCAAAGGCAATGCGTCGAGACTATGTGGTGCAAACCATCAACGAGATGGCAATCGATCGGGTCCGCAACAAGCTCGGTCGCTGACCGATGACCAGGCGAACAAACGTCCACCAGGCGACATCTCGGGTCCATCGGCCCTAAGCGATCTGTCGATCCGGAGCGACACTCGAGGCATGGCTTCGACGCCGCTTCCTGTCATCACCTGCGTGGGTATTGCCGTCGCCGACGTCGTGTTCACCCTCGATGCCCCGATCGCCGTCCACGGCAAGAACCTGGCGAGTGCGAGTCGAACCGTCGGCGGTGGTCCGGCGGCCAATGCTGCTGTCACCATCGCCCGGCTCGGCGGGTCGGCCCGCCTCATCGCCAACCTCGGCGATGACGCCATCGGCGACACCATCGTCGAGGAACTCGCGACCCTCGGTGTCGACACCTGCCTGACCCGCCGGGTGCCGGGCGTTGCCTCGCCGCTCTCGGGCGTGATCATCGAACCCGACGGTGAACGAACGATCGTCAACCACACCGACCCGCGACTCGTCGGCGACACCGGCACCGTCAGCAGCGACGAGGTCCGAGGATCGTCGGCCGTGGTGGTCGACCTGCGTTGGCTCGGCGGGGCGCAGGCGGCGGTGCTGGCCGGCAAGACCCTTGGCATCCCCACGATCGTCGATGTCGACCTCACCGTCGGCGAGGTGCCAACCGACATCGTCGAGCTGGCGACCCACCTGGTGTTCTCGCAACCGGCGCTGCACCGTTTGGCCGGGACCGGCGACATCGATCGAGCGTTGAAGACGGTCGCCGATCGGACCGACGCGTTCGTTGCCGTCACCCTTGGCGGCGACGGGGTGCGCTGGGTCGAGGGCGACGCGATCTGCTCGCTTCGCGCGTTCCGCGTCGAGGTTGTCGACACGCTCGGCGCGGGCGACGTCTTCCACGGTGCCTTCGCGCTTGGGCTCGTCGAAGGACAGTCGATCGAACAAGCCATGCGATTCGCTTCAGCGGCATCGGCACTCAAATGCAGCAAACCCGGCGGACGAGCCGGCATTCCCCTGCGAAGCGACCTCGACCTCTTCCTCGAAAGCAGACCATGACCAACACACGAACTGCCGCCACCCGAACTGCCGGAGCGAAGACCACCACGGCAACGACCATGCATCAGCTGTCACCAGGCAAGGTGTGGGGACTCCGACGACTGTCTGACGATGCCGGTCGTTTCACGATGGTGGCCGCCGACCAACGACCGCCGATCCAGGATCTGGCCAGCAGGGCCCGAGGTAAGGCAACGGCAAACGAGGCCGACGTTGCTGCGATCAAGCGTCTCCTGGTCGAGACCCTCGGTCCCGATGCCAGTGCGGTCCTGCTCGATCCGAACTACGCCTACCCCTGGGCGATCGATGCGGTCTCGCCCCGCCAGGGTCTCCTCCTCACTCTCGAAGATTCGGTCTTCGACGAGACTCCTCGAGGACGGCGTTCGAACACCATCGACCACTGGGGTGTCGACCAGATCCGTCGCATTGGGGGCGACGCCGTCAAACTCCTGGCCTGGTACCGCCCCGATGCCGACCCGGCGGTCAACGAACACCAGCAAGCCTTGGTCGCCTACGTCGGTGATGCCTGTCGACGTTACGACATTCCGTTCCTTTTCGAGCTGCTGGTGTATTCGTTCCCCAGCGAGGACCAGCATTCGACTGGCTACGTCGAGCAGGCGGCGAAGCGGGCCGAGCACGTGATCGAGAGTGTCGAAACGTTCGCCGACCCGATCTTCGGCGTCGACGTCTTCAAACTCGAAAGCCCCATTCCTGCGACAGAAGTTCCCGATCCCGATGGCGATGACACCGAGGCCATCGAACAGACCCGGTCCCTGTTCGCGCAACTCGATCGGGCTTCGCCGGTGCCGTGGGTGATGCTGTCGGCGGGGGCAGGTAAGGAGGCGTTTCGCCGAATCCTTCGCTACGCCTACGAAGCGGGGGCCAGTGGGTTCTTGGCCGGTCGGGCCATCTGGTGGGACGAGATCCAAGCCTTTCCCGATCTCAACGTCGCCCGCAGGCAGCTGATGGACACCAGTGTTCCGTATCTGGGTGAACTGAAACAGCTGACGGCCGAAGCTGCGCTCCCCTATCCAGACCACCGCTCGATCATCGTGCCCGCCCTGGACTTCGGCTCTGCATTCCGCACCGACTACGAGCGCAGCCACCACGAGCGCCTCCGGTGAGCCGGCTCGGTGTGATCGCCATCGCCCGACCGACCTTCGACGTCGAGTTCGCTTGCGGCGCAGCAACGGCTGCGTTCCAGGCCCTGGTTGATGCCGGGCACGAGGTCGTCGGATCGCCCGAGCCGGCCATGGACCTGGCTTCGATCGACAGAGGGATCGAAGCGCTCTCACGAACCGACCTCGACGCACTCGTCGTCCTCCAGGCCAGCTTTGCCGACACCTCGCTCGTGATGCGTGCCGCCGAGCTCGAGGTGCCATTGGTGCTATGGGCCTTTCCCGAGGAGCGCACCGGTGAGCGGCTCCGGCTGAACTCGTTCTGCGGGATCAACCTGGCGGGGTACGCCCTCACCAATCTGGGTCACGACTACGGCTGGCTCTTTCGGACCGCCGACGACCGCGAGGCTGCCGGACTGGTGACATCACTCGTCGCTCGCCGGTTCGAGCGTGCACCGATCGCCACGGTCACTTCTCTTGACAACCATTCAGTTCGGGCCATGGCTGCTGCGACTGCGGTTCGGGATCAGCTTCGTAACACCACCATTGGCCGCGTCGGCGAACGCCCCGATGGGTTCGAGCCGTGTGCCTATGACCGGTCGGCCGCCCGGGAGATCCTGGGTGTGAAGGTCGACGAAGTCCCGCTTCCGGAGTTGTTCGCTCGGGCCGGTCAGGCAAGCGCCGACGACGTTGCCCGCGCCCGCGCCACGAGGCAGCGCTGCTCGATGGTCTCGACGAGGTCGACCAGGGCGAACTCGGCCGGAGTCTGTCGCTCAAGGTCGGGCTCGAGTCTCTGATCGACGAGCGTGAATGGGCGGGCGTGGCGACGCGCTGCTGGCCCGAAACCTTCACCGAGTTCGGCGCTGCTGCCTGCGCCCCGATGGCGATGCTGACCGAGGAGGGCACGCCCGGTGCGTGCGAGGCCGACGTCTACGGCAACCTCACCGGGCTGATCCTGAGTTGGCTGGGGCACCAGCCGTCGTTCGTTGCCGACTTGGTCGACCTCGACCCTGCCGACGGAACCGGCGTGCTCTGGCACTGCGGTCTGGCCCCGGCCTCGATGGCCGACCCCGACGCAGTTGCGGTCGCGACCATCCACTCCAATCGTCGCAAACCGCTGTTGCACGAGTTCCCACTCAAACCCGGACGAGTCACCCTGTGTCGCGTCAGCCAATCCCGAGGACGACACCGTCTGGTGATCGGTGGCGGCCAGATGCTGCGTCGACCCCTCGCATTCAGCGGGACCGCTGGTGTGGTGCATTTCGATCGACCGATCGACGACGTGATGTCAACGGTGATGAGCGAAGGGCTCGAACACCACTACGGCATCGTCTACGAAGACGTGCGTGAGGAGCTGCGAGCACTCGCCGCCTTGTTGGAGCTGCCCGTTGTCGAACTCTGACGGGTCAGGTCACCGCCCTTCGAGCGGCTGCCACCCCTGAACTTGCCAGCTCGACGCCGAAGAGTGTCGCCAAGATCGCGACGTCGGCCTTGAGGACGTGAGTGAAGACACTGTCGCAGTCATCGCACGAGGCTCATGGGCTCGACCGTGCAGATCGTCGATGTTCATCGTGGTCAGCGTGGCGAGACGACCTCGTCCAGACGCATGGCTCGATCCTCCGTGCTCTGGGCCAAGAAGCTCGTGCAACTCGCCTCTGAACCAGGCGACCTCGACGACCAAGCCGTGGATTACCTGGCCCGGATCTTGAGTAGTCGGCTACCGGCGGTGGTCTCGGAGGTGCCGATCAGGTAACGGCTGCGACCCACCCGCCGATCATGACCATCGTGGCCAGCTGCGATGCAAAGAGCAACCGAGTGGTGTTCGCAAGGTCGGACTTCAGTTCGCCTCGCAGTTCAGCCATCGCGCCCCTCAGCTCAGCTGTCGTTCCATCAAGCTTCAGCGAGAGTGCGTTGAGGTCGGTCTTGGTGGCGAGCTGGTCGTAGTCGATTGGGGGCATTGCTTCCATGGCAATCTCGGCGAATCGCTTGTTGGAGAAGACTCGCTCGAGTTCCTGACGGAGATCGAGGCGGTCCTTTTCTGAGATCTTGATTGTGGGTGCTCCCTTTGGAGGTTGCAAGGAGTGGTTTGGGAGCGCCAGCTCCGATCCCACCATTCTGCTCATTCGCTGTGACATTCGATCGAATGTCACATCCACCTGCAATCTCACTCCAGGCGGACGAAGCCGGTGAAGCCTTGCTCAACGGCCGAGCGGAGGTCTCGTTTCAGGACCTTGCCGGTTGCGGTGCGGGGCAACGGGTCGGTGGTGCGCCACAGGATCGACGGCACCTTGAACGAGGCGATGCGTTCGGCGACGAATCGCTGGGTGTCGCCGGCGGTGAGCGTTGCGTCCGCGGCGAGTTCGACGATTGCTGCTACCTCCTCCCCCAACACATCGTGCGGAACGCCGATGACGGCGACGTCGTCGACACCGGGAATCGCGTGGATCGCCGCTTCGACCTCGGCGCAGTAGACGTTCTCGCCGCCCCGCAAGACCACGTCTTTGATCCGATCGACGACGTAGATGAAACCGTCGCCGATGTAGGCCGCATCGCCCGAGTGGAACCAGCCATCGGTGAAGGCTTGTGCCGTTGCCTCGGCATTGTTCCAGTAGCCAGCCACCACGTTCGGGCCCCGTACCCAGAGCTCACCGGTCGTGCCATCGGAAACTGGTTGCCCCATTTCGTCACGGATGCTGACCTCGGCGACCGGCACCGGCCGCCCGACCGAATCCGGATGGAGGTAGTAGTCCTCGCCCGAGTTGGAGACCACGGCCGAGGTGGTCTCGGTCAGGCCGTACCCGTTGGCCGGGCGGATCCCCCGGCCCGACCGCTCACCGATCCGGTCGATCAGGCTCGGTGGCACCGGCGCCCC
This sequence comes from Acidimicrobiales bacterium, assembly GCA_038212405.1. Classification (GTDB taxonomy): domain Bacteria; phylum Actinomycetota; class Acidimicrobiia; order Acidimicrobiales; family SZUA-35; genus JBBQUN01. Next base: position 2,553 of record JBBQUN010000170.1, on the reverse strand, counting down.
GCCGGAGGCGACCGAGCGCAGCGACTCGGCGACCACACCCTCCCGGTCGAGTTCGTCGAACAGTTGACGAACCACGGTCGGCACGCCCGAGACCGCACTGACCTTCTCGGCCTGCACCAGTCGGACGGCCTCGGCCGGGTCCCATTTGTACATGCACACCAGCGTGACGCCCGACGCCGTCGAGACATACAAACCGGTCAGCCCGCCGATGTGGAAGAACGGGAAGGTCTGGAGGGCCACAATTGGCGCCGGCGGATCCGCCGCCGGGTCAGGAGTGGGAGCGGGGTCTGCCAGTTCGGCCGCCAGCGCGCCGCCGAACGCGGTGTTCATGAGATTCGTGCAGTGATTGCGGTGCGTCTGGACCGCACCCTTTGGCCGACCCGTCGTTCCCGAGGTGTACATGATCGTCGACGGGTCATCGGGCGCGATATCGATGGCGGGCAACGGCGGCGCCTCGCCCGGCGCCTCGATCACCGACTCGAGCGCGGTGGCCCACTCGGGCAACGGCGAACGAGCGCGGGAGACATACGTGACACGCAGCGCAGCGAGCGGGTCAGCAATACGCCCGAGTCGCTCCTCGTCGACGATGGCCGCAACGGCACCTGAGTCTTGTAGTCCGTACTCGAGTTCGGATCCGGTCCACCATGCGTTGAGCGGCACGGCGACAGCACCGATCACCTGGGTCGTCCAGAACGCCAACACCCACTCGGGATAGTTCCGCATGCCGATGACGATCCGGTCTCCTTGGCCAACGCCGGACTCGATCAAGTGCTTGGCCAGCCTGCGGACACGTTCGGCGTGGTCGAAATAGGACCAGCGGGTGGCTTCATAGACGAGGAAGGTGCGATCGCCGTGTCCCACACTGGCCTCGAACACGGCCCGCATCGACCGCGGCGTGTTTGCGTAGACAGGAAGTTCGATGTCTCCCACCATCTCGCGAATGATCTCGAAGGCACCACCTGCTCCGGTGAGCTGGGCCACGGCCGACGTTCTTGCAGTGATTTCTGGTGCCATCGGGCGACAGTAGTTCCCGTCAACCAGCGGTCTTGAACTCGACGGGGCTTCTATACCCTTGCTGGTGCGCCGACGGTTCGATCAGCAGCAAGCCAAGCATCGATGGCAGCGAACGCTGCCTGCTTCACCTCGCTCGGCGCGGCACTGAACTCGAAAGAGTTGCGGGCCAGGCCGGCAAGCGTTTGGTCGCTCATCCCCATCAGTTCTCGGCAGGCCTCGAACTCTTCCAACAGGTTGGGGCCAAACAGCAACGGATCGTCGCTGGCCAAGGTGCAGCGAACACCCGTAGCGACCAGCGCAGGTAGCGGATGCTCCTCGAATGAGGGAACCACCCCCAGGTACACGTTGGACGACGGACACACGTCGAGGCAGATCTGGTGCGATGCCAATCGTTCGACCACCGCTGGATCCTCGATGGCCAGCACGCCATGGGCGATTCGGTTCGCGCCGAGCAGTTCCACGGCATCGAGGACCGATGCCGGCCCGCCACCGGGCGTTGGCGCGATCTCCCCGGCGTGGGGCATCGACAACAAGTCGGTACCGGTGACGGCGAGCCGGAACGCTTCTGCGAACGGCGCTGGAGGGTACCCCTCTTCGTTTGCGTGGAGACCGAACCCGGCCAGAGCCGAATGGTGCCCGGTGAAGGTCGCCATGCCGCTTTCGATCATGCGTTGTGGCGAGTGGGCCAGTTCGTTGGTGAGCGCCGCCCGTTGCATGGCCCGCTCCACCGGAGCGGTGCGGTCGGCCGCCGAGACGAAAGCGATGCCGACACCGGTCGACCGTTCGGCCAACTCCGCGGCGGCAAAGGCGAAATACCAACACGCCTCCTCGGTCGTGAACAACTGGTGGTCGCTCCCCTCCCGGCCGAGGGTGTAGCGGTCGGCATCGAACGCCGTCTCGACCCACCAGCATCCGTGGCTGGCGGCGTCCTCTGCCACCTCGAGGATCAACCGAGCGAGATCGTCGCTGCTTCGCACACACTCCACCGCTGCCTGGTACGTCGCGGAGAACCCACCGAAGTTGGGGAAATGCTGATGCCGGGTGTCGGGAGGTCGGTCGATCCCGTACCGGTCGGCCAGTTCATCGAGGGTCGATCGGCGCATCGCTCCTTCGAGATGCAGGTGAAGGTGCGCCTTCGGCAGCGAGCCGAGATCAGCCACCCGCTGCCACCCGGGCATGACGGCTGTCAGAGTGCAGCATTCCCGCCGGCGCCCCGTGCGCTGATGCCTCGGTCCACATCCACACTCGCCACATCTTGCGTTCCTGGTCTTGGTAGGGCTCACGACCGTGGAACAGCCGGTAGTTGTCGACGATGACCGCCTCGCCCGATAGCAGTTTGAAGTGTTCGATGTGGTCGGTGGCTTCGTAGACCGCTTCCCGCCACATGTCCATCATCAACTGATCCCGATAGGTGTTGCCAGAGTCGTCGCACGGCCGTAGATCGACGGCGTTGGCCATGACCACCATTTGCCGACCTCGATCCGTCGAACGCACCATCGGCCCGATCAACGGATGCATACCGATCTCGGTCTGATTGAT
>JBBQUN010000169.1:0-10438 GCA_038212405.1 Acidimicrobiales bacterium | reverse complement strand
AGCGTCCCGGATCGGCGTTCGCGCAGCATCGCGATGGACGCCACCAGGAACATCGACACGAGCGGGAAGATGCCGACCAGCGGGAGGCCCGTCTGTTGAAATATCTCAGGGCGGCCGTCAAAGGCATAGCGGACCAGGATCAACAACAGGTTGGGAACACCGATGAGCAACACGACCGTTCGAGGGTCGCGGCGCAACTGACGCAGGACTCGCTTCGCGGTGGCTGCTGCGGTCTTCCAGATCATGGCTGGACCTGGGTTTCGATGAGCCTCAGGAACGCGTCTTCGACGGTACGGGACGACGTTGCGTCCATCAGTTGTTGCGGTGATCCTTCGGCCAGTAGTCGCCCGTCACGCATCAACAGCAGCCATTCGCATCTGGCCGCCTCGTCCATGACGTGACTCGACACGAGCAGGGTGGTGCCACCTCGGGCCAGGGTGGCGAAGAGGTGCCAGAGGTCGCGGCGAAGCACCGGGTCCAGTCCAACGGTTGGCTCGTCGAGGACCAAGAGGCGTGGTTGGTGCAACATGGCGCAGACCAATGACAGCCGGGCTGTTTGTCCACCCGACAGCTGATCGACGCGTTGGTGCCGAAACGGGGTGAGTTGGACCGTTTCGAGAAGCGCTCGGCCCTGGTTGGTGTCGACATCGAGAAGTTGGGAGAAGTAGTCGACGTTCTCCTGCACCGAAAGGTCCTCATACAGCGAGAGGTCCTGGGATCGGTAGCCGATCTGCGTGCGCAGTCTGGGATCGCCTGCGGGTAGACCCAGCACCGTGATCTCGCCCTCGACGTGGGCTTGGACGCCGATGATGCTGCGCATCAGCGTCGACTTCCCGCATCCGCTTGGACCCAGGAGGCCAACAACGACACCCGCCGGCACCGTTGTGGTGAAGTCGGACACGACGGTCCGCTCACCTCGTCTGATGCTGACCCGCCGCAGTTTGCACATTGGGCTCAGCCTGAAGGGCACGGCATTCCGGGGACCTTCGACCGTTGTCTCCATTGCCGATCGCCATCAGATTGTGGCCATGACTCGCATCGTGGTCGTCGGCGGCATCAACATGGACCTTCATCTCTTTGATGTGAAGCGGTCCAGCGGTCAGGCGCCAATGGTCGCGCAGCATTACCTGGCACAACCCGGCGGCAAGGGGGCCAATGTCGCACGCGCCGTCGCTCGCCTTGGGGCGACGGTGGTGCTCGTTGGTCAGGTCGGCGACGACGAGTTCGGACGATCGTGCTTGCAAGCTGTCGGTGACGATGGTGTCGACATCGGCGGCGTCACCGTCAGCCCGCACGAGATCACCGGATTCGTTGCCATCGAACTGGTCGAGGGCCGTCATCGCTCGCTGATCTTCGCCCCGGGAGCGAACGACAACCTGCGTTGGCACGACATCGAGCCGAGCGTTGACGGAATGGGGCCGGACGACATCGTCATTGCCCAGGCTGAAGTACCGCAGGCAGCCCTGGAACAGCTCGCGCGGTTCACTCGTCGAACCGGCACGCCGCTGTTCCTCGATCCTTCGCCCCCGGATCGAGTCGATCGAGATCTGATCACGGCGGCCGAGGTCATCACCCCTGATCTGCGCGAGGCGGCGCTCCTCGTTGGTCGCTCCAACACCTCGGCGTTGTGGCCCGAGCTGGCGGCTCGCGAACTCCGCGCTCTCGGTGCCGCCCGGGTGATCATCAAGACCGGTGCGACCGGAGCCCTCCTCGCCAACGATGTCGTCACGTGCCAGATCCCCACGCTCGGTGTACAGGTCGGCGACGAGACTGGCGCAGGCGACGTCTTCCTTGCCGCGCTGGCCGTTGCCCGAAGTGAGGGAGTTGCATGGGAGCAGGCGACTCGATTCGCGAATGCCGCAAGTGCTCTTTCTGTAGCCTCGACCGGGCTGATGTTGCCCGATCGCGCTTCGGTCGACGCAGCACTTGTCGGTCTCGACGGGCCGGCCTGCATCCTCGTCAGCCCGACCCGCAGAGGCCAACCCAATGACAACGAACGAGACCAGCCGTGACACGCCGATGGGCGAGCCGTTCGTCCTGCACCCGATCGGTCGCGTCGTCTCACCCTTGCAGAACACGGCGGACGCACCCAAGCAAGGAGGAGAGGGGGCGCCGGCAGCCACGCTGGTCCTCGACCCCGACGTCGTTGCCGGGCTGAGTGGTCTCGAGGTCGGTATGCAGGTGCTCGTGTTGACCTGGCTCGATCGGGCGCGTCGTGATCTGCTCGTCATCCATCCCCGAAGCGACCCGGCCCAACGGGAACGAGGGGTGTTCAGCACACGCTCGCCGGTCCGTCCGAATCCGATCGGGATCCATCCGGTGCGAATCCTCGCCATCAACGAGAATGTCATCGAAGTCGATGGGCTCGAAGCGATCGATCGAACGCCGATCCTCGACATCAAGCCGGTCCGCGGAGCGTCATGAGGTCGTCGTCGACGCGGCAATCGTTGGTGGCTGTCGGTGACGACTCAATGGCCGTTTGGCCCTGGGCCGGTTGGTCATGCAGTTCGTACGATCGGTAGGAGAGGCGGGTGTCGTCTGGCGCCTCCTCGACTGGTCATCAGAAAGGCACGATCATGAAGAAGCGAATCCTCGTTGCCGTCGACGGGTCTGCGGGTGCGGCTGCTGCTGCGGCTTGGAGCGCCGGTGCAGCGGAGTCCTGGGGCGCCGAGGTCGTCGTCGTCGGTGTCGTCGATCCGACGAAAAGCCGAGAGGGCGCGTTCGACAACGAGAAGCAGCGCATCAGCGATGGGCTCGATTCCGATTGGAGTTCGCCGTTTGCCGACATCGAGTCGGTGACGACCCGCCTCGAGGAGGGTGATCCCCGCGAGATGATCCAGCGTGTGGTCGACGACGAGGGCATTGCCATCGTCGTCGTCGGTTCAACAGGCACAGAATGGTTCCCCGCTGTTCATCTGGGTCACGTCGGACACCACCTGGCGAGCCACGCTCGCGTTGCCACCGTCGTCGTGCCTCCCCAAGCTCGACGGGATCCGCTCGACGTCATCGTCGTCGGCATCGACGGCTCGAAGGGGAGCAAGGCGGCCGTCGCACTCGCTGGATCCCTCGTCACCCGATCCGAGCAGGTCGTGGTTGGTGTCCACGTGCATCTTCCGATGGCCCGGGCCGGTCATCCGGTCGAGGATGGTGACTGGCGGACCGCACTCCAGCAGCAATCCGAGGAATGGTTGGAGATGCTCCGCGGCAACGGTGTGCGATGCGAGGTCGTGGTGCAGGAGGGGCACCCGGCGCAAGTGCTGTCCGCGGTTGCCCGTGCCCATCACGCCGGTGCCATCGTGGTCGGCGCCAGAGGCCACGGCACCGTTTCCGACGTTCAGCTCGGCACCGTGGCGCTGCGCCTGCTGCAGACCGGCGAACACACTGTGATCGTGGTCCCGCTGGCCGACTGATCGAAGGGAACGGCCGCCGCGGCGTCGCTCACCAGTAGTGGCTGCGGCCTCCAACGGCTCGACCCATTGACCCGAGTAGCCAAAGGACAGCGCCGACCTACCCAGGCGCTATCCCTTCGAACCAGACGCCGTCCTGAGCGTGGAGTTCACCGAGCGGTTCGCTTGGGAATAGGGTCCGCCAATCAGCGATCTGGCATCCTCGGTGTTGTCAGTCACCTACCTCGACAGCAATCCACGCCAATGAACAGGGACTCCAAATGACCAAAAATGTCGCCATCTTCGGTGCTGGAATAGCCGGGCTCACGGTGGCTCACGAGCTGGTCCAACGCGGCTACCAGGTCTCGGTCTATGAATTCAATGACTCGGCCGGCGGATTCTTCCGCAGCGAACGTCGGGAAGCGGACAATCTTCCGTCCGAGTATTCCTGGCATGGATTCGGTCCCTGGTACCACAATACGTTCGACCTGTTGAAGCAGATCCCTTTCGACGACATCAGCTCGCTGTACGATCGCGTGCTGTCGCGACCGATGGAATACGCGGTGGTGCCCAACACGATCGACGAAACGTTCGATACCGGCGACGTGTTCGACAAACAGCGAGCGTTCAGGATCTCCAGGACAGACAAGCTCGCACTGGCCTGGGGCATTCTCAAGGTCTGGGCTGCGAACACCCGATCGAACGAACGATATTCGCTGGTCAATGCCGCTGCCTACTGGCAGCCACACATGACCAAAACGGGCCACTCCACGTGGAAGGCAATCTTCGGTCCTTGGATCGGCTCTGACTGGCCGTATGCATCCTTGCATCACGTGGGTCTCTTCTTCGCACGAAACATCCGATCCGGTCCGGCACACGAGCATGAAGCCGATGAACACGGGCCGGCATGGAAGCACGAGTCGATGGGCGGCTGGTCACTCCTTCGCGGACCGAGCAACGAGTCGTGGTTCGACCGGTGGGTGGCACACCTCGAACTGGCGGGGGTCGAGTTTCATTGGGAATCACCCCTGGAGGTACTCCATTACGATGGCGAGACGATCACCGGCGCCGGGGTTTGGCCAGAGAAAAACGTTCAGGCTGATATCTACGTTCTGTCGATGACCCCGTTCGCAGTAGCCGAAGTCATCGCCAGAACACCGCAGCTGGAGAACGACGAAGAATTGGCAAAGATTGCTGCGCTCATACAGGACGGGCCCCACACGCAAGTTTCTTTCAGGATCGCCTTCGACGAATACATTGCCTGGCCACGCGAGCGCACCGCGATCGCACTTGCAGACTCTGAGTTCAACCTCACCCTCTTTGCCGATGAACAGTCGTGGCCTGCCCGAATCGACCGCGGCGAGGACGTGAAGTCGCTCTGGACATGCACAGCATGTGTCGCGTCGCAGCCGGGGCGCCTGTACGGAAAACCGTTGCGCAACTGTACGAAGCAGGAGTTCGTGGACGAGGTCCTCGCACAGATCTTCGCCTCCGAAGGTTTGGAGTTCATGATTCGCGAGGCCAACGACGACCGCGGGCTGCGCGACTTCCGGATCCTGACGACCGAGGTCTGGCATGAATGGACATTCTCACCGAATGGCATCGTGCCGATTCAGCCCAAGTGGGTAACCACCACCAACACCCAACCCCATCGTCCGAATCAGGCGACGTCCATCTCGAATCTCGCGTTGGCGGGCGCACACACGAAGACCGAGGCCGATATCTGGAGCATCGAGGGTGCGGTCGAGAGTGGACGTCGGGTGGCACGAGTGTATGAACCGGACGTCATGGTGATCGGCCAGCACAAGCCGTTGCTGATGAGAACCCTTTCCTTCCTCGACGACGGTCTCTATGCCCTGAGGCTGCCGCATGTGTTCACTCTGATCGGAGCGGCTGCCGCCGCGGCAATCCTGCGGGCAGTCCCACGAGTTTTTCGGGATCTTCGGAAATCAGCAGGGCGCGGAGGTGGCGGGTAGCTCCCAGTCCGGGCGCCAGCGTGAGGCAGGGCCCGGATCCGGGCAGAGTCGACGACGGGTATCGAAAGAATCGGTTTGTGGCGATGCGGCATCGGGTAAACCGACCTCCATTGCACACACCGACAGGTGACAGTATTGAGCCTGCCGGTGATCACGAAAGAGCCGGAGTGACCGAGCAACGTTGCTCGCTCACTCCGGCTCGTGATCGAGTGGCAGCCTTCGTCGCCGCGTTACCAGTCGCCGAGATACCAGCAGCACTGACCATCGACCGGTTCGTCGAACGACGACGCAAGCGACAGCGGTCGGCGTGCCTACGCTTGGTTGCTTGGCTTCGGGCCCGTGAGCCGGGGCACGACCTCGCTGGCGAGGCGCTCGACCATTGGCCCCATCATCTCCGGATCGACACCGGGCGGGAGACCTGACGAGGCGATGTCGGTGATTCCGTAGGTATCGATGAAGCCCTGCAGTTCGGTGACGCACTCATCGGGTGTGCCGATGATCACGGTCTGCGGGATGGTGTCGCTCGCACGCCAGCCGTAGTCGTCGGGTGTGTCGGCCATGAACGTGTCGTACACGCTCATCCGGTGCTGTTCGGCCCGGCGGAGGATCGGCCAGTCTCGTTCTTTGTCGTCGGTGACGTAGATCGAGCGGATCAGTCCGACTCGGTGGTCGTCGGGCGAGCGGCCGGCGTCGGTGACGGCGGCTCGCCAGGGGTCGAGTACCTCGGAGCGTCGGCCTTGGGGAAGGAGATTGGTGCCGAACCTCGCTGCTCGTTGTGCTCCTGCTTCCGACATCGCCGCGATCCACAGTGGTGGGCCGCCCGGCTGTACTGGTTTCGGATGCACGTCGACGTTGTCGAGTTGGTAGCGCTTGCCGTGAAAGCTGAATGGGCCGTCGGCCCATGCGAGCCGTAGGATCTCGATGGCCTCCTCGGTCATCGAGACCCGGTTCTTCCGTGGGATGCCGAAGGCCTCGAATTCGCGGGGCACGTAGCCCATGCCGATGCCGAACTCCATCCGGCCGTTCGAGATGAGGTCGAGCACAGCGAGTTCTTCGGCCAGTCGGATCGGGTGGTAGAGCGGAAGGAGCGCGATGTCGGTCGAGATGCGCAGGTTCGTCGTTCGGGCCGCGATCGCGCCGGCGAGGGGCTGGAAGGCTGGCAGGTAGCCGTCCTCGCAGAAGTGGTGTTCGGTGAACCAGACGTGGCTGAGGCCGGCCTGATCGGCGAGTACCGCTTGTTCGATGGTCGCGGCGTAGACGTCGCGCATCGTCATGTCGGACCGAGGGTCGATCCGGCAGTCGTACATGAGGCCAATGCGAAGTGACGGTGCCATCAGCTGATCCGGTGCGGGACGGCGGTACGGGCGTTGCTGCTCTGTCGAGTGGTTGATGCGTCAGGGTCTGCCATCGGGTCAGTTTGCTGCGTCTGCCCTCATTGGGCGAATTCTCCGTTCTCCGCCGCGTCCACGCGGCACGCAACGGCAGCCCAACTGCGGCTGGTTTGAATCGCCGATCGGTGGGTACACGAGATTCGCGATCACCGGCGGAGACGTCTCGACGATCGGGGCGATGCTGCGCCGTTCGCCCATTTTGTTGCACGGATCTTGTTGCACGGATCGCCGTACCCATGAGGAACCCGATGAGAACGCTTCCAACTCACCACACTCGACCTCACGACCGGATCGTTCCGGCACCGTCGGCGGCACTCGTCACCACGAAAACCGCCGCCACGAAAACCGCCGCCACGAAAACCGAGCGAGGAGGGTGACGTGCACGAGGTCGACATGATCGTCAATGGCGTGAACCGCACGGAATCGATCCCCGCTGATGCCACGCTCCTTCATGCGCTGCGAGATCGGCTGGATCTGACAGGACCGAAGGCAGTGTGCGAGGTGGGTACATGCGGCGGCTGCACCGTCCTCATCGACGACTTGCCCGTGTACTCCTGTCTCGTGCTGGCGGTCGAGTGTGACCGGCAGCGGATCGACACGGTCGAAGGGTTGAGCGATGGCGCAGACCTGAGCGCGCTGCAAGAGTCGTTCGCAAGCTGTGACGCTCTCCAATGCGGTTACTGCACGCCGGGCCAGTTGATGAGCCTCGAAGGGCTTCGTCGAGCGAACCCGACCCCCGATTCCGAGGAGATCATGGCGTCGATCCAGGGCAATCTCTGCCGCTGCGGCGCGTACCGTCACATCCTCGACGCGGCCCATCGAGTATTCGACGTCGAGCAACCGGGTTGCGGGCGATGAAGGCAGTCGACCTCCCCGACTGGTCCGACGAGATCGAACTCGATCAGGTCGGTACGTCACTTCGTCGCCTCGATGCGCACGCCAAGGTCACCGGCCGCGCCCGTTTCACGACCGATATCCGCCTTCCGGGCCAACTGTTCGCCGCCGTGGTGCGCAGCCCGATCCCCAGTGGCGACGTCATCGACATCGACACCGCCCCGGCGCTGGCGCTGGCCGGTGTGGTCGACGTGCTCACCGCGGCTGACGTCGATGGTATGACCTGGTACGACGACGAGGTGCCACTCCTGGCGGGCACGGTCCGTTTCGTCGGCGACGAGATCGCCGTCGTGGCGGCCGAGACGATCCAGGCCGCCCGAGCCGGCGCTGCGGCGATCGCGATCACCTTCGACCCCAACGATCATGCTGCCACGTTCGACGAAATCGACGATGGCGACGCACCGGTGGTGATCGGCGACACCAACGAGGTCGAGACGACCACCATCGAGCGAGGCGATGCCGAGGCGGCGCTCGACACCGCAGCACACGTGCTCAGCGAGACCTACCGGACCCAGATCGCCGTCCACAATTCGCTCGAGCCACACTCGTGTACGGCTGTCTGGGGTGACGGTGAGGTGACGCTGTACTGCTCGACCCAAGGAGTGAACAACGTCAGAGAGTCGATGGCCGAGCACCTCGGTCTCGGTCACAACCGGGTTCGGGTCGTCGCCGAGAACGTCGGTGGCGGGTTCGGAGCGAAACAGATCCCGTGGAAAGAAACGATGTTCGCTGCGCTGTTGTCGAAGCGCACCGGGCGACCCGTTCAGGTCGCACTCGACCGGCGGGGTGAGAACCTCGCAGCAGGCAAGCGTGGCAGGACCAAGCAGACGCTGCGCATCGGGGCCGACGACGAGGGACGCCTCGTAGCGATCGACGCCCGGCTCGTCGACGACAGCGGCGCCTACCAGGTCCCCGGCGAGGCGAGTGCGCTGCACGGTCCGGCCCAGTTCATGTACGCCTGCGACAACGTGCGTTTGATTCGTAAGACGATCAGGTCGAATAGTGGCGCCTCGGTTGCGTTCCGGGCGCCGGGCTACGTGGAGGCCACCTTTGCGCTCGAGTCCATGCTCGACGATCTCGCACGCATCCTCGACATCGACCCCATCGAACTGCGCCGACGCAACCACGTCGGTCATGATCAGGAAACCGGGATGCGATGGTCGCAGCCCGAAGGCGTCCTCCGCTCATACGACGAGGTCGAGAAGAGCGACACCTGGAAGGTGACCGACCGCGGCCGCACCGAGCTGCCGCATGGGGTCGTGCGAGGACGGGGTTTCGCCGCTCATGACTGGGTTGCCGCCGCGGCGCGTCCACCGGGCCACGCGGTCGTCACCTTCAACTTCGATGGCTCCGTGCACGTCGGCACCTCGGCACAGGACATCGGGACGGGCACGCGCACCATGCTCACCCAGGTCGTTGCCGAGGAGCTCGGCGTCGAGCCCGAGAGAATTCGGTTGTCACTCGGCGACACCTCCACCGGACCACCGGCACCGACGAGCTCCGGCAGTGCGACAACCCCCACGATGGCGCCCGCGGTCCGCGCCGCCGCTCGGTCCGCCATCGATCATCTCCTCGAGGCGGCGGCCGAGCACCTCGACGTCGAGCTCGACAGCCTGTCGTTCGACGGGTCCCATGTTCGAGTGGTTCGCGGTGACGACCACCCGATCGACGAGATCCTCGAAGCGATGTCGCCGACGGTGATCCACGGCTGGGGCGGACGAGAAACAACTGCCGATGATGCGAACGGTGTCAGCCCTCGGGCCCAGGGCTCGGCTGCTGCCGAGGTAGAGGTCGACACTTTGACCGGTCAGATCGTGGTGCGCTCCATCACCGTCTCGCCCGACTGCGGCCGCATCTTGAATCCTCGTCTCGTGGACAGCCAGGTGATCGGCGGTGTCACACAGGGCATCGGCTTCGCACTGATGGAAGAACAGGTGTTGGACGAACGGCTGGGAGTGGTGACGAACCCGACCTCAACGACTACCTCGTGCCGACGGTGTCGGATACCTGTGTCATCCATCATGCGGTCCTCGACATCCCCGACCTGGCGGCGAACCCCGTTGGCGCAAAGGGGATCGGCGAACTGCCGCTGATCGCCGTTCCGGCAGCGATTGCCAACGCCGTGACGGATGCGACCGGCATTCGATTCACCGAGTTGCCCATCACCCGTCGACGTCTGCTCGACGCCATTGCCGCCAGAGAAGCAACTCGGCAGGCCAAAGACTCGACCGAGGAGCAACCATGACCATCACTCCCGCACTCGACTACCGACGCGTGGCCGACATCGACGATCTGACGGCGGTGTTCGGCCAGGGCAGCGCAACCGAACTCCTCGCCGGCGGTACCGACCTCGCACCACTTCGCTTCGCGGGCTTGGTCTCGCCGGTGACGCTCGTCGACATCAAGCAGAGTGATCTTCCACGCGGCATCGAGCGGATCGACGGCGGATGGAGGATCGGCGCGTTGACCACGCTTGCCCAACTCGCCGATGACGAGCAGATGGCGAGCGCCTTCCCGGCAATCGGCGAGGCGATACGTCAGGCCGCAACGACGCAGATCCGCAACCGTGCGACTGTCGGCGGCAATCTCCTACAGCGAGCCCGCTGCCCGTACTTCCGCGATGCCGACATCGACTGTTGGCTCAAGGGTGGCGACGATTGCCATGCGAAGGCGGGACGCAACGAACACCATGCCCTCGTCGATACCGCGCCGTGCGTGGCCGTACAACCATCGGACCTCGCATCGGTACTGGTGGCACTCGACGCCGTCGTGCACCTCTCGACGCCTGGGC
>JBBQUN010000168.1:0-10490 GCA_038212405.1 Acidimicrobiales bacterium | reverse complement strand
GATTCCTCCCAAGCAACAAGCCGGGCCAGGGCGCTACCCAAGCGCCCTGGCCCGGCTCGCGTCTCGGGTTGGCTCATCTGACTCCAGGCGTGGAGCTGCGCTACTGGGCAGGGTCGGTAAGGCGGTGGTGAAGCCAGCGGAGTTTGGCAATGGCAGGTGCGGCCGGAGCGAACGGGTAGGCGTCGGCCGCGCCCATCGAGCGGTTCAGCTCGTTCAGGACCGTCGTGAGCCGGAGCCACTGGTCATACAGCTCGTCGAAGGAGAGCGTTGCCAGGCCTCCGGTGCCATACAGCCCGACCAGGGGAAACGATTGTGCGGTTTCGAGCGTGTCGTTGATGTGCAGGTAGTGGGCGAACGTCTCGGCGAAGTCCTCCCATGGGTGGGCCGACGCGTAGTACGAGATGAACGACGATGTCCACGAACCGTCGTCGAACCCTGCGTAGTGCTGCTGGAGTGCGGTGGCGTAATCGAGCCGTTCATCGCCAAAGGCTGCCCGGAAGTCATCGAGACCATCCTGGCCGAGAAGGCTGTAGTGGTCGTCGACCAACGCCTGCCAGTACCAGTGACCGAGCTCGTGGCGAACATGGCCGACCGGCGTTCGGTACTGTTCACCCAGCCTCGATTGGATCTCGGCCAGCCGCACCGGGTCGCCCTCGACGACATCGAGTGTGATCACGCCATTGGCATGGCCAGTCGTGACGGTCTTGGTGGCAGTGCTCTGGAGCAACTCGAAACGCAACGACGGTTTGAGCTTGGCCGGGTCGAGCCCGAGCGAGAAGAGCTGGCGTAGCGTCCGACGGCGAGCGGATTGAAACGGCTCGACCAGCGGGCTCTGATCGGGAACCAGATCGAGCTGACAGTTCGCACAGTGACCATTTGTCGAGTCGATGACGGCGACCCAGTTACAAGCCCCAGGCCCAAGGCGCGAGCTGCACGGCGCCGAATCGAGGGTGGCGACGAAGGTGTCCGCTGTCGGTTCATAGGCGATTTCGGCGCCGCACGCGCCGCACCGGTGGTTGTCGAAGAACAACGATGCCGGGCAGCTCGGGCAGGGGAACCGGCGCATCAGCCGACACGCGCGACATCGACCGAAACGTCGAGCTTGGTCTTGCGGCTGTCGGAATAGATGACGCCCTTGAGCGGCGGAACGTCGGCGTAGTCACGGCCCCACCCGGTGGTCACGTATCGGTCGTTGACGAACTGGTCGTTGGTCGGATCGAGATCGATCCAGGCGCCACTCGGCAACATGGCCGCGGCCCACGCATGAGACACATCGGCACCCACAAGCTTCGGCTTCCCCGGTGGCGGGATGGTCTCCAAATAACCGCTCACGTATCGGGCAGGGATCCCGTGTGCTCGCAGTGCTGACACCGAGAGGTGAGCAAAGTCCTGACACACCCCGGCACCGTGCTTGAACAGATCCTCGACCGTGCTGGTCACGGTGGTGGCCGATGCATCGAATCCGAACGAATTGTGGATTTTCGACACCAGCAGTCGAAGTCCTTCGATCATTGGTCGATCAGCGACAAGGCAGTCGTCGGCGAACGCGCTCGATCGTGCGTCGGCCGTCGCTCGGGCCGAGGCGAGAAGGTAGTGCACCGCATCAGGATGCTGGCCGTACGCCGCCACGGCGTCGCCGAGCAGCATTTGCGTCTCGGCCGGCGCACTCCCCCGCTCTGGCAAGACCGAAACTTCGCTGATTGCTGTGATCTCGAGCACGTCATGAGGCTGGTCGAGGCTGAAGTAACAGACCCGGTTGCCGTAGAAGTCGAGTCGTTCTCGCTGGTCTTGCGGCTGCGGGCTGATCTCGAGCCGGGCCGATGTGCAGGTCTGGGTGTCGAGCTCTCGAGGAAGGAGGCACGACTGGCCATACGACAGCGAGACCGGCGCGTCGTAGGTGTAGCGAGTGCGGTGCGTGATTCGGTAGTTGGTCATTGGCCCGGCTCGTCGATGAGGGAACGACGGGGTTGGAGGTGCACGAAGTGGCGCTCGGAGAGTTCGGTCGCGAGGTTGGCGATCTGAACCTCGAGATCATCGAGGAACGCCACCAGGTCGTCGCGTCTGCCGTCTGCATCAGGGGCGGCAAGCTCACCAAAGCGCGCCGTGCGAATTCGAGTGGCAATGCCGACCACGCTCGACCGGCCACCGGCCATTGCCGGCTTTGGCGCCTCGGGGAGACGCAGGAGCGCCTCTTCGAGCCGATCGACTTGGAAGCGGATCGAGCGAGGGTTGCTTTCGTCGCTGACGAGGAGATCGAGCAGCGTTTCCACCTGAGCCCGGGATCGGTAACGGCGACGGTACGTGATGATGCTCTCGGCCGAGACGAGTACCGACTCGAGCAGCAAGCTCTCGGCTGCATCGTTGTGTTGACGCTCGAGAGCCGCACGGAGCAGACGC
Organism: Acidimicrobiales bacterium; assembly: GCA_038212405.1. Taxonomy (GTDB): domain Bacteria; phylum Actinomycetota; class Acidimicrobiia; order Acidimicrobiales; family SZUA-35; genus JBBQUN01. The sequence continues at coordinate 8,093 of JBBQUN010000168.1, read as the reverse complement.
ACCAGCTGTTGGGCTCGCTCGATTCGGCGACCGGCATCGAGGAACTGCCAACCGGTGTCGCGCACCATGGATTCGTTGACCAATCCATGGAAGGCGAGCAGGGATTGCAACATCGTGCCGAGCGTGCCCTGCACCACGTCCTGGCGATTCAGCGAGGTGCGCGAGAGCATGTGCAGCTGCCGTTCCAGCGTGCCGGTCGCTTGCCAGGTGTCATTCGACAGCTGATCGCGTACGACCTCCGCCGCTCGAAGCAGATGGTCGACGGCATACGCCAGCGACCCGGGACGCCCAGCATCACACGCCAACGAGAACAGTTCGCTGTCGGGAGATGCCAGCAGCTGCTCCGACTCGACTCCAAGGAAACCAGGCCAACCGTAGGTGGTGAACGTCAGCACCCGAAGCAGTGAGGCAACGGCCTCTTCGCCCTCGTTTCCGTGGGCTTCGAGGTTGTTGCGCCGATCGTGCACTGCCCGCAGCAGTCGGGCGACCGCCTCGGCCCGCTCGACATAGCGGCCAACCCAGAACAGGTTCTCGGCCGCCCGCTCAGAAAGCGCAGAACTCGGGTCGGCCGGGTGCACGGCGGGACCTGACCGGAGCCAGTACTCGGTCTGACGTTGCGGTGTGCTCGCCAAGACCCAGGTGTCTTTGGCCAAGGCGCCGAACTGGTTCGAGATGACGGGAGAGGATTCGTCGGGCGCAACTCTGGTCAAACCGCCCGGCATCACCGAATACGAGCCTTGACGGGCAACGGCATAGGTTCGCAGGAGCGAGCGACGGGCCTCGACGCCCGTTGGCGTGAGGGTCGGGGTGGTCGACATGGCCAAGGGCTGCTGAGCGACCCAACGATGTGGTTTGGCCTCGATCATCGAGCGGAGCCGGTCGAGGTCGGCGGACGACATCGTCGAACCGAAATAGGTGCGGGTGACCGGCTGGCGTGACACCGGTTTGCACACCAACTGATCGAGTCGCTCGAGCACGTAGGCACGCTGCGATGCGTCGCCGCACCACCACGATTGCACGACGGGCAGGAGAAGGTCTTGCCCCAGCAGCGCCCGTGCTGTTGCGTCGAGGAAACCGTTCAGCGCCGGGTTCTCGATGACGCCGCTGCCCATGGTGTTGACGACGACGACGTTGCCCCGGCGTACGGCCTCGACCAGTCCGGGAACACCGAGTTGGGATTCAGGCCGCAATTCGAGTGGATCACAATAGTCTGCATCGACTCGCCGCATGACCACGTCGACACGGTCGAGCTGACCCAGTGACCGCAAGAACAGCTCGCCGCCGCGTACGACGAGGTCGTCGCCCTCGACGAGGCTGTAACCAAGATACGAGGCCAGGTAGGCGTGCTCGAACGCCGTTTCCGACCGCGGCCCAGGACTGAGAACGACCACTCGTGGATCGTCGCTGCGATAGCTACCGAGTTTTTCGAGCCCGGCGCGTAGCGAGCGAAAATAGGGGGCGACGTGGTGGACTTGGGCATCTCGGTAGATGCTCGGGAAGACCCGGGAAAGCACCATGCGATTCTCGAGCGCATAGCCGGCACCGGATGGCGCCTGTGTGTGGTCGGCGAGCACCGTGAGCTGTCCAGCCTCGTCACGCCCGAGATCGACACCATAGGTGAACAAATGCGACTGATCGGGCAACGCGACACCATCGAGTGGCCGCAGGAATCCGGCGTGGCCAAAGACCAGCTCCGGCGGGATGACCCCTCGTCGCAGCAGTTTGCGCTCGCCGTAGAGATCCCGCAAGACCAGATCGAGCAGTACGGCCCGCTGCGTGACGCCGGCTTCGACCGCGGACCACTCCTCAGACGAAACCACCAGCGGGATGGCGTCGAGCGCCCATCCCTGCGGTTGGTCAGATTCACGACTGCGATAGGACGCACCATCGGCATCGAGCAGGCGGTCGATGTCGTCTTGACGAACCCGAAGCTCGTCACCGCCGAGGGCATCGAGGGCCGTGGTGAGCGGCTGCCAGTGCGGTCGGACCGCACCGCCAACTCGCAGTTCATCGATGCCGGGCGCCGGCAAACCAGCGCTGCCGCCTTCGCCACCGATACCTCGCTGGGGGTAGGCCTCGAGCAGGCCCGCCGGAGGAACTGACGCAACAGGCACGGTGATTGGTTCCATGGTCAGCGCTCCGGCACTTTCTCGCCCGAAGGCATCAGCCCGACGACGGCGATCCGTTTCCGCGAACCCGTCGAAGATCGAGTGTGACAGGATACTCCCGGCGTGAGGTGATACGAGTTCGCTCGACGTCGAGCGTTCCTGGCGAATGCCCGATCGACTCGAACCGAGTCTGACGGCGAGACTCCGCTTCGCTTGCGTTCACCGGTGCCGCTGCATGCGACAGTCCACCCTGATGGACCACGTGATAGCGGCCACCGCCAAGCGAACGTTGATAGCGGGCATCCACCACGTCGAACGTCAACGGCGACTGCACCCCGATCGTTGGGTGAAGACCCGACGGCGGGGCCCAGGCTTTGAATCGAACCCCCGCCACCGACAAACCGGGAATGCCAGTCGGCGTCAGCGGCACCTCGACCCCGTTGCAGGTGACCAAGTGCCGGCCGTCGACCGCGCCCTCGACCCGCAACTGGAGGCGTTCGACCGACGAGTCGACATAGCGCGCCGTACCGGAACCGGAGGACTCCTCGCCGAGCACATGCCACGGCTCGATCGCGCCCCGCAACTCGAGCGTCACACCATCGACCGTCACCGTGCCGTGTCTCGGGAATCGGAACTCGATGAATGGATCGAACCAGGCATGATCGAGTTCGATCCCATGATCGGCGAGGTCGTCGATCACCTCGTGGAGGTCTTGCTCGATGAACCACGGCAACAAGTAGCGATCATGCAGCGCCGTACCCCAGCGGATGGGATCGTGTCGGTACGGCGACTCCCAGCATCGAGCAACGATGCTACGGACCAGCAGCGACTGGACCAGCGCCATGCGCGGGTGCGGTGGCATCTCGAAGGCCCGTAGTTCCAGCACACCCCATCGTCCACGTTCGGAGTCGGGGCTGAAGAGTTTGTCGATACAGAACTCCGCGCGATGGGTGTTGCCGGTCAGGTCGACGAGCAGATGCCGGAGCAAACGATCGATCATCCACGGCGGTACGTCGTCGTCGCCGATCCGATCGAGTTCGGCGAAGGCTGTTTCGAGCTCGTACAACGCATCGTCACGGGCCTCGTCGACCCGAGGCGCCTGGCTCGATGGGCCAATGAATCGACCGGAGAACAGATAGGACAGCGAGGGGTGATGCTGCCAGTACGTGATCATCGACCGCAGCAACGACGGCTTGCGTAGCAACGGGCTGTCGGCCGGCGTTGGGCCGCCAAGGGTGACATGGTTTCCGCCACCGGTGCCGGTGTGGGTGCCATCGATGTCGAATCGTTCGGTACCGAGCCGACTGGCATGGGCATCGGCCTCGACCCCTTCGACGATCGAGACCAGTTCGGGCCAGCTTGCTGCCGGCGGAACATTGACCTCGATCACGCCCGGGTCAGAGGCGACCACGATGTTACGCAAGCGGGGGTCGCTCGGAATCGGATAGCCCTCGATCACGATCGGCTCATTGACCTCGGCTGCGGTGTGTTCCAGAACGCTCAACAGTTCGAGCGCGTCGTTGGCCGAATCCAGCGGCGGGAGGAAGAGATAGAGCTGGTGATTGCGTACCTCGAGGCACAACGCCGTTGGCGGGAGCACCTCGGTGGATTGCGCGGCGCCATCGCCGGTTTCGATGGAGACAGTTGCAGGTTCCTCACCGAAGGGGCGAGGTTCGGCGAACGGCGAGGGCTCGTACTTCGGCGGTATCGGGCCCCACTGGAGTGAGTTGATCGGTAGGCGATAGCCAACGGGCGAGGATCCGGGCACGAGGAACAGGTCGGACCGGCGAAGGGTCCAGGGAATCGAGCGCCACGAGCCGCGCCGTATCAGCGGCAGCACCCAACCTTTTGGTTCGCCATGGCGCTTGCCGATCGTGTCGAGGATGGCTCGCCGCTGGGCCTCGTCATCGAGGGCGGGATCGGCGGGGCCGAGATCGTCTGCCGGCGGGTCGCCGTTTGGCAGGTTGCCTTCTTCCCACAGGGCAAAGAGCGGGTCCTCGAACGCCGGGCGTAGCCCGTCTGAACCGACGCCGAGATTGGCGGCGAGCGCACGAGCAAAGACTTCGGCGATGTCACCCTTGGCTGGCCCCGTTGCCTCATTGGGTGGGCCAACTGCATTGCGATCGGGCGATGGGTGTCCGAGCAGACGTCGATCGTTCCAGATCGGCACACCGTCTGTTCGCCAGATGAGCGCGTGCTGCCATCGTGGCAGCGGCTCGCCGGGGTACCACTTGCCCTGACCGTGATGAGAAACGCCACCGTCGGCAAAACGATCGAAGAGGCGTGCAGTCAGCTCGGCAGCCAGCCGCCGCTTGTTGTCACCGTCAGCAACGATTTTCCACTCGTCGGACTCATAGTCATCGACCGAGACGAACGTCGGCTCACCGCCCTGAGTCAAACGAACATCGCCCGCCACCAGTCGTTCGTCGATCTCGAGGCCGCGCTGATTGATGATGTTCCACTGCGCCTCGTCGTAAGGCTTGGTGACCCTTGGGTCTTCATGCAACCGGGTCACGATGTTGGAGAAGGAGAATTCGACCCCGCCCGCACCGACCGAGCCCGAGATCGGCGCCGCCGTCGATGGTGAGGGCGTGGCCGCCAGTGGAATGTGACCCTCGCCGACGATGAGACCCGAGGTTGCGTCGAGCCCGACCCAGCCGGCACCCGGTAGATAGACCTCGGTCCAGGCGTGAAGATCGGTGAAATCTTGCGTTGGCCCGGACGGCCCCTCGAGCGGAGCGATGTCGGCGACCAACTGCACCAGATACCCGGAGACGAACCGAGCGGCGAACCCAAGGTGGCGGAAGATCTGGACGAGCAACCACGACGAGTCACGGCACGAGCCCAGCGCTGCGCTGAGTGTGGTTTCGGGCGTTTGCACGCCGGGTTCCATGCGAACCGAGTAGTCGATGTCATTCGCCAACCGCTGATTGAGCCCGACCAAGAAGTCGATCGTGCGGATCGGCTGGTCGGCGGAAAGCTTCACCTGGTCGAGCCAGCGCTGGAGCAACGGCGTCATCGGCATGGTTGCGAGGTACGGCGCAAGATCACTGCGAAGCTCGGCCCCATACTCGAATGGCACCGTTTCGGCTTCGGGCTCGAGGAAGAAGTCGAACGGGTTGACCACGGTCATGTCGGCAACGAGGTCGACAACGATCTCGAATTTGGTCGTCGGCTCGGGGAAGACCAGGCGAGCCTGGAAATTGCCGAACGGATCTTGCTGCCAGTTCAGGAAGTGATCATCGGGCTCGACGCGTAGTGAATAGGCGTCGATCGGCGTCCGTGTGTGAGGAGCGGGGCGCAGCCTGACCACATGGGGCCCGAGATGGACTGGCCGATCGAAGTGGTACGTGGTGCGGTGCTCGAGTGCGACCTTGATGGTCATTGGACCTGCGACTGTGTTGCGGCGACGACCGGGTGGAACCAGGTCTCGTCGATGGCTGAGTGGACGTTTCCGATTGCCTGCTGGATCTGGTCGGCGAAGTCGTGCATTGCGCCGTTGGCGAGCGCCTCGATGTCGGCGTCACCGGTCAGACGTACGATCGATTCGCACGCCTCGACGGCAGCCTCGTGTCGGGGGATGTCCATCAGCATTTCCTGGACGACGGCCACCGACGATCCGATCGTTCGCGGGCACATGGCGTCGTAGAGCAGGAACGCGATCACCTCGGTTGCCGAAGCCGGCACGCCTCGGCGTCGGAACGACTGGAGCGCCGACATCGACCGGAGCCCGGAGATCCATACCAACTCGCCGAAGGCCGCCATCGATTCATCGGTCGGCAACAAGCTGGTCTGCACATCGAGCAGACGGGCAACGAGGTCGGCTCGCTCGATGCGGCGGCCGATCGTGAAGAACGAGTAGGCGACATCGTGGCTCATCCCCTCGGCCAGAATGCCGGTCAAGGTCTGAGCGCCGCGGATGGTGGTGTGCAAGAACGGTCCGCGGGTCCAGCGCTCGATGGCACTCTCGGCGTTGGCCTGCACGTAGAGGTGGAGTTCGATGAGCGCTTCGGCCGCCTCGACCGGCATGAAAGATCGAGTGGTGCGCAAGTTGTGATGCACCGCCGCAACCGACGAACGAATCGACCCGATGTTCTCGGGGTCGGCGGCAAGGTGGCGAACGACGAGTTCTTCGGTCGCATTGGGGTTCTGGCTGGCGAAGACCGGATCGATACCGACGACGGCCATCAGCGGGCCCCACCCGATGCCGACCGAATTCGGTAGGTCGATCGTGAGATCGGTATGGGTCCTGATCAGTCTGGCAGTGCCCTCGGCCCGCTCGAGATAGCGGCCGGCCCAATAGGCCGACTCGCCAGCACGGGAGAGTAACAGTGGTGTCTGGGACTGGTAGTCGCTCATTGATCGCTCCCTTCGGCAGAAACGTCATTGGTGGCATCACCGGTGAGGTCGTCATCGAGGTCGACGATCCACGTGTCTTTGCTTCCGCCACCTTGCGAGCTGTTCACGATCAGCGTCCCTTCGCGCAATGCCACCCGGGTCAGACCACCGACACTCACGTACGGCTCGACGCCGGAAAGAATGAATGGCCGAAGATCAACGTGGCGGGCCGCGACAGTGTCGCCGCAGATCGTCGGGGCCGTCGACAACGACAGAATGGGCTGGGCAACCCAGTTGCGCGGGTCGTCTTCGATCTGGCGGCGAAGGTCGTCGAGTTCGGCTTTGCTCGCCATCGATCCGATGGTCACTCCCTTGCCACCAGACTCGTTGGCAGGCTTGCACACGAGCGAGTCCAGATTGGCCAGCACATGGCTTCGATGTACCGGGTCGAGACATCGCCAGGTATCGACGTTGGCGATCTTGGGCTCCTCGGAGAGGTAGTACTGGATCAGTTCTGGCACATAGGAGTAGAGGACTTTGTCGTCGGCGACGCCCGCGCCCGGAGCGTTGGCAATGGCCACGTTTCCTGCTCGCCACGCCGCCATCAAACCCTTGGGACCGAGCACCGAATCAGGGAGGAACTCGGCTGGGTCGAGGAAGAGATCATCGACTCGGCGGTAGATCACATCGACCCGAACGAGTCCGGCCACGGTTCGCATGTAGACGATGTCGTTGTCGACGACGAGGTCGGTCCCTTCGACCAATTGCGCGCCGATCCGGTCAGCCAGGAGCACGTGCTCGTAATAGGCCGAGTTGAAGATGCCCGGGGTCAGCAGAGCGACAACAGGTTCTACGTCGGTTCTGGGTGACAACGACCGCATCTGCTCTCGAAGCCGATCGGTGTAGCCATCGACTGGCAAGATGTCGAGGTCACGGAACAGTTCGGAGAAGACCCGCTTGGCGACGTTGCGGTTCTCGAGCATGTACGACACACCCGACGGCACCCGCAGGTTGTCTTCCAGGACCAAGAATCGACCAGTCTCGTCTCGCACCAGATCGCTGCCGCAGATGTGGGCCCATATGCCGTGCTTCGGCGAAACCCCTTCGCACTCGGGTCGGTAGTTGGTCGAGCCGATGATGAGCTCTCGGGGAACGATGCCATCGTTCAGCACATGCTGATCGTGGTACAGGTCATCGATGAATGCGTTCAGCGCAGCAAGTCGCTGGATCAGTCCGTCAGTGACGGTCTGCCACTCATTGGCCGTGATGATCCGAGGGATGACATCGAGTGGCCAATTCCGGTCGATGCTGCCGTTCTCGGTGTAGAGCGTGAAGGTGATGCCAAGCGAACGAATGGCAGCTTCGGCTGCAGCCTGTCGATCGAGTAATCCGTCGCCGAACGCCCGCAATCGGTCGACGACCTCGGAGCAACCGGGACGAGCAGACCCATCCGATTGAACCAACTCGTCGAAGCAGTTGATGAGCGGACTGTCTACCCATTGAAGTTTCACCCCTTCTTGTTTAGCGCAAAAGGGTCGGTTTCCGGGGCCGCTTCTGTTTCGGCCACATGAATCAGGCTCATTGGAGCAGCGACATCATCTTCACCACGGTGTCGAGTCGGCGGGCCGGACCGGGGAGTCCCCCCGC
>JBBQUN010000167.1:0-10506 GCA_038212405.1 Acidimicrobiales bacterium | reverse complement strand
TCAACAACATTGCCTTCTTCTTGGTGGCGAATGCCGAGCGGTTCATCTTCGGCTCGCTCGTGCTCGATTTCCTCGACCGGGGCGAGACCGATCAGGCATTGGTGGTCGGCGCACTCGGACTTCCCGCACTCTTCCTCACGTTGCATGCCGGTGTGTGGGCCGACCGGATCGATCGGCGCAAGATGCTGATGGGCACCCAACTCGCCGGGGCCATTGTCATGGCGGCCACCGCAGGACTGGTTGCTTCGGGACGACTGAACCTCGCCTGGGCGATGATCGCCGCTGCCTTTGCCGGTGCAGCAGCATCGCTCGGGTCGCCGGTGCGCTCCTCGCTCGTCCCTGCGCTGGTGGAGAAACATCAGCTCTACAGCGCCATTGCGCTGAACGCCTTGGCAATGACGGCATCGTTGATCTTTGGGCCAGTGGTGATCCGAACGGTCGAGCATCAGGTGGGGTTCGCCGGAGCGTTCTGGTTCCAGTCCGGTCTGATGATGCTGGGTGTCCTCTTCCTCGTCCGCCTCCGAGTGCCGCAGCACGAGGTCGTCGCCGCCAGGCGAAAGGTGTCAGCCGAGGTGCGAGATGCACTGGCGCACGTGTGGCACGACTCGGCCCTCCGGACACTCTTCGGGCTCCTCATCGTCGCCAGCCTCACGATCAATCCGGCGGTCATGATCACGATGCAGGCGCACGTGAAGAACGCCATCGGGCGTGAGGCTGGCGACGCTGCGATTCCGTTGGCCTTCATGGGACTTGGCATCGCGATCTCATCGATCGTGGTGATGAAGAGCGGCGACCTTCCGAACAAAGGGACGCTCTTCCAGCGGGCCGTGATTGCAGGCTCCACCATGACCTTTCTCATCGGGCGGGCCAACACCTTCGAACTCGTGTGCGTTTTCGCCTTCTTCATGGGTCTTGCCGGCGGCTTCTACATCAACATGAATCAGGGACTGATCCAGGCCAGCACACCGCAAGCACTCATGGGACGGGTGATGGCGCTCTACACGTTGGTACAGGCGGGCTTCATGCCCCTCGGGGCGTTCGTCCTCGGCAACCTCTCGGAGAGGTTCGGAACGGGTGCGGCAATCAGTGGCACTGCGGTGGTGGCGTGGCTGATCTTCGTGACCGTCTACGTGCGAAACGCCGAACTCCGGCGCATGGGCTGAACGAGCAATTGGGACTTTGGTCCCTAGGCCAGGAAAGTGATTAGGGCCTTAATGACTTTGTGCGAGCGTCGGACGTCGACGCTGCGAAGTCCGTAGGGGGACCGTCATGGCCATGGTCAAGAACAAGCTTGCGAACGAGATGGAGTTCCCGCCGCCGATCGCGGCGGGCAATATCTACCCGCTGTCTTGGGTGCGAGAGACGCAGAAGATGGAGGAGATCTACGAGGCGGCCCAGCGTGAGAACTGGGATCCGGCTGCGTTGCCGTGGGATTCGTTCGATGTCAACAAGTACAGCTGGGAACAGCGTGAGGCGATGGCCTACTGGTGGACACTCCTCAGCGTCTTTGATGCCTCGGCTCCGCCGGTGTTCGCCGCTGCGTTGATCAAGACCTACGAAGACCATGAGGAAGACCCCGTCCGGCGTTGCTTCTTCTCGGTGACTCGAGACGAGCAGAACCACGAGCACATGTGTGGGCTGGCGATCACCAAGCTCCTCGATTGGCCAGACCCGATCACGTACGAACCAAAGACCGAATTGGGTGAGCGTCTCCAGAAGAACGCGAAGTGGTTGTACTGGAATGGCGCTCGCTACTGGGAGGGCTACAAGCAAGCGGTCCCGCGTTACAACCTGGCCGTGCTGTTCAGCTCCTTCCTCATGGGCGAGATCGCTGCCGCCACCATCTTCCACCAGATGGCGGCCGGCGCGACCGAACCAGTATTCGAAGCTGCCTTCAAGAACATCGGTCGCGACGAGGGCCGGCACATGGCCATCTGCATGACGCTGATGCAACGCGACTATCCAAAATTGGATCTCGAGAATCGCGCCATCATCACCAAGCAGATACGCGCCGGCTACCTCTTCCTTTCCGCCGTGCTGTTCGAGCCGCCAGAAGACTTCTGGGATCTCCCAAGTGACTTCATCGAGAACCAGCGCGCTGGTGAGGCAGTCGCCCGTGGGGCCGGCTTCCACATCCCTGAGTACGAAGCCAAGAAGGAGAACTGGCGTGAGGCCATTCTCAACTTGAAGAGTGTGCTCGACCAGTACGACATCCCGTTCCCGGCGATTCCCGAGGTCGACATCTCTGGTGAAGAAGTGAGTGATGTCGATCTCGAAGACATCATCCCGGTCTTCTGAACGCTCTTGTGAAACGGTCTCCTGAGAACATGGCCAAACACATCAAGCTGTCGCCCTCGGGCAAACTCGTCGAGGCGCTTCCCTCTGACACGGTTCTGAGCGCACTCGAACGAGTGGGCTACGCGTTGCCAAACAACTGTCGTGCCGGCGCATGCGGGGAATGCAAAACCAAGGTGCTCGGTGGCCGGTTCGATCAGGGCATGGTGCTGACCATGGCGCTCTCACGGGCTGATCGCGAAGACGGCTACGGCCTGATGTGCATGGCAACGCCTATCTCCGACGAACTCGAAATCGAGTTCGGAACCAACGATGCCCGCCCGCTGCTGTTTCCTCCACGCACGGGGGTTCCGTTCGTCGTGACCGATCGCATTCTGCGGACGCCGTCCATCGTGGAGTTCCGCCTCCGCCCACGTGGCGATGCGCTGCGGTACTGGCCGGGTCAGTACGTCCTGGTGGGGAGTCCCGGAAGCGCTGCGGCGAAGCGGTGCTACTCGATCGCCAACGCGCCTCGGCCCGACGGCGAGCTGACGCTGCTCATCACTCGCGTCGAAGGGGGAGCAACCAGCAACTGGCTTCACGAAGCCGTGCTTCCCGGTTCGACGGTCGCCATCGATGGGCCGTACGGAACCTTCGTCGGCGATGCCGGCACTGATACGCCCGTGGTGTGCTTGGCGTCGGGATCGGGATTGGCTCCCATCCTTGCCTTGACCGATGCGGCGCTGCGCCGTGGCTTCCCCCACCCGGTGACTCTCGTCTTCTCGGCTCGAACTGCCGATGACGCACTCGATCCTGGATTGTTCGCGTGGTGGTCATCGGTGCATCCCAACTTCAGGGCGATCATCACCTACACCGGGGCGAACCCTCCCGAGGGCGAACAGACCGGTCATGTCCCTGACATCCTGAGCGAGTTGTTCGACTCGTTGGCCGACACCAGTGTCTTCATCGCCGGCAATCCCGACTTCGTCGCCGCCAGCGCGGCGGCGGCCCGAGCGCTCGGAGCGAGCGATGCGATGCTCAATACCGAGGGATATGTCAACCAACACGTCGAGGTCGTCACCCGCTGATCAAATCGGAAGTGGCACACTCTGTCCATGAAGACGATTGGGTTGTTGGGCGGAATGAGCTGGGAGAGCTCGGTCGAGTACGAGCGCATGATCAACCAGGGAGTCCGTGAGGCACTGGGTGGGACGCACTCCGCAGACCTGATCATTCGCTCATACGACTTCGCTCAGATCGAGGAGCTCCAGTCGGCGGGCGACTGGGAGTCGGCGGGTGCGCTCTTGGCTGGCGACGCCCGCCGGTTGCAAGATGCAGGCGCCGAGGTGATCGTTCTCTGTACGAACACGATGCACGTCGTTGCGCCAGCAATCGAGGCCGCCATCACGGTCCCGTTCCTGCATCTGGCTGACGCCACCGCCCGGGCCGTGTTGGCCGCAGAGGTCGACACCGTTGCGCTGCTCGGCACGCGCTACACCATGGAAGAGGACTTCTATCGCGGCCGACTCGAGGCTCATGGACTCACGGTTCGAGTGCCCGATGGTCCCGATCGCCACACGATCCACGAGATCATCTACGAAGAGCTCGTCCGGGGCATCATCAACCCCGAGTCGAAGGAGGAATACCTCGACGTAATCATGCGCCTCAGCGACGACGGGGCGCGCGGGATCATTGCCGGTTGCACCGAGATCGAGTTGCTCATCGGTCCCGATGACGTGATCGACAGCGAGGGCGAGCCGCTGCCCTTCTTTGCGACCACACGGATTCACGCCGACGCAGCCGTCGCCATCGCCCTTGGCTGAGCGTCTGGCCAGTGCCGCGCATGGTCGGCTCGGCACGGGAACCAGTTCGTCGCTTGGATCGTCTCAAAGACCATGCAACGTGCTCGTGTCACCATCGGATCGTTTCGAGTCAGGACGATCCGGCTTCTCGCTCTGTTGCTCGCCATGTCGGTGAGCGCAGCTTCGTGTGTAGCGAGGAGTGAGAGCCAGGCCGAAGTCGGTACCACCACCCTCGCAACCCCGACCAGTGAGATTGGCGAGCGCGGCTGGCTCGACGGCAATCCCGGCGATGCCGACCGCACCTTCGATGGCCCATCACCAGCGTCGACGATGGCGGCAAGCGAGGCGGAAGGTGATGTCGATGCCCGTCTCACGATGGGGGTGCCAACCGACTCGGGTCCGCCCCGTGCCGGAAGCATCGATGACAATGAATCGCTCCAGGAGTATCTGGCCTACCTGGACCGAATCGCTGAACTCGGCGTGTCGGTGCGAGCCGTCGACGTGCATCGACAACACCGGGTGGTGGTGACCGGGTCCAACGCTCTGCCGGTTGCAGGTGCGACCGTCGAAGTGGTCCAGGACGGTGTCGTGCTCGGCACCGTCCGCACCGGTGCCGACGGGGTGGCGCTGGTCCATCCCTCAGCGATGCCCGGTTGGGTGCCGGAGGGAACACTCACCGCAGTCGCTGAGGGGTCGAGCGTGTCACTCGACGCGCCAGTGGTCGAGATCGAGGCTTCCCGGCCCGGAGGCGCCAATGGTGTCATTGCCCTCGATGTCCTGTTCTTGATTGATGCAACCGGTTCGATGGGTGACGAGATCGAACGCCTCAAAGCGACCGTCGATGAAGTCGCCCGACGGGCCTCAGCACTCGAAACACCGATTGATCTGCGTCTGGCGCTCACGGTGTACCGGGACGAGGGCGATGCGTTCGTGACCCGAACCTTCGACTTCACTGGCGACGTTGCCTCATTCCAGTCCGCCCTCGCCGACGTCGTCGCCGATGGCGGGGGCGACTACCCCGAAGCGCTCGATGAGGCGCTGGCCGATGCGTTGAACAAACCGGCATGGCGTGACCCCGCCACCACCGTGCAGCTCATGTTTCTTCTGGCCGATGCCCCACCGCAGATCGGTCGTCAGATCGACCAGCCTTATGACGCGAGCATGCGGATTGCCGCCGAACGTGGCATCCGGATCTTTCCGATCGCCTCATCCGACAGCGACGATCAGGCCGAGTACGTCTTCCGTCAACTGGCGCAGTTCACCGGCTCCCGATTCGTGTTTCTCAGCTACGGCGTGAACGGCGCAGCAACGGGGGAAGCGAGCAGTATCGAGTCGATCGACTACGAGGAACTGCCGCTCGAAGATTTGCTGGTTCGCCTGATTGCCGAAGAGCTTGCCGATCTGACCGGGTCGACGGTCCAAGCCCCGGTTGCGCCTGCCCCTGCCCCGGACATGACAACCACGACGTTCGAGCAATAGCGGTTCATCGAGTCAGGTCTGCATCGCAAGGATCTCAGACACGGACTCGACGGCAGTTGGCCAAGACGCAGGCTGTTCCGCTGGCCGGATCACGAACTTCGAGAAGCCGACGTCGAGAAACGCCTGCATTTGCGCAGCGAGGCCGTCGACCCCGATCGCGATCACATCGTCGGCTGACAGGTCGGTCCGTCGTGCTGCGATCCCTGCTCGGACGGCGTCGGAGATCGGCCCATCGACCCAGCTGAGATTCACGCCAAAGTGCTCGCGGTCGATCGAACGGCCAGCGGCAGCCGCTGCCTCCTCGATCACCAATCGTCCAGCGGCAGCCTCGGCCGGGGTGCAGAGCCCCGGCATCCAGCCTTCGCCAATCCGCCCGCATCGGCGAAGTGCCGCAGGGACCTGACCGCCCATCCACACCTCGAGCGGCTGTTGTTTGGGGGTGACCGCAAGTCGGGCACTGTCGTATTGGTGGTGTTTCCCGTCGAACTCGACCGTCTCGCCTCGCCACAACGACCGCATGATGTGCAGCGATTCCTCCAGCATCGTGGTGCGGGCATCGGCGTCGACACCTTGCGCGTCGAGCTCGCCAGGTTGGCGTAGGCCAAGGACGGCGTTGATCAAGACACGGCCGTTCGACAGCTGATCGAGGGTTGCCAGCTGCTTTGCCAACAACACCGGATTGCGCCCGGGAATGATGAGGTGGGTGCCGAGCTTGAGGCGCTGCCGTCTACCGGCAGCGACAGCGAGCGCAGCGATGGGGTCGAGGGTTGGGGTGGTGATGACGTCGGGCACCCAGATCGAGTCGAAGCCCAGATCGTCGAGGGCATCGACCAGTTCGATGAACGCCAGTGGATCGTCGGCGACACCTGCACCTGCAGCAACGCCGATCCTGACCTTGTAGCTCGTGCTCATGAGAGGGTGTCTACAAGATCGACACCGCCTCGCGCCACTGCACGACGATGCGCTCGCCGGCGGGGAACGCGCTCGGCGTCAGGAAACGACGCTGTCGTGTCCGCCGGGGATTTGGTCGCTCGGCCCAGCAGGAAATCGAGTGGTTGCCGGTTGCGAGGTCGAACGCTGGGCGACGACCGCAGCGACGAGGATCAGCGCGCCGCCGAGCAACTGGAACGGACGTAGTCGTTCACCAAGCACGAGCGCAGCGAAACCGAGAGTGAAAGCCGGTTCGGCAGTGGAGATCACCGCCGTTGGTGCCGCGCCGATCGCCTGGATGGCGGCGAACATGAGGGGAATGGCGATCAGCGTTGGAATGACAACGACCGCAGCGATGAGCAACCACTGTGTCGAGCCTCGGGGAAAGCCGACCCCATTGCCGGTGACCAGGTCGAGTGTGGTGAATCCGACGAAGGCGCCAGCCATGCTGTGGGCGGCGATCGCCAACGGGGGTACGCCGCCAAAGGCGCGTTCCCCGAGCAGCATGTAGCCGGCGAGCGTCGCGCCGGCGGCCGCTCCGAACGCAAGCCCCGTCGTCGAAGCATCGGCGGCGGACGGGCCGCCGAGGATGACGCCCAGTCCCAGTAACGCGGTGACGACCCCGATGATCTGGAGGCGTCCCGGTCGCGTGCCGAGCAAGGCCGAGTAGAACACGACAAAGGCCGGCGCGAGGTAGAGCAGGAGGGCCGTGGTGCCAGCGGTGATGCGCTCGAGCGCTGCGAAGTAGAAGCTCGTTTGTGCGGTGTAGACGAACCCAGACGCCAGGAGCAATGTGCGAGTGCGGGCCGGGATGTGTGCGTTGAAAGCGCGGAAAGCGCCAAGCGCGATGACGGCGAGACCGAACCGCCACTGCAAGAGCGTGTTGCTGCGTAGCCCCTCGTCGAGCGCGAGGCTGCCGAAAATGGCAAGGGTGGCAAACGCAGCAGCAGAGACGACGACCAGCGCCACGCCACGAAATGCTGGCCCTCGGTGGGTATCTGTCAGCAGCTCTCGCTGACTGCGAGTCGTTGGCACGACGCACGACTCTACAGAGCAGTGGCAGACGAAGGCGCCACCCGCAACCGCCGATTGGTGGTCGACAACGGTCGAAAATCGGAAGGGCTTGTCGTACGGCTTGAGTACGGTCGTACCTCATGCAGGCAGTCGTGGCCGAAGGGCTCATCAAACAGTACGGCGAGAAGCGAGCGCTCGATGGTCTCGATCTCGAGGTACCCGAGGGGAGCGTGCTCGGTCTTCTCGGTCCCAATGGGGCGGGGAAGACAACCTCGGTTCGGATTCTCACCACGCTGTTGCGCCCCGACGGTGGCCGTGCGTTCGTCGATGGCATCGATGTCGTTGCCGAGCCGGCACGAGTGCGAGCACGGATCGGGCTCACCGGTCAGTATGCGGCGGTCGAAGAACGACTCACCGGCCGAGAGAATCTCGAGCTCATGGCTCGGTACTTTCACATGAAAAAGCCGAGTGTGAGATCCCGGGCCAGCGAGCTGCTCGAGCGATTCGACCTCCTCGATGCTGGTGATCGCCTGGCGAACACCTATTCGGGCGGTATGCGTCGCCGACTCGACATCGCCATGAGTCTGGTCGCTCGACCATCGGTGCTGTTTCTCGACGAGCCAACCACCGGTCTCGATCCGCGATCTCGCCTGGGCATGTGGTCATTGATCGAAGAACTCGGCGCCGAAGGGACCACCGTCTTGCTCACCACGCAATACCTCGAAGAGGCCGATCAATTGGCCGATTCGATCATCGTGATCGATCACGGGCACAAGATTGCCGAGGGAACTGCTGATGAGCTGAAAGACCAGATCGGTGGCGATCGAATCCGCGTCTCCATCGCCAATCAGGCAAACATCGAGATCGCTCGGGCGGCGCTGGCGCCGCTTTCCACTGGCGAGGTCGTCATCGATCCCGACAACCCGCTCACCATCACCGCACCAATCCAACCCGGCGGCGGCATCATCCCGGCTGCCATTCGAGCGCTCGACGATGCTGGCGCCAAGATCGTCGATGTCGAGGTTCGCCGACCAACACTCGACGATGTGTTCCTGTCGCTCACCGGCCACGCCGCAGAAACCGAAGAGGTGTCAGCATGACCTCCCTCCACCCAGACCAAATCGCGTCGTTCGAACCACCGTCGTTCCAGCAGCCACCGTCGTTCCAGCAGCCACCGTCGTTCCAGCAGCCGCATGGTCTTCGCCCAGCAGTGCAAGATGCGCTGACCGAAGCGGGTCGCCATTTGCGAGTGATCCCGCGCAACATCGAGCTGCTCATCTTCGCCGCGGTGCAGCCAATCATGTTCGTGCTGCTCTTCGCCTACGTGTTCGGCGGCTCGATCGAGGTGCCGGGATTCACCAACTACTACCAGTATCTGATGCCCGGCATCTTCGCCCAGACGGTGGTGTTCGGTTCGGCCTTCACGTCGATCGGCATCGCGGAAGACATGACCAAGGGCTTGATCGACCGGCTTCGTTCGTTGCCGATCACACAGGCATCGGTGCTCGTCGGCCGAACCCTGTCCGACCTGGCCCGCAATATCTTCACGTTCGTCATCATGCTGGCGGTCGCGTTCATCATCGGGTTTCGCTTCGAAGGGTCGCTCCTTGGTGCTCTTGGCGCCACGCTGTTGTTGCTTTCGTTCAGCTACGCGCTCAGCTGGGTGCAAGCGTTGATCGGCCTGTCGGTCAAATCGGTCGAGGCTGCGAACTCCGGCGGTTTCATATGGATGTTCCCCGTCACGTTCGTGTCGTCGGCGTTCGTCTCGACCGACACCCTCCCTGGTCCGCTCCAGACCTTTGCTGACGCCAACCCGTTCACCGTGGTCACGAACGCGGCGCGAGCGATGTACAACGGCAACGAGGTTGGCAACAGCGGTTGGTATGCGCTGGCCTACTCGGTCGGCATCACCCTGGTGTTCGCTGCGCTGTCCATCCGAAAGTTCGACTCTGCTGCATCGTGATCTGGGTCATCGTCATCTGGGGTCATCGCGAGGCCGATCAGCTGATCGCGTTCAGGTAGAGCCAGAGGTCGTTCTCTCGCACGAAGCGACTGTGCTCGACCAGTTGTTGCTCGGTCTCGTTGGGTGTCGCCGGGTCTCGGAGGCGTGCGGTGAATGCCACCTCTCCCACGAGGTCGCCGGGGCCGCCGGCGATCACTGTTCTGATCGTGAGTCCCGTCCACTCGGTGTCGTCGTCGAGATCGATCGATACCGGCCGGGTCGAGGGGTGCCACGACGCCTCGAGGAAGCCACGGCGACGTAGGACGAACGCGCTGTAGCGGGCTCGCATCAGTTGTTCGGCGGTCAGAGCCAAGGAGTGGTCACCGTGAATCGGGCCACAACAATTGGCGAGGGGCTCTCCCGATCCGCATGGACATGAAGAGGGGGCCGAAGCAACCGGAAGCGAGAGTCCGAGCGAAGGTGTCGTTCGTGCGTTGCTCATCGACGGAACGCTAACCGTTGCCCACGGCACCAAGGCGATAGTCGCCTGATGGGGCATGTGGGTGCGATCGAGTGCTCGTGGGCGCAGGTTGATCGTGAGCACTACTGTCACCGGGTATGGGAACGCAGTACGAGGAACTCTCCGAGGCCATGGTCACCTGGATCGAGCGGCAACCGATGTTCTTCGTCGCCACCTCGCCGCTCGCTGATGATGGCCATGTGAATGTCTCGCCGAAAGGGATGGCGGGAACGCTTCAGATTCTCGACTCGACCACCGTCGCCTACCTCGATCTCACCGGAAGCGGCATCGAAACGGTCGCTCACCTGAGGGAGAACGGACGGATCACGCTGATGTGGTGTGCGTTCGAGGGGCCGGCTCGCATCGTTCGCGTGCAGGGTCGTGGCGAGGCAGTGCTGCCGAGCGATGCCACGTGGGACGACCTCGTCACGAGGTTCGCGCCTTCTCGCGGTGCACGAGCGATCATCGTGGTCCACGCCGACCGTGTCTCGGACTCTTGCGGCTACTCGGTGCCTCTCATGGACTTCCAAGCCGATCGAACTCGG
>JBBQUN010000166.1:0-10552 GCA_038212405.1 Acidimicrobiales bacterium | reverse complement strand
CCCGACGAGCCGATGGGTGGCGATGTCATACATCGTGCAACGCAACCAACGCTTCTACGTCGTCGACTACAACGGCCACGACCCCATCACCGGACGAGAACGACGCCGATGGCATCCCGCCGGACCCGACCGCCAAGAAGCGGAAGCTCTGCAACATCGCGTTGATAGCCAACGACCAGCCACGTCATGCAACCTCACCGTCCACGGATTCATGACCACCACCTGGCTCGCGACGAAACAGACCCTCACCCAAACCACACTCACCCGGTGCCGCTGAATGATCGACCACAACATCAGTGGCTCATCGCCAGGGCCAACACGCTTGCCGAGTCGACCCGGCATGGCTACCGCCGCAAGATCCAACGCCACATCCTCCCCACCCTCGGCCGCATCCCGATCCGACGGCTCAAGGTCAGCGACCTCGAAGCTCTCTACGACGCCAAGCCGACCCACCGACCTGGCCAACCAACGTTTGGGACGGTGAGTTTTCACCAGTCCTAGCGATATGAAGCCCCGTGTGGCTGTCGTCTACGGAAGTGTGTAGTCGATATGTAAGAGCGGAGCAGCTGACGCCTTACCGTCGAAGGACTCGGCCACCCCCTCGCCCGAGCCGTCGATGATCACGGCGATCGACGATCCCGTGGTCCAGCCGGGACGGTCGACGATCTCTTGCACGACGGAGGACAAATCGGGGGTTCGCTGGTCTGGTCCGGCAACGCTCTTCAACCTCCATGCAGGTGGGTCCCAGGCCACGTTCGCGGCTGTCCGGTTTCGCAATGTGATGTTCCCGGGGGTCGAGGCATACGGGATCGCCTGATCGGAGGCCTCACCCCACACAGCGAGCGTTGTCGGCGCCGTGCTCACCTCGTCGACTTCGAACTGAATCCACGCATCGCTGATCGTCGCCCCGGCGGGCAGGTTGACTGATGCGAATCGCAGGCCAAGCGTCTGATCTCCGCCAGCATCGAACGTCATCTCAAGGTCGCTTGATCCAATGAGCATGTTTCCCGCGGCACGCTCCTCGGCATCGTCAGTCCCCGTTGCAACCCGAACATCGACCGGCGTCGATGCCTCGACACAAGAACTCGAGCCTTCGTCGGTAAAGGCTTCGCCCTCGACCGGAATGAACTGCCAGTCATACGATCCGTCGTGAAGCGTCAGTCCCAGCGCACCGAATGAATCGAAGTTCGCCACCTCGCTGTTCCGGCCCGGTGTTCCCTGGCCTTGCAGATCATCTCCACCAGTTCCGGCGACGAATTGTCGGATGCCATTCTCGGGATCAAGGTTTCCTTCCGCATCTTGCAGCGCGAAACGTTCGTAATGGTGCGAATGCCCAGAGAGGACGACATCCGCACCAGCGTCATGAAGGATCTGCCAGAAGACATCGTAGGAACCGTTCGACGGGAGCCCTGAGCTGAACTGCGGATGATGCCAGTAAGCGAGCGTGCACTCTGCGGGGTTCGCCGCGAGATCTGCTGCGAGCCACGAAGCCTGCGTCGAGTTCGAACCGCATCCGCCGACCTGGCCACAATTGCTGTTCAAGACGACCACATGCCACGTTCCGAGGTCGTAGCTGTACCACCCCTCGGCTGGATCTCCGGCGGCAGCGCCGAAGTACCCGAAGTAACCGGTCGCGCCCGGCGTGAAGTAGTCGTGATTTCCGACCGATGGCATCGTGCGAGGTAGGAATGACCCCCAAGAAGGGTCATAGCAGGCGGCAAACTGCTGGGCGCTGCCGTTCGGATAGGCGTTGTCCCCGAGGGTGTACACAGTCGAGTTCGGGAATGCAGCGATCAGGTCGGCGACCGCTTCGTCTCGATCGTCGGTGCAGTCGGCGATGTCGCCTGCACCGATGAGGAACGGATCGGTCGACTCGACGGCGATTCGGACCGCGGCAGCTGAGTGGGCACCGTCGAGATCGACGATGCTCGCTTCGATCGTGTGCAGGCCCACGGTGAGGTTGGGAGCCGAGATCGAGGCACCGGTACCGAGCGTCCCGTCGCGGCTCGAGGACCACGTGATCGCTGATGAGAGATCACCATTCTCCAGATCGAGCGCCGCTGCGCTCAGAGTTACGTTGGTGCCCTCCCCAATCGCATCTCCATTCAACGGCTCGCTGATCGAGATGCTCGGGCTCGCGTTCGGTGACGGCACGAATTCGAGATGGAGCAACGCTGCGGCGCCCGCATTTCCGTCGAAGGATTCGGCGACACGTTCACCCGTTCCATCGATGACGAATACGATCGAGTTTCCGGCTATCCAACCTGGCCGGTCGACGAGCTCCTGAACCAGAGCCGCCAGATCAGGGGTGCGCTGGTCGACTCCGCTTGCGCCCACCACGTTCCATGCTGCCGGGTTCCACGCCACCGAGGCGGCGGTTCTCGGCCGCGATCCGATACTGCCGCTGAGCGAACTGAATGTCGGCGCATCATCGGCGGCTTGAGCACGAACGGTCAGCGATGTCCCATCGGTGTTGGTCTCGTCGACTGTGAACTGAATTGAAGCTGCGGTGATTAGCGCGTCGGGTGGGACCGCGATGCCTCCAAATCGAAGACCGATGATCTGTGGTCCGCCACCGTCAAGGGTGAGCTCGAGGTCACTCGACGCGAGGACTACCGTTCCGGAGGTGCGTTGCTCGGCATCGTCGGATCCGCTGCTGATCGAGATGTCGAGCACGGAAGGCGGATTGAGCAGATGCACCACGACCGACACGCTGTCGACTCCCACTGCAAGACTCGAATCGGTCGCAGTCGCCGTGATCACATGGCTAGCGGGCGTGAGGACGGTACTAAGGGCCGGTCCGGTACCGAGGGCACCGTCGACATCTGACGTCCACGCGATCTGTGCGCTGATGTCACCGTCCTCGACGTCGTTCGCTGCGCCAACAAGGCTGACCGAGTCACCTTCCGTGAAGGTCGCGCCATTTGTAGGTGCGGTGATGGTCACGATCGGCGTGAAGTTCGACGGATCGTCATACTCGATGTGGAGCAGAGGCGCGCTCGCAGGAGATCCGTTGAACGATTCCGCGACTCGTTCGCCAATCCCATCGATCACCAACGCCAATGGCGCGCCCGACGTCCAACCGGGTCGGTCGACAATCTCCTGCACCACGGCAGACAGGTCAGGAGTTCGCTGATCGCCACCCGCATCGCCGTTCGAAACCCATGGCGCTGGTGTCCATGTGGCGGAGGCCCAGGTCACCGACCGAGAAGTGATGTTCCCGGCGACGTTGACGTACGACGCTGCTGCGTCGGAGGCTTCGCCCCGTATCACAAGCGATGTTGCTCCTGAGTGCGTCTCGTCCACGGTGAACTGCACCCATGCGTCCACGATCTGAGAGCCATGAGGAATTGTGACGGCCGGGAAACGAAGACCCAGCGTCTGATCGCCCCCGCCATCGAGGGTCATCTCGAGATCACTCGATCCGACGAGGACACTGCCATTGGCCCGCTCTTCGGCATCGTCGGCACCGGAATTGATTCGGGATTCGAAGGTGAGCGCTCCGCCCGGACCCTCGACGTCGATGCTCACGAAGGCGCTAACCGACTGCAGCGAAGTATCGGTCACCGTTGCGGTGATCGTGTGCACCGCCCTCGTCAATGTCGACGTCGCTACGGTCGCTCCGGTACCGATTGGCCCGTCGACGTCGGATGACCACATGAGGCTCGCGCTCAAATTGCCGTCTTCGAGATCGTTCGCCGCACCGCTAAGTGTGACCGTCGATCCCTCGATGAAGACGCCACCATCGGTCGGAGAAGTGATCGTCACCGTCGGGAACGCGTTGGGCGACATGTCGTACTCAACGTGGAGCAGTGGTGCCGCGGCGAAACTGCCGTCGACGGACTCCGCCACCCGCTTGCCTGACCCCCCGATCGAGAACGCGAGGGCGTTGCCCTGGGTCCAGTCTGGTCGAGAGACGATCTCCTGGACGATGGAGGTGAGATCGGGCGTTTGTTGTGCGGGACCGGACTCCCCAACCGTGGCCCATCCTGGTGGACTCCAACTGACCGAGCTCGCCGTGACCGGCCGCGAGGTCAGGTTCGTCTCACTCGTCTCGTACTCGGCCGCGGATCCGCTCGCCTCACCTCGAATGTCGAGTGCCGCAGAACCAGCGTCGGTCTCGTCGGCGGTGAACTGCACCCACGCCGCAGTTATTGTGGCGCCCACCGGAATATCGACGACACGGAAGCGTAATCCGACCGTCTGGATTCCATTGTCCTCGACCATCTCGAGGTCTGACGACGTCAGTCGCATCGAACCCGACGCACGCTCTTCGACGTCGTCGCCCGAGGAGGCAATCCGCGTCTCGAACACGGTCGCCGCTGCTGGTGCAGCAGGAGTGTCGGGAACGATCGTCAGCAGCGTTCCGAGCAGCACGACAAGCACGACCGTCGCCAGTGGACGGGGTCTCCCGTTTGCCTTCCTGATCCTTTGCCCGTCGAAGTTCAATCTCTCGTCCATGTCACCTGCAACCACTCATCGTGGTTAGCATGGATCAAAACCTCACTCTCTGCAAGCTCGCCCATCGCTGGCCTCTCCGACGTACTACCCTGGCTGTGTGACGACAGCGCCTGAAGCTTATTCGGACCCTGTTTCGCTCGACCGAGTTCGCGGTCCCCTAGGTCACGACGCAGCTCGAGCACTGCCTACCTGCCTTTCCTGCCCGTGATGAGGTCAAGCCACATGGACCAACGCAGCTGCTCTCGACCCTTTCGACGGGCGATCGCAATTGCCGGGTTTTCTCTGCTCGCCGCGTCCTGTGCTTTCGTCGACGTAGAAGGGTCGGACGCCACGTCGGAAGCGCTCACGACCAGCGGCCGTTCCTCAACAACACATGCAGCGTCGTCGATTGTCGAATCCTCGACGACAACCGCAATCAAAGTACCTGCAGCGACTGTTCTTCACGTAGACCCCAGCTCCGCGGCAGCCGGCGACGGATCGATCGATCGACCGTTCAACGAGCTGGCGGTCGCTCTTCAATCATTGACCGCAGGCCAGACACTCATCGTGCACGGTGGTACGTACACCGAGCAGATCAAATTGCGCGATATCGGCGTTGGAACGGTCGACGAACCAATCGTCGTTCGTGCCGCCGACGGTGAACTGCCACTCATCGTGGGTTTGTTGTGGCTGAGCGGCCTCGAACACTGGACGATCGAAGGGATCAATGTCACCTGGGACGACAAGCGAAACTCGAACGACCAGCACATGGTGAAGCTCGACGGCGGTAGCAACTGGCAGTTCTCTGACGCGGAGATCTGGGGTGCCCGTTCATTTGCGGCCATCCTTGTCTCAGGTCTGCCAGAAAACTTCGAACTCTCGGGCCTTTACGTGCATGACACCATTCCAGCAAACGACCGAAACCAAGACCACCTCATCTATCTGAACAGCGGAACCCACGGTGGGCTCATCGAACGAAACCTGCTGGTCGGATCCGAGAACGGCCGAGCGATAAAGATCGGACCGGAGGCACCCGACGGAGACTGGGTCGGCAACCTGCTCATCCGATACAACACCATGGTCGACAATCGAGGGCCGTCAAACGTGCAACTCGCTTGGCGTACGACCGGGGTCACCCTCGAGAACAACCTGATGGTTGGAGCGCACGCAAACCGCGCCAACGTCACGACGTTCGAACTCAGCGGTGGCAGCAACGTCGTTCGCAACAACGCTGGGTGGGACTCGATCGGCGTGCTCGAGTCGCACATCAATGTCGAGGACGGCGGTGGAAACGTACATACCGACCCGATGTTCAGCGACGATGGAACATACCGACCGACCAACCCCGACCTCGAGGACTTCGGGTATCTCGCCGCGACAGGATGAGCTCGGACTCTTTCCATAGATCGGACTGAGCCGGACACGAGATAGTTCCGCCTTGTCTCGACGGCACTGTTCATCTACATCATGGCCGGGCGTTATCGGAAGGAGTTCCGGGACGATTCTGTTCAGTTCAATCGAATGCGACGGTCGATCAACAGGATTATCGGTAGTGCGAACAACGCGTCCCCTATGGATGTAGAGAGTCTTGCAACGGTCTTTCGCCAGCGCTTCAACGCCAGGCCAGCGCTAGATCCCTCAGTTGCCCATTCGCTTTTTCCGGAGTTCATCTGGTCAAAGGCTGAGGAACTGATAGCGCGGCGGCAGAGTACAAAGTGAGGTCGAACATGTCCAACATGGGGAGTTGAATGCTCTGCTGCATGCGGAGTGATTGGCCGATTTCTCGCCGTACATCGCTCCGGTCTGTCGGGGCACCCAGCACCCACACAACATGGCGTGACCTTTTCGAGACCCCAGTTGTCCGAAAACGAAGGAGCCCCGGCCTCAGCAATGCTGTGACCAGGGCTCTTGTGGTGGCGGGGGCAGTGTGCTGGCGGGGGCAGTGTGCTGGTTCAGGACATAGGAAACCGATGAGTCGAGACATAGGAAACTCTCGACCCGTCATCCTGGGTGATGTCGAAGGCACGAGCGATCATCCTGCCCATCCACATCGAAGGACTCACCCAGTCCGAAGCCGCCACCCGCTACAACGTCTCCAAAAGCTGGGTCTCCAAACTCATGACCCGCTACCGCAACGAAGGCGACACCGCCTTCGAACCCCGATCACGCCGACCCAACACCTCACCCACCAAAGTCTCAGACGAACTCACCCAACACATCGTGAACCTGCGGATCGACCTCACCCACCGAGGCCTCGACGACGGACCCGAAACCATCCACTGGCACCTCACCCGCGACGGCCACCACGTCTCGATCTCCACCATCCGACGCCGACTCCTCGACACCGGCCTCATCGAACCAGCACCAAAGAAACGACCAAAATCGTCCTACATCCGATTCGAGGCCGACCTCCCCAACGAAACCTGGCAATCCGACTTCACCCACTACCGGCTCGCCAACGGAGCCGACACCGAAATCCTTGTCTGGCTCGACGACCACTCCCACTACGCGTTGAGTGTCACCTCCCACCACCGCGTCACCGGCGCCATCGTCGTCTCCACCTTCGACCAAACCGCCGAACTACACGGGTTCCCGGCCTCTGTCCTCACCGACAACGGCCTCGTCTACACCACACGATTCGCCGGCTACCCCGGCGGCCGCAACGGTCTCGAGACACGCCTCGCCGCCCTCGACATCGACCAGAAACACTCACGACCCAATCATCCAACCACCTGCGGCAAAGTCGAACGTTTCCACCAGACAGTCAAGAAATGGCTCACCGCTCAACCCGACCAGCCCACCACCATCGAACAACTCCAAACCCTGATCGACGAGTTCCTCGACGAATACAACCAACGACGCCCCCACCGATCACTCGGCCGGGCAACACCAGCCATCGCCTACCAAAAACTGGGCCAGCAGGCAGCACCACGGGCCCCCACTACAGGGTCCGACGCGACCGAATCGACAAAACCGGGGCCGTCTCACTACGCCGCGGCGGCCGCATGCACCACATCTCCATCGGTCGAGCCCACCAAGGGATCGCGGGCATCGTCCTCATCGACGACCTCGATATCCGGGTCATCGTCACCGACACCGGCGAACTCCTCCGCCACCTCACCCTCAACCCCGACATCGGCCACCAACCACGCTTCAAAACAAACAAAACCCCCGAACCGGGGGTTCGAGGGTTTCCGATGTCTTGAGACATCCCTTGGTGGCTGGGGCAGGATCTGAACCTGCGACCTTCGGGTTATGAGAACGAATCCGGCCGGTGGCCTTGTCGAAGCAGTGGAGACGGCTGATATCGACCGCGATCTCCAGATCCTCGCCCATACGAGGGGTCGAACGAGGCGAGAACCGGCCCGTATAGATGGCGTTACCGACGCGTCACGCTGCTTCGATGGCGTCTTCACCCTCGAACTCCGCGTCCGTGATGGAGAACGGCTCCGCACCGAGCGGGAATTGCACGATCACCTCAGACCCGAGCGACTCCAACAGGGTCGTCTTCGTCGTCAAACGACGATCCGGCAGGGCATCGGACATCAACGCCGCATCTTCCATGTCTGCACCCCGCTGTTTCCGCCTGACTACCGGTGTCCCGGTAGATGGTTGGTAGATCGACAGACCGTCTCACCATCCATCTGTCGACCACAACGACGCCCAGCGCTCGCCCGTGGGCATCATCTGCCTCTGCCGCGCCAGCTACCACAAGATGCTCCAGAACCTGACCTGGGTCGCTCACACCATCCGCACTCCCCGCGACAACGACAGCTCGCGCCCCTGCGGCGCTGTGAGAAGCCGCGGGAACTGACTCGGACTCATGATCAGTGCTTGGTGATCTTGTCCTTCACCGTGTCGATCAAGTCGTCGGCTTTGTCCTTGGCGTCCTCCACGAACTCCTTGACCTCACCTGCCTTCTCGTCGGCGTCGCCTTCCTTCTTCAGGTCCTCGTTGTCCGTGAGGTCACCCACTGCCTGCTTCACTTTGCCCTTGACCTGATCCTTGTTGTCCATGACAACTCCATTCACTCGTCGGTCGAACGTTCACGAATTCCGCACCCGCGTCTCGTACGTGGATACGCCATCAGCCGCCGACTCGACGGCTGGCTCTGTCAGGCGTCCCCGCCGTGGGCAGGGACGCCCCGAAGCCGATCACCGGCCGCGCATCAACAACACGATGACGACGATGACCAGAATGAGTACGACTGCTCCTCCACCGAAGTACATGGTGACTCCTCTCAACTGCGACACGTCGTGCCGCCTTTCGACATCATCGGCTCGCGCATCTCGCTCCCGGCAGAGGCCAAGGTCCCTCCCCCATGTCATGCTCATCGTTGGTCATCATGCTCCTCCTGCACTGACCACACCTCCAAGACAACAGGAGTCCACGACCATGAACGACGAGCAACAATCAGGGATCGCGTTCTTCCGTGGCCTGTTGGCCGTTCTGCGCGGAACAGCCCATGCAGTCGGCACGCTGCTCAGCCTGAGCGGACGAGGCCTGGCGGCGGTCACACGTCGCTCACGACACAAGACAGGTGACCGAACGCAAGACACCTGACGCGCTGGGCGAACCTCGGGGTCCACAGCCGCTCCGACGCAGTGACCCGAGCCAGCGCGCTCGGCCTCATCGACTGACCGACATGCCCTTCGCCGACGCGACGTCCCACTCGCCCCGGCCAACCGCTCCGGCCACTCCACCCAAGAGAATCCAACCGACGACGTCATTCGCTTTGCGACAGCGAGGATCATGTGACCGACATTGCGCCTGACGAGTCCCAGCTCGCCCAGCAACTCGCCGACGACCGAGGGTTGACCGATCCGCGCCAAAGCCCAGCCGAGAAACTTCGCCACGACCATCAGTACATGCACTTCGCACAAGAAAACCAGAACGACGTGTTCGTTCCGAGACGTGAGAGCCAGAAGCATGCGCGAACCTGGCAGCCACCGCCAACCAGGCATACAACGGCGCAGTCGTTCGTCGACTGGTTGAGCACCCGCTGGACAACGATCACCCCAGGACCAGCGATAACGCTCAGATCGGCAAGACCGAGCAGACTGAGGACATGCGACTGAGCTTCTCACCTCGATTCGTCGGAATCGTTCTGCTGTGGTTCGCCAGCGCGTGGTTCCTGTTCTCGCTGGTCTCGAACGGCCGTCATGTCATTGGCATGCTTCTCCTTGCCGTGACCCTGGCCGCCATGGCCCGGCCAGGGGTCGATTGGCTCGACCGCACGCTGCCCCGAGCGCTGTCGATTGCCTCGATCTTCCTCACCGCAACGGTTGCCGTCGTCGGCTTGTTCGTCATCCAGACGAGGGATCTGAGCACGCAGGCGGAACGGCTGACCGAAGCCATACCGGCCAGGATCGCAGAACTCGAGAGTTCGAGCTTGCGGGAGTTCCTGATCGAGGCCCACGTCGCCGATCGGACGGCCCAACTCCTCGACGGGCTACCGACACAGATCTTGGCCGGCACCGATGATGGTTTCGCAGCCGCCCAACAAGGCTTCGAACTGTTTCTCGTCGTCTTCCTCGCGATCTACGCCCTCCAAGGAGGCGGGAGTCTTCTGCGAGGAATGAGCCGACTATTGCCCGAGGCGAGGCGGGTCCGGGTTGTTCTCGCCGTCTCCGAGAGCAGCCGACGGGCCGGCCGTTTCTTGGATCGCAACTTGGCCGGCGCCATCCTCGGTGGTGTCCTCGGAGGATTCGTTGCGGCGTTGCTCGGGCTACCGGGGGTCGTGGTGCTCGCCGTGTGGGTCGGTGCCTGGTCGATCGTGCCGATGGCCGGAGTCGTCATTGGCTATGCGCCAATTGTTCTGCTCGCCGGCGGCGAGGGCACAGGTTCGCTTTGGTTCGCCGTCGGGGCTGGATTCCTGTGGCTGGTCGCCGACTACTACCTGCAGCGATGGGCCACCGACTCCACGGTTCGACCCGGTCCGCTGATGGCGACCGTTGCACTCATCTTCGGATTGCAGCTCGGTTGGTTGGTGGGAATCCTCATCAGCCTGTTCGTCATGGCACTGCTCGTCGCTCTGTTGGACCAATCGGCCACAGCAGGACCAGCGGCGGTCACGCTTCCGCCGGCTGAGCCGCTCGACTCGGCGGCCGAT